>JANXXL010000086.1 GCA_025350625.1 Bryobacterales bacterium | reverse complement strand
TGCCACATTCACTCAATGATGGGTCGTAAGATTGAGTCATGCGACTGGCACTTGTACTCCTGCTGATCCTCCCCCTTTGCGGCGGCGTGACCATTGACGACGCATTCTGGAAAACCTGGGGCGACGGCCAGGCTGAGTTGTCGGGTTATGACCTCACCTATCCGCGCTACGGCCAATTACGCAAAGGCGTGGCGGTCACCATCTTCGTCAGCGAGACATTTTCAAATCAACTTCGCGTGAAAGCGGACGATGGCAAGCATCCGCCCGCCGATCAATACCCGGTCATGAAATTGAATCTGATTCAGGATTTCCAGACCGGAATTTACGACTACAACAACATGACCAGCACATTCGCCGCGCTGACCGCCGTGAACGGGCGCGCGGCCGGATCGCCCACCAAAATATCTTTCTCAGAACAGGAATGGTGCGGCCACGTATATCAGCAGTTGCTGTTCGATGCCTCAGCCGTGCGATCCCAGGCCCACAGCTATTTCGACGGCGAAGCGGACCAGGACAAACAACTCAGCTACCCGGTTGACGGCGTGTCCGAAGATCAGCTTCCGCTTTGGGCCCGCGGGATGGCAGCGCCTGCGCTTTCTCCCGGAGAAAAACGCGATGTGATGCTGCTGCCCTCGCTCCAGTCCGCGCGTCACGCTCATCAGCTGTTAGCGTGGAAGCACGCCACGCTCTCCCGCAACTCCGCCGGAAACGCCACGGAGATCTACTCCGCCAAGTTCGAAGGTTTCGAGCGAAAGTTCACTGTCGAGAAAGCCGCGCCGCATCGCATCCTGCGCTGGGAAACCTCAGATGGAGAACGCGCCGAATTGCTGAAGTCCACCCGGCTGAAATACTGGCAGATGAATAAAGAGGGCGGCGAAGCAGCCTTGGCGCTACTTGGTCTCCACCGCCGCCCAGCCCGCACGCCTTAGGACGGCGGACGCCTTCGTCCGAGCGCGAGCCACCGCTCGCGCTCTTCAGGCAATCCGGACATAAGTCAACACCCGTCCCGGCTCAGCCAAAATCTCATCCCGCACACTCCGGAACGCCGCAATATGCTCCGATTTCGAGTGCCGGTCCAGCATCTCCCGCGAGGTCCAGTTCTCATAAAACACAAACCTGCCCGGTTCGCTGGCGCTCTGGTGCAGATCATACTGGACGCAGCCCTCCTCCTTCAGCGTGGGGGCCACCAGCGCAATCAGATGGCGTTTCAGTTCGCCCTCTTTGCCCGGCTTAGCAACCATTTCAGCAACAACAGAAAGCAGATTTTCAGTCATAGTGTTCAGTCCCGATAGTCTCACATCCACTCTCGTAAGCGCCTATACAGAGTCCTCTGTAGATTCAATGAACACAGTGATTTACCCCCTTGTTACGGTCCGCGGAAAGGTAGATAATCAGATAGGACCATGAAGAAGACACTGCTGTCGGTAATGTGGATAGTGCCGGTGCTGCTTTTCGCAGCCCCGAACGCGCCGCTGGGAACATACAAACCCTCGGAGCGCCGCCACTGGGCTTTCGTCAACCGCGCCCATCCGGAAGTGTCGAAGTTCACCGCGCCCGCCGATCGTGCATGGGCACGAACCCCCATTGATGCCTTCATCCTCGCCAAATTACAGCAGGAAAATCTCCGGCCATCGCCTGAAGCCAGCCGCGCAACATTGATCCGCCGCCTCTATTTCGATCTCACCGGGTTGCCGCCGACGCCCGCCGAGATCGCACAATACGTGGCAGACAAGAGCCCAAATTCCTATGCGAAATTGGTAGACCGTTTGCTCGAAAACCCGCACTACGGCGAACGCTGGGGCCAGCATTGGCTGGACGTAGTTCGTTTCGCGGAAACAGACGGCTTCGAATACGATACCCATCGCAAAGACGCATGGCGCTATCGCGATTATGTGATCCGCGCCTTCCAAAACGACAAGCCCTACAACCGGTTCGTCACCGAACAACTGGCTGGAGACGAAATTTCGCCCAAGGAAGATGAAACGTTGATCGCGGCCGGCTTTAATCGTTTGGGCCCGCTGCGCAAGAACGCGGGCAACCAGGAAGTTGCCAGCAGCCGCAATGAAGTCCTTACCGAAATGACGAACGTGGTCGGCTCCGCTTTGCTAGGCGTCACGCTGGGCTGCGCCCGCTGCCACGATCATAAGTTCGACCCCATCCGCCAGAGCGACTATTACCGCATTCAGGCGTATTTCGCAGCGGCGCAGGACAAAGACCTGCCTCGGGCGACCACCGAGGAACAAGCCGCGTGGAAGGCGAAGGCCGAACCGATTGAGGCGGAACTGAAGAAGCTAAAGATGTCCATGCGCGGCACCACGCCGGATAAACGGCAAGAAATTCTGAAGAAGATGGAAGAGCTGCAGGAAAACATGCCGGAGCCGATTCCCGCAGTCCACACCGTCGCCGACGATATGGAGAAGAAGTCTCCCATCCACATTCTGGCGCGGGGCGAATATACCAATAAAGGCGATGCCGTCGGCATGAGGCCATTGGGAATCCTGCTACCCGACGCGGTGCCGGAGCTTCCCCAGGATCTGCAACATCCGCGCGTCGAACTGGCCAAATGGGTGACCGATCCGGACAATCCGCTCACAGCCCGCGTGATGGTGAACCGCATCTGGCAGTATCATTTCGGCCGCGGCATTGTGGGAACGGCTAACGACTTCGGGCGCATGGGCACGCGCCCCAGCCATCCCGAATTACTGGATTATCTGGCAAACGAATTTGTCGCCGGCGGATTCAGCGTCAAGCAGATGCATCGCATGATCCTGAACAGCAATGCCTATCGTCAGGCTTCCTCCACCATCAATACTGTTGCAGCCGATAAAGATCCGGAGAACGCGCTGCTTTGGAAATTCAGCCGCCGCCGGCTGGATGCGGAAGAGATCCGGGACGCGATGCTGGCGGTTTCCGGCAAACTGAACATCAAGGCAGGCGGCCCCAGCATCATGATCCCCATCGACAAGGGACTGGTCAATGCGCTCTACAAACCCAGCCAGTGGGCTCCGCCGAAAGACGTTTCTGAATTTAACCGCCGCAGCGTTTATCTCATCGCTAAACGCAATCTGCACCTGCCCTTCATGGAGGTTTTCGACGCACCCGATCTGTTAACCAGTTGCCAGCGCCGCGCCACCAGCACCCACGCCCCGCAGGCGTTAGAGTTGCTGAACGGCGATATTTCAAATCAACAGGCCGAAGCTCTAATGAACAGGCTGGAAGCCGACGCGGGTCCGGACCCGCGGAAACAGATCGACCTCGCCTATCGTCTGGTCTCCGGTCGCGCCCCGAATCCAAAAGAGCTGGCCCAATCGCTGGCCTTTCTGAAAACACAATCGCGCCGCGAGTTTGCTCTGGCGATGCTCAATCTGAATGCTTTTCTCTACGTGAATTAAACATGTCCGACCATATCCGCATTACGCGTAATCGACGAGAGTTTCTATGTGACGCCTTTGGCGGGTTTGGCGCGCTGGCGGTGGGCTCCATGCTGCACCAGGAGGCGCTCCGCGCGGCAACAACAGGCACCGCACCGAATCTGAATCCGTTGGCGCCGAAGGCCCCGCACATGGCCGCCAAGGCGAAGTCGGTGATCTTCCTGTTCATGTCCGGAGGTCCCAGCCAGATGGAGACCTTCGATCCGAAGCCATTGCTGAACACACTCAATGGCCAGAAGCGCCCCGCCAGTTTCGGCGAAGCGAAGTATCAGTTCGTGAATGAAGATTCAAAGCTGCTGGGCACCAAGCGCACCTTCAAGAAACACGGAAAGAGCGGCGTTGAAATATCCGACCTGTTTCCGTACTTGGCGGAATGCGCGGACGACTTGGCCGTCCTGCGTTCCTGCCACGGCGACATGGTGGTCCACTCGGCCGCGCAATATCAACTGTTCACCGGCCGCGTAATTCCGGGCTTCCCCAGTATGGGCGCGTGGACCCTTTATGGTTTGGGATCGGAGAGCGATTCCCTGCCCGCCTACGTCGTGATGCCAGACCCGCACGGGGCGCAGGAAGCCGGCCAGCCGATGTATGGCAATGGCTTTCTTCCGGCCATCTATCAGCCCACCATGTTCCGCCCGGGCGACAAACCGGTGCTGAATCTGGACTTGCCAAAGGGCATCAGCATGGCGGAGCGGCGCAAGACGCTCGACTTCTTGAAAGGCCTGAACGAAGCCAACATGGCTGCGGGCGACGCCGAGTACGCCGCGCGTATCAACGCCTACGATCTTGCATTCAAAATGCAGATCGAAGCGCCGGCGGTTTTCGATCTATCGACCGAGTCCCGGGAAACGCTGGACATGTACGGCATCGGCAAGCAACCGACCGACGATTACGGACGCCGCTGCCTGCTAACGCGCAGGCTCATTGAGAAAGGGGTGCGCTTCGTTTGTCCGGTCTCCGGCGGCGGCACCGGAAACTTGCAGTGGGACGCGCACGACGACATCGAGGAGAATCACCTTCGCATGGCCAGCCAGACGGATAAGCCCGTGGCGGCGCTTTTGAAGGACCTGAAGCGCCGCGGACTTCTCGATACTACGCTCGTCGTCTGGGGTGGAGAGTTCGGACGGTCCCCTGAATCGCAGGGCAGCAAGGGCCGCGATCATCACAACCTCGGCTTTAGCATGTGGATGGCCGGCGGCGGAATCAAGGGCGGAACGGTAGTAGGCGCCACGGATGAAATCGGTCTCCGCGCGGTGGAGAGCCCCTATCACTTCCGCGACGTCCACACCACTATTCTGAATCAGCTGGGCTTGAATCAGGACGCACTCAGTTATCTGCACTCAGGCCGCAAGGAACGCCTGACCGAAGTTCACGGCAAGGTAATTTCGGAAATCGTCTAAACCAGGACAAACTCAGCTGCTTGCACTCAGGCCGACGAGAACGCCCACCGAATTGTACGGGAAGATGGTCTCAGAGATAGTTTGATTTGCGAAGGTCGGCCTCTATCTCATCGTTCTGAAAAAAGATTACGCTCTAATTCCACCCGCTTGATCTGGGCGGCGGGTTAAGCTTTCCTCTTCCGGCCCGGCTGTTTGGAATACCACGGGCAGCAGAGCATTCCTTCAGCGGCGATAGTGCTGATGAAGTTGTGCCGCAAGGGAGATAGAACGGTTATCCGTGTGTTGCGAGGGAGGCCATCGAATCCGCGGTTTATGCTGCGCGTCCGTCAGCCGGTCTCGCCCGGTCTGCGTTATTAGTAGCTATCCTTTGTCCACCCCTCGAGGCCAAGTCTCGCAAGCATTTCGTGTGGCTGGCGCATTTGAACCGTC
>JANXXL010000071.1 GCA_025350625.1 Bryobacterales bacterium | reverse complement strand
CATTGGTCCCGCCGGGTGGGCAGCCGCCCGTCCCATACATGTTCCCGTCGCGGCCTTGCACAAGCGCGCCTTCCGGTAGGCAGGTATCTCCGTTGTAGGCGGGGAAGTTGTAGATCACGGTCGGAGTTTGCCCCTGCGCGCGCACGGCCACCCCGGCGAACATTACGACAACTGTGAGCATGGTCAGCAACATTGCCATCATGCTCGGGAACTTACCTGGGCGATAATTCGATTTCATAGTTTGTCTCCTGAGAGTGCGCTCGGCGTCATTTTTTTGAAGGGGAATCCGCCTTCACGCTGCGGCGACCGTAGCTGGGAAAGGCATATCGGTCAATGGTCTGGGGATAGTGGGTGGCTGGTGCGTATCTGGCGAGATAAGGCGTTTATTTGCAATTTGTTAGGTGAACTGATTGCCCGGAAAAACAGGAGCCTCGACCCGCCCGAAAGTGCCAGTTTCCGGCACGAGGTTCGATGCTAGACTGGCCACTCCCCGGTGACTATCCTTTATGGTGTCTCCACTGGCAGATCGGACTCTCGTTCGTTTCGGTGTGTTCGAAGCCGACCTCCGCACGGGTGAACTCCGGCGGAGCGGGATCAAAGTTCGTCTTCAAGATCTGCCCTTTCGAGCGCTGACGCTGTTGCTGTCCCGTCCTGGGGAAGTGATCACGCGCGAGGAATTCCGGCAGGCACTCTGGCCGTCAGACGTCTTTGTGGATTTTGAGCAGGGGATCAGTAGCGCCGTCATGCGCCTGCGCGATGCGCTAAGAGATTCGGCCGACAACCCCGTCTTCATTGAGACCATCGAGCGCCGTGGCTACCGGTGGATTGGACCTATCCAGCGAGTGGAACCGGTGGCGGAAGAATCTGACGCAAATAAGCCGCCGCAAGAATTAACTCCTGAAGCGTCGCCGCCGTCGAAGGCCCCGCCGTGGCGCATGATGGTGTTTGTGCTCCCGATGATGGCTGTGCTTTCCGCCGTGTGGATTTTCCGTCCCAGTGATCGCGCCGCTAAAGCGAGCACGACATCGACTCCCTCCGCCCCCGGGACTCTTCATCAGGCCGCCAATCGCGAGGCCGAGGACTTTTACCTCAAAGGCCGCTTCTACTGGAACAAGCGCACTCCCGAAAGCCTGCATCAGGCACTGGATGCGTTCACGCAGGCCATTGCGCACGATCCCAACTATTCCAACGCTTACGTCGGGCTCGCCGATTGTTACAACCTGCTGCGGGAGTTCTCGGCCATGCCGGGGAATGAGGCCTACTTCAAAGCGTTTGCGGCAGCGAAGAAGGCGGTTGAGTTGGATCAGCAGTCTTCCGAAGCGCACGCCTCGCTGGCGTTTGTCACGTTTTGGGGAATGTGGGACGCGGCAGACGCCGAAACAGAATTCCGCCGCGCCATCGAACTCGATCCGAATAACGTCAAAGCCCACCACTGGTACGCGACGTTCCTGAATGCCATTGGCCGCCATGATGAAGCCTTGACCGAGATTGATCTGGCGCGCAAACTTGCACCGGACTCCTCGTCCATCCTCGCGGACAAAGGAGAGCTGCTATGGGTGGCGGGGCATCACGAACAAGCACTGCAACTGCTGAAACAGCTTGAGGCAGCCGAACCAGACTTCATTTCTCCTCACGTTTACCTGAGATTCGCCTATTTCGAAACCGGCGACTATCGCAACTACATTGTGGAGTTGAAAAAAGATGCCATGCTGACCCACGATGCGGCGCAATCATCGGTGGCGGAGGCGGCGGCGAATGGTTTCGCGAACAGTGGTGAGCCCGGCTTGTTCGCAGCCCAGGTTGCGCAACAGAAGAAGATGTATGAACAGGGAAAGTTGTCGCCGTATTATGTGGCGCAGACCGAGGCTCGACTCGGCAACAAGCGCGAAGCCATCCGGTACCTGACCGCGTGCGTCCAGTCGCATGACGAGGTCGTGCTGAATCTCGTCCAGGACCGGGGTTTCATGGGCCTTCACGGCGATCCGGCATTCCGGCAACTACTCGCCAAAATTGGCCTGCCGCCAGTCAGCTGAGCGACTGGTGGAAACCTCGGGGATTCGCGAGCGGGTACGGCATCCGGTGTGCCTCATTCCAACTTCTGGTTTGTCCGTCATTCACTCAAGGTCCGAGCGCGATTTCCCCGAAGCCGACTTCTGGCCCGCATCGTTGAACGTTTGTTCTGGGGCTTAACTTCCGGGTAGCCAGTCAACTGGAACGATGCAGCAAGACTTGCGTTTAGGCGCGCGACTACACCTTCTCTTTATTTTCGAGGATTCGCATCACCACTCGCCTTCCAGGCTCGCGATCTCCAGTGACCAAGAACGACAGAACCGCTCCCTGGAACGCCTGCAGCACTTCTTCGACGGTCGGACGATCGGGCAAATACCTCATGAGGAGCTCGATCCACAGCCTTTGCTGCTCGGCATAAAACAGTCTCGCGCGTTTCGAGCCCGACCAGGCGCGCCTAGACAGATCCATCACCAGCAAGAGCACACCTCTCGATTGAGGAGCAGTCGTGCGGTCCCAGAGAGCACTCACAACTGCCTGCACTGTCGCTCCCGGCGGAAATGCCTCGGGAACAAATTGCGCGCGCAGCCGGCTTTCGAGGCGCGTAATCGCCTGCTCCTCGATGTTCTCGCGCCCGCCGAAATAATGAACCAGCATGCGCTTGCTGCTCCCGGCTTTTCGCGCTAATTGGTCGAGGCTTAAGTCGAGAGTGCCCGCCTGAACGAATGCCGCCAGGCACCGATCGAGCAGCACGCCTAAATCCGGCTTTTTGCGGCGGCGCATCTTGCCTCCTGGTGTACCGCGTGGTACATTATATGTACCACGTGGTACATATTAACGTACCGCATGGTTCATCTTAACACCGGAGGAACCCGTATGAAGAACCAAGAAAGCATGCTGTTGCTTTCGCTCGGCCTCATCATCTGGATTTTGGGGACCATCTACTACGCGTACGCCGGTCACCGCGTTTTAGAGACGACACCGGCACGGTATTGGGTGAGCTTTGCAATTTCTCCCATCATCTCCGCCGCGTTCTGCATCCTCATTCTCCGCTGGCGTCACATCGCCCCGTCCAACTGGGCCGTCGCCATGCTCCTTCTCGCCATACCCGGAATGGCCGGAGAAGCGGTCGTGCTTTCTCACCTGGGAACTTTCATGCCGCGAATTCAGGAAGCATCTGGCGGCCGTTACGGCGCTTTTCTCTTCGCCACCTACGCCGTCGTTCTCGGCATCGCCGAATTCGCCACGCTTCGCTCCGCACGTTAGGAGAGAGCAATGGGTCAAGCCGCGGCACAAAATGAGCTCGTGGCGTTCGGCTTCACGTTGGCCGCATTCCGAGCGAGTCGTCGGCCACTCGGACACTGGCCAGAAACGGGCTTGTGGGAAGTTAGTCGAAAGAACGTGCGTCGATCCGGAGTCCGCAATGAAAGATTCTGGTGGTAGGGAATGAAGCCGAAACGGTCGGAGCCGGTGACAGGGCAGGTTCTACCCAGCTGAACCATGCCTCCGCGTGCGGATAGTCTCCATCCTTAATATGCACGTCTTCTGACACCGTCGAATTCCCTCCGTCACCCATTTGGCCGCACCGTGACCGGGTGGCGAGAGGGCGCCTGCAATGTGAGTGCGACACAACTCCGAAGGCTCCATCGCTGGCTTATTGGCACGGACCTTCCGGGGCGGAACCTGTATGTCGCTGATACTAAAGGCTAACGAGAGAGTAGCAACCAAGAATGTGGCGCTCTGGAAACGTCGTATAAGTTGTTTATATTCAATAACTTGGCGGAGAGAGTGGGATTCGAAACCACCGTTCAACGTAGTTTTATGTAGTTAGCTTGCGGCAGATGGCTTCTAACGCGGCTAGTTCTATGCCATGCAGCGCTAACGGCACGGAAACGGCACGGGCCTTGGAAGGTTCTCTTGATCGTGACGACCTGATTTAGTTGTTGGTGACATCGTGATTTGATAGGCATTGAGGCGGCGGTTGCCCGCCGACCCCTGCCATACCACCATGGGTGCGGGTCCGTACACGGATCAGCCGCCGCGTCCACAGCCCCATCCCGGTTCTCTTCGCGGTCAACTCGGCAAAACCTCTACCCATTCCATCGGTGAGCGAATCAAGCGGCTCGTCTGGTAGCCTCTCACAGTGACAACTACCTTACGGCGACGCGAGCGCCCTTCCAGGATCGACTGCCTACTGAGGTTCTTTTTTTGGCAAGAACATTACAAGCGTCGCTGACACAAACAATGATATGCCAGCGACGGCGAAACCTCTGTAGATCCCGCCCGTTCCTTTCGCAACTGCCCCCATGATGGATGGCCCGACAAACCCGCCCAAACTCCCTATAGAAGTGACTAAGGCGATGCCCGAGGCGGCAGAAACTCCCGCCAGAAATTCGTTGGGGAGCGACCAAAATGGGCTGATCATGCCTAGTATTCCCATGGCGGCAAAGGACCACAGCGCAATCGAAGGGAAGACTGAATTGGTCGTGCCCAACGACATCAGAAAGAAGCCTCCAACGACGGCCGGAATTGCCACGTGGTATCGCCTTTCCATCCTGCGATCAGAGCTGCGGGAAACGGCAATCAACGCCAGTAAGCCGGCGAGGTAGGGCACCATGACTAGGACGCCGGTGACAGCGTTTGATTTGACACCCGAAAGCGATCTCACCACTTGGGGCATAAAGAAAAATAACGAATACTGCGCAATCTGAAACGTGAAAGAGATGCAGGCCAGGTGCCACACCCGGCGGTGAGACAGTCCGTGCCACGGCGAGTGTGCATGCTCGTTGGTCTTCTCTTGTACCTCTCGCGCCAGTTCCGCGGTAATCCAGCCCTTTTCGTCCGGCGTGAGAAATGCAGCTTCCGCCGGGCGGCTTGGCAAGAGGAAATATGTGAGAACACCGCAAACGATGGCCGGAAGCCCTTCCAGAATGAGGAGCCAACGCCAACTGCTGATCGCCAGCCAGTGAACGTGATCCAAAATGAAGCCCGAAACCGGAGCGCCCAGCATATTCGAGACGGGCACGGCCGCCATGAACAGTGCAATCATTTGCGCTTGCTCTCGCCGCCGAAACCAATAGGTCAAATACAGAACGATCCCGGGGAAGAAGCCGGCCTCGGCGACACCGAGCAGGAAACGAGCCGCACACAGTTGCGGCACGCTCTGTGCGGCTCCGGTAAGCATTGCTACGATACCCCAACTGATCAGGATGCGAGCAATCCAGATGCGCGCGCCGATTCTGTGCAAGAGCAGATTGCTTGGGACTTCAAATAAGAAGTAACCGCAAAAGAAAATCCCCGTGACCAGTCCAAACTGGGCACTTGTGATACCCAAGTCAGTATTCATCGTGAGCGCCGCGAAACCGATATTGATGCGGTCGAGGAAGGCAACTATGTAGAGGAGAAAAAGAAGCGGGATAACATGCGTTTGAATTCTGCGAACCGTTCTCGTCGAGATATCGTTTTCGGCAGCGACGTTTCCAATAGCCACGCTCACCCCACGTTCGCGGTCCCTTTGATCGGTTCGCTACCCTTGACGCCTAGGACTCCGCTGACACAAGTAACCCTGTTTGCTGAATGCGTATGGACACTAGTCTGCATGCTTGCGGGCCCAAGCTCCGACGGGAGGCGGAAAACAGACAACGGAGTCCGAGAACCTACCCTCGACTTGAAGTCTCTCTACGAGCGTGTCGAGATCACCCAGGGGCCCGATCGGCAGGTTGAACTTCAGAATCTGCGGTCGCAGAGTACACAAAATATCGTAAAACCATTGCGCAAACCCGGGACCCTTTCCCATCGGCATCTCCAAACGCATGGCTGGTCCAGGGAGCCCCGCCTCTTGGAATGCCTGGTAAAGCGCTGGACCTAAGTCAGGGTCTGCTCCGGAAAGTTGGAATGTTTTGTAAATCAGAGATGCTGCGGCAGACCATAGTGGCAATGGCGCCAAAAGCGAAAGAAGCGGCGCCCAATATGGCTCCTGGAAAGCCAGGACTCCGCCGGGGCGAACCAATCGAGACACCGAGCGCAAAACGGAAACTGGATCAGGAAGCCACATGAGGATGAACCGGCCCACGGCGGCATCGAAGGATTTGCTGTCTGGAATTTGGGAAAGATCGCATTGGACGAAGCTGACATTATGCAGGCCAGCGTCCGTCACCCGGGCCTGTGCGCGGGCGATCGATCGTGCGTCACGTTCGATTCCCACGACTTCTCCGGAAGAACCTACCAGTCTCGCGGCCAGCAGAGCTACGTCACCGACTCCCGATCCGATGTCTAGCACACGTTGACCTGGACCAATGCCCGCCTCACGAAATAATCGTTCGGTGAGAGGAGCGAAGCGTTCAGCTTGCCAGATCAGACGCTCGTGCTCCGCGTCCGTGCTGCCGAGCGCATATTGAGGAATCGAATCACTCGTTGTCATAACACTGCGGGATATTATCATCTTCGATTGTAGATTGACGGTGCCAGGTGCAAGTTGACGGGATTCGAGATGAGATCGATAGCGCAGCACTACAATTCTGTTGAGAGCCTAGCGAGGTTCCTAACAATACCAGTCAACGAATTCATCGATGGCGTGACGATAAGCTCGTTGGGCGTCCAGGCTGGTGAGGCTAATCAAGACTGCGGCTTTGGCGTGCTCGAGGTCTGGCAGGCGCAGGACAGATTTTGCAGTGGTGCATTTTCTTCGTGAGTAGAGTTTCCGCATCATGATCGATCGCCTCCATGCCACCAATCAATAATTGAGTGAATGTTGCCTCGGTACGGTCCGGGTTCCATTCGAAACCCCTCCAGTTGGTCTGCACGCGGGCACTGCCTAGCCTACGGCGCGGATGGGGACTTCGATCAATGAAGGGGAATCCGAGGCAACGGAGCGCGCTAGGGCGGCGGCGAGTTCGTCGCAGCATGCGATGCGAACGGCACGTACGCCGTAGCCCTGCGCAATGGCGCAGTAGTCGATGCCCGGCAAGTCCATGCCGGGCAGGCCAGTGGCCTTCAGGGCACCGGCGAACCACTTCAGCACGCCGTACTCGTCGTTGCGCAGGATCACGAAAGTGGCGGGCACACGATAGTGGGCTGCGGACCAGAGGCCGGTAATAGCGTAATTAGCTGATCCGTCGCCGATCACGCCGATGACAGGTCGGCCGGGCTCGGCGAGTTGCACCCCCACGGCGGCGGGAATGCCGAAGCCCAGGGCACCTGCAGCCGGAAAGTAGAAGCTCTTCGCGCGGTTGAGCCCAATGCGCTGCCAGAAGGACTCGGTGTTGGATGTCGATTCGTTGACGATGACAGCCTTGTTAGGTTTGACTTCGTTCAGCACGTCGAACACGGTCTCGGGGCTGAGTGGCACGGTCCGGGTCGCTGGTTCGGGCCGCAGCCGTGGCTGGGGCAGCGGCCGCTCGGAACGCGCGACGGCAGCAGCCAACTGGCACAGCACGAGCTTTGGATCGGCGACAATGGCCTCTCCGAAGGGGGCGCGCGCGGCTTCAGCGGGATCGCTAGTGATGGCGACGAGCTGCGCTCCTTCGGGCAAATAGGCGCCCGGCAGGTATTGATGGTAGCGAAACACCGGCGCGCCGAAGACGAGGATTAGGTCATGACCCCTGAGCTTCTCTGTGAGCTGGCCGATTGCGAACGGTAAAACTCCCCGGAACAGCGGGTGGATGGTTGGGAACGGGCAGCGCGACGGCGACGGCGCGATCCACACGGGCATTCGGCTCGCCTCGGCCAGCTGCACGGCCGCCTGGAACGCACCGGGTTCGTCGACTTCCGCGCCGACGACGAGGACTGGGTTCCGCGCTGCGGCGACACGCGCTGCCAAGCTCTGTATGATCGTGGACGTCACCGCACCGGTCGAGGTGACGTGGCGTGACATCAAGAAGTGGGCTGAATCCTCGGCGGGTGCGGCCCAATCGTCAAAGGGCACCGAAACGAAGACGGGCCCGCGCGGCGGGAGCATGGCGGTATGAATGGCCCGCGCCAATGCCGCCGGCACGTCTTGCGGTCGCGGAGGCTCGACACTCCACTTCACGAGCGGTCGCGGAAGCTGCGTGGCGTCAACGTTTGTGAGCTGGGCCTCCAGCGCCATCATCGCGCGAGTCTGCTGCCCGGCCATGATCACCAGCGGCGTATGCGAGATGGTGGCGTTGACCAACACGCCCATGGCGTTACCAAGGCCGGCGGCTGAATGGACGCTGACAAGTACAGGCCGCCCGGTTGCTTGGGCATAGCCGTCAGCCATGGCCAGCACGACGCCTTCGTGCAATCCCAGAATGTATCGGAAGTCGCTCGGGAACTGACTCAGGAACGGCAGTTCGTTCGAACCGGGGTTCCCAAACACGGTGGTCATTTCGTGCTTGCGGAGCAGTTCGTAGGTGACCTGGTGCACCGTCTTCATGAGAGCAGGCCTCTCTTCATCTGGCCGAAGCGATTTGAGTCTAGCACCAAGCCGTACCGATCCTGCTCGCGTTCGTGTTGACCGCGCTGGGGTTCGACGACTATCTACGCTGCAGTTCGACGGCAGAGGGACAGCGGACCGCGCCCATGACGTAGGAAGAAGCTGCCGCCTGCAACGCAAAGGACACGTGCACTACGCATCGCCTTCGCGGACGAGCCCGCGGGGAACCACGCAAGAACTCAACTCCTGCATCGTCGGCAAACCTTACTTAATCCGATTACGTCAGAGTTGCCCGTCATCCGCCCAAAATCACGCTGCCAGTTCCGGTTTTGAGTGTAATCGCCTGTGGCTGTTGAAAAACTCCAGTTTCCTCCCAAACAGCCAAAATTGGGGGATAGAAAATGTCTAGGAAATTCAGAGAGTCGCTTGTAGGGCATCCTCGCGCAATTTTATTTTTGCGAATTTCGGGCGAAGGAGTTTTTCAACAGCCACGCCTGATAGCGACAAGAAGGTTAGTGTTTCAAAACCAGAGTCGAGCGTTGCCACGCCAGTGGCGTTCCCTCCTCTTGGCTCAGATCTGCCCAATCCATGGTGTCAACACCCTTGCGGCGCGTCTGCGTCACCTCGCCGAAGCGCTCGATAACCCCTGATACTCGACATGCCCAGCCTTCGCGCAGGCGCGCAGCTGGTCTAAAGACAAAGGCGGAGCAGTCTGCCCAACAGGCGTCGAAGTACAGCGCATATAACGCTCGAATCCTGGTGCGGAATAGATGAAAATCAACTGGATGTCCTCAGTCCCCGTGTTCTCAAGCGCCATCCAGGTATTCGCGGGTGCAAACACAATGCCGCCGGCGTGGATATCGTAGTCCTTATCGGCAAGAGTCATGCGCGCACTCCCGGTTTGCAAAACGACGACCTCATCTTGATCTAGATGTCGGTGCCTTGGGACGGTGCCGCCAGGTGGAATTGTCTGGGTACCTAATACCAAGTGCTGAGATCCGGTGCTCTCGGGCGTGATCTTCAGGATGAATTCGATTGGCTTATTTGCCACGCCTTCGCGTGGTAGCCGGACGCGTTTTTCGCCCTCGTTTCTTTCCAGCACCAAAACCTTTGGGCCAACAGACTGTCCGTAGGCGATCGATGCCGTCAAGCAGAATATTGCGATTCTATTCTTCATGGCAGTAGAGAGTACTCCCGAGAGAAGTACGGGTCAACTGTCAGGTGGAGTTCCCGAAGTTGGTAAAAGGCGTATCACTCTACGTCGGACCAGGTCAATTCGTGGATCGTCGGCCATCCGGAAACTGGCCAGAAACGGGGTTCGAGGAGATCACTTCCTGCGTCCTTTTTCCGGCTGACCTGTCTTCACTCGGTGTCCTCGAAGCCGACTTCTGGCCCGCATTGGGGCTTGAACAACTTCCGTGTGCCCGTCATCCGCCTGAAGCCGGGTTGCGTCGAAACTAAGTACCGTGCTGTACTGAGTGCGATTCGCGGATACGTTCTGATCGAGGCAATTCATGAAGCTCACCGAAGTTGGCTTGCCCCTTTGGCACCTGCTCGTTATCCTCCTGTTTCCATTCTTGGCCATAGGAGCCGTCCCGGCGGGTCCGGCGGCGGTCGAGGAGTATGACGTCGCCATCCTGAACGGTCACGTCATGGACCCGGAGTCCGGGCTTGATGCAGTGCGCAATGTCGGCATAACCGCTGGCAAGATTCGCGTTGTTTCGTCCGGACCGATTAAAGGGCGCACGGTGATCCATGCGAAGGGACTCGTCGTCGCCCCTGGCTTCATCGATCTTCATCAGCATGGACAGGATGCGACGAATTATTCGGCCAAAGCTGCCGATGGTGTAACGACAGCATTGGAACTGGAAGTTGGAGTGGCGGACATTGACCGTTGGTACGCCGAGCGCGAA
>JANXXL010000047.1 GCA_025350625.1 Bryobacterales bacterium | reverse complement strand
ATGCGGCGTTGAATGCCTTCCAGTCGCGCTGCGCGACGGGAGAGTACCCGTGTCGACCGTCCGGGCTCTCCCAACGCGCTGCATAAACGTCATCACGACCACGGAACAACGAGCGGAAAAGGTCGATCTTCTGCCGTGTCGTTAGGCTGACGCTCGGAGGGTGCGATGGCGAAGGCGCCTCTCGCTGCGGCGCGATCGGATCCGGATCGATGTCGTTGTCGATGAGAACTTGACGTAGTCGACCGATCTCATCGCGCAGCCGCTGGCATTCGGCCATGAGTTCCTTTGCCGTGGCTGTGAGCTGAGCGCTGTCCATCTCGCCTTCCAGGCTACGATGATTGGCGTTGTAGTGTACGCGTCTGGTGAACCACCCTTCCACTGGTGGCTGAAGGTAAGGCATGTTGGGAGGATGACCGGCGATAAGTACGAATATTGGAGCCGCATAATCACCGAGCAGAAAGCCAGCGGCCAAACAGCAAGGGCATTCTGCAGAGAGCGCGTCATCGGAGTGCATTCCTTCTATCATTGGCGCATACGGCTGCGAACCAGCGAGCCGGCACAGTTCGCCCTTCTGGAAACGGTAGCGTCTTCGGCACCGGGTTGCGCCCTGGAGCTGATGCTGGGTAACGGCGAGCGGCTGCGCATCGGCAACGGCGTCGACGCGGCCACATTGCAACTCGTCCTGCACACGGTGCGGCGATGATCCACCTGCCGGCCAGCGTGCGTGTGTATTTATGCCTGAGCCCCTGCGATATGCGCCGGAGCTTGGACGGACTGCACGCCCTGGTGCGCGACCATCTGCAGTTAGACCCCTTCGCCGGCCATCTCTACTTATTCGCCAACAAACGCAGAGACCGGCTGAAAATCCTGTACTGGGACCGGGATGGATTCGCCATATGGGCCAAGCGGCTGGAAGCGGGCAGCTACGCCATTCCTTCTCCGGAACCCGGCTCGCGGCGTTTTGAGATCACCATCGAAGAGCTCGGAGCGTTGCTCAGCGGCATCGATCTGACCAGCGCCACGCGACGCAAGAGGTGCCGGCGCGCGGCCGCATAAAACAATTCTTCTTTCTTTTGATTTTGCTTGAAAACGGCGGCGATCGCGGTTATGCTGCCATCAGTGCCGCCCCTCGACCCCAACACTCTGCCACAAGACATTCAAGTGTTGCGGAAGATCGTGCTCGATCTATGCGAGCAGTTGAAGCACCAGAGCGCGGAAAAAGACAAGTACCGGAGCCTGCTGGGCGAGCTGCTCGATGCGCAACGCAACCGCAAAAGCGAACAGCTCTCGAAAGATCAAATGGCTCTGTTCGAAGAGTTGTGGAAGGCGAGGCAACCGGAACAAGCCGGCGAGGATGAAGCGGCTGACGGGCCGGGCGAGGAAACAAAGACGCCCGAAGCGCCCGTCAAGAAACGGAGCGGGCGGCAGCCGTTGGCGCAACATCTGGTGCGGCAGAGGATCGTGCACGACCTGGCGGAAGCGGACAAGCACTGCGGCGGATGCGGGAAGGATTTGCATCTGATCGCGGAAGAAACCAGCGAACGCTACGAATACATCCCGGCTTCGTTGAAGGTGATCGAAGATGTGCGTCTGAAGTATGCCTGCGACTGCACGGTAAAGACCGCGGACAAGCCGGCGCAACCAATCGAGAAGAGCACGGCCGGAGCGAGTTTGCTGGCGCAGGTGATCGTGGCCAAGTATGCCGATCATCAACCGCTCCACCGTCAGGAAAAGATCTTCGAACGTCACGGCGTGGAGATCTCGCGCAAGACGATGGGCGGTTGGGGTCCACGATAGCCGAACTGCTCGATCCTCTCTATCGAGCGGGGAAGAAAGTGCTGTTTGAGTCCAAGGTGATTGGGACCGACGACACGGGCGTGAAAGTGCTGGACCCGAAGTTGCGATTCGCGCGGACCGGGCGGATCTGGCCGTATGTGGGAGATGGGGAACATCCGGTCATACTCTACGACTACACACCGACGCGAGGGCGAGATGGGCCGGTGAAGTTTCTGGAAGAATATCGGGGATATCTGCAAGCGGATGCCTACTCGGTCTACGATGCGTTCTTCAAAGCGGCGCGCGGGTTGACCGAGGTGGGGTGCTGGATGCATGCGCGCCGGTATTTCATAAAGGCGTTGGACTCCGATCAACAGCGCATGGGGCCGGCGCTTTACCTGATCGGGCGTTTGTACTCGGTTGAGGAACGGGCCAAAGGGCTGACGGCGGAGGAGAGGCTGGAATTGCGCCGGCAGCTATCGGCCCCCGTGATGGAGAAACTGCACCGGTATCTGCTGGAGATCCGCGAGGATGTGTTGCCGAAGAGTCCGTCGGGAGCCGCGGTGCGCTATACGCTGAACCAGTGGGTGGCGTTGACGCGGTTCCTGGAGGACGGCGATCTGGAGATCGACAATGGCGCCACCGAGCGGGCCAATCGCGATATCGCGATAGGGCGCGGGAACTGGACGTTCTTCGGCAGCGACAACGGGGGCGATACGGCGGCCGTTTTGCTGAGCTTCATCGCGACGTGCAAGCGGAATGCGGTCGAGCCTTTCGCCTGGTTTCGCGATGTGCTCTCGCGGATCGCCACGCATCCGATCAATCGGATTGAGGAACTGCTCCCGCATCGCTGGAAAGCCGTCGCCGCTTCTGCCTAGGCCTGAAACCCACGTCAATAGCATA
>JANXXL010000008.1 GCA_025350625.1 Bryobacterales bacterium | reverse complement strand
GCGAAGGAACCATGAAGCCGGATCAGATGGTTCACATGGCCAACCAGATTGCGGTGTTCTTCGCCAGCTATCCGCGCGAAGAAGCGATTGAGGGCGTCGCCGATCATCTCAAGAAATTCTGGGAACGGCGCATGCTGGAGCAGGCCTTCCAGTATGTCGGCGAAGGCGGCAGCGGGCTGCACGAGATTGCCGTCGAGGCGCTGCACCGCCTGCATCCGCCTGCGTCTTAACACAAATACTGTCCACTTAACGCATTGAAAGGGGCGAATAGCCCTGTTGCCTGACCGCCGAACCAGCAGAACGGCTTCGTTGAAAGAAGTGTCTCCCGGAAGGGGGCTTCTGGGGAGTCGAGGCGGAATTCACTTCCGCGGGAAGGGCGTTCTTCGTCAAAGTGCCATCGGGGCGTTTACTAGACCCTTGGCCCTATCCCAGAGCTAGTGCGAATGAGGCTGCCTGCGGAAAGCTTAGCGCGAACGTACTTCAACAGTTTCAGCCGACACGCTGTCATTCGCTTGGTCTAGAATGCGTAGTACCATCCAGAAGTATGATACCCACCGGAAGCGCGGTAATGAACGTTGTCTGAACAGAGCCCAATCGAAACGTTCTTTACGGATTTACGAGACACTCACCTGAGTGGCGTCGGCGTAAAAGAAACTTCGTATTACCCATACCTGGCGAACCTACTGAACGCCATTGGCAAGACGCTCAAACCCCGCGTGCGCTGCATCGTCCATCCGCACAGCATCGGTGCGGGCCTGCCCGATGGCGCTCTTATCACCACCGACCAGAAGTCCGCCGCCTCCGATCCGATTGCCGACGGACTGATTCCCTCACGCGGAGTCATCGAAATCAAAGCCCCGGCGGCCGATGCCGCAGCGACAGCGGCAACCGAGCAGGTCACCAAATACATCGCCAAGTATGGACTCGTGCTGGTGACCAATCTTCGGGAATTCATTATCATGGCTCGCGTGGATGGCCAACCCCGACAGCTCGAAGTCTTCACCATCGCCAAATCGGCCAAGGACTTCTGGAAGGCCATCGCCAACCCGCAGAAGCTCTACGAGACTATCGGCGCGTCCTTCTATGAATACCTGATCCGGGTCTTGCTGCAGGCCGCACCTCTCTCGGCGCCGAAGGAAGTGGCGTGGTTCTTGGCCTCCTACGCCCGCGATGCTAAGGCTCGCATGGAGACGCAAGCCAACCTGCCCGGACTGGCTTCGCTACGCTCCGCGCTGGAGGAAGCGCTCGGCCTCAAGTTCACGGGCACGGACGGCGAACATTTCTTCCGCTCTTCGCTCGTCCAGACGCTTTTCTACGGCGTCTTCTCGGCATGGGTGCTCTGGTCGAAGCGGCCGACGACAGGCCCTAAGGATAAATTCAATTGGCATGAGGCGGCCTGGTCCCTGCATGTGCCCATGATCCGCACGCTGTTCGACCAGCTCGCCACGCCCACCAAGCTGCAGGCCCTCGGGCTCGAAGAGGTGCTCGACTGGACGCAGACGGCGCTCAACAGGGTGGACCGCGATGCGTTCTTTGCCAACTTCGAAGAACACCATGCCGTTCAGTATTTCTATGAGCCGTTCCTTGCCGCGTACGACCCGGTGCTGCGCAAGCGGCTGGGCGTCTGGTTTACGCCGCCGGAAATCGTCCGCTACATGGTCTCGCGCATCGACCGCGTGCTGCGCGACCAGCTCGGGGTCACGGATGGCTTTGCCGATCCGAATGTCTTCGTCCTCGACCCATGCTGCGGCACGGGGGCGTTTCTAGTCGAAGTGCTCCTGCAGATCGAAAAGACGCTAAAGGCCAGCGGCGGCGATGCCCTCACCGCGGAGGACGTCAAGACGGCCGCCATGGAGCGCATCTTCGGATTCGAGCTGCTGCCCGCCCCCTTTGTCGTCTCGCACTTGCAGCTCGGCCTCGTGCTGCAGAATCTCGGCGCGCCGCTATCACACAAGCTTCACGAGCGTGTTGGCGTTTACCTTACAAACGCGCTGACCGGCTGGAATCCGCCCAAAGGCCCTAAGCAGAAGCTCGTCTTCCCGGAGATGGAGCAGGAGCGCGATGCCGCCGAGCTGGTGAAACGCGAGAAAACCATCCTCGTCGTTCTCGGCAATCCGCCTTACTATGCATTCTCCGGCGTCAGTCCCGAAGAGGAACAGGGGATTGTCGAGCCATACAAACATCGGTTGCTCGAAGATTGGAAGATCAAAAAATACAATCTCGACGAGCTTTACGTGCGCTTCCTGCGGCTGGGCGAGCGGCGGATCGCCGAGATGACCAAGAAGGGTATCGTCTGCTACGTTTCGAGCTATTCCTATCTGAGCGATCCATCCTTCGTCGTTGTCCGCAAGCGTTTCTGCGAGGAATTCAATTACGTCTGGATCGATTGCCTCAATGGCGACAGCCGCGAAACCGGCAAGCTGACGCCCGATGGCCAGCCTGACCCGAGCGTGTTTTCCACGGAATATAACCGGGAGGGCATCCGGCTTGGTACATCGGTGGGGCTGTTCGCTAAAACCGACACCGATTCGGTCCCCATCGTCCGATACCGCGAATTTTGGGGAGCGGACAAGCGGCAGCTCCTGCTTAAGACCTTGGAGGACGAAAAGGACTTCGACGCGCAATATCAGGAAGTGCAGCCCGTCGCGGCCAACCGCTTCTCCTTCCGGCCTTCCACGACGGAAGTCAATTACGCCGACTGGCCGTTCGTGGTGGATCTTGCAGATGCGGAGCCTATCTCCGGCCTGCAGGAGATGCGCCAGGGTGCGCTGATGGCGCACGAACGCGACGCGCTTCAGGAGCGCATGGAGACTTATTTCGATACCGATATCGACGGGGCTACCTTTGCTGCTCAAGGAAATCCTCTATCGCGTAAGGCCGCCGGGTTTGACCCGGTTGTGACACGCGCCCGGCTTCAGCGCGCCGAAGGCTTCGACGAAATCCGCCTTAAGCGATACGCACTCTATCCGCTCGATGATCGCTGGTGCTACTACAGCAGCATTCCGTTTCTGTGGAATCGCGCCCGGCCCGAGCTCATTTCGCAGATCGCGCCAGAAGAATCGTTCCTCATCGTGCGCCGGTTCGCCGAACGCCCCAAGGAAGGCAGGCCTGCGTTCTTCACCTCCGCGTTGCCTGACTACCATCTCCTGCGGCCGAACGCTATTGCCATCCCGGTCAGGCTCGGCACGGCACCCGCCGAGGTATCCGCTGAAGCGAGCGGCCAGGCAAGCATCTATGAGCATCTGCCGCCGTCAAACGAGACCACGGCGAACCTTTCGAAAGAGACCCGCGCCTATCTCAAGACGCTGACTCCCATCGACCCAGACAAAAACGCTACGCTCGGCCGCGCCGTGTGGCTTCATTGCCTCGCCACTATTTATTCGCCGCTCTATCTCGCCGAGCATGCTTCATCCGTCCGCGCCGATTGGCCGCGCATTCCGTTGCCGGAGGATCTGGCCGCGCTCGAACATTCCGCCGCTCTGGGAGAGCAGGCCGCACGATTGCTCGATATTGAGAAACCGGCGCTTGGTGTGACGAACGGCAAGCTGCGCAAAGAGATAAGCACCCTTGGCCGCGTGACAGGGCCGAAGGAATTGAGCCTTGCCATCACTGCAGGCTGGGGACATCTGCACAAGGACGAGGAACGGGAAAAAGAGATTGTCATGCCAGGCCGCGGCATCGAAAAGAAGCGCGAGTTTACCGAACAAGAAAAGGCAACCATCGCCGAAGGCGCGGCAGAGCTTGGCCTTTCCGCCGAAGATGCGATGATGCTCTGGGGCGGCAGCACCATCGACATCTACCTTAACAACGAGACCTATTGGAGCAACGTGCCCGAAGCCGTCTGGGAATATGCCATCGGCGGCTATCAGGTGTTGAAGAAATGGCTCAGCTACCGGGAAGAAGAAGTGCTGCGGCGCGCCATCTCCAAAGACGAGGCCCGAGAGTTCATGCACATAGTCCGGCGCATCGCGGCCCTGCTGCTGTTGGAGCCTGCACTCGATGAGAATTACATCGTCACCAAGGCAAAGTTCTATCCCTGGAAACCAGCCGCGAAAGTCTGAAGGACCGGTAGGCTGATCCTAGGTGCGCCCATTACGATTGGGCCGCCGCTGGTTCCTTATGGATAAACCCTGCCTGACGTCGGAGCGTTTACAAATCCACTACTACGCGTAGTCGGCTACGCGTAGTAGTGCGGCAATCGTTCAAAGTCTCAAACGCCGTTATGGGAGGCGCCGGGATGCCGCATGATTAGTGAACTGTATTGGTCTTTACCCGGCGTAGCCGGAACCAAACAATTTCAGAATTCAAAAGTTGCAGCCTCTATGAGAGTGCCTCCAAAGGCCCGTAGACGTTGCTCGCGGACCAACCTTCAAGAAATTTCTTGCCAGAACGGCGCACGACCTCACAACATAGTCACTAATTCGTATTGCGAACCGGCCGCACCAGCATTGTAAGCACGAAGCCAACCGCCAGCAGCGCCGCCAGAATTTGCAGCGGACTGTCGTAGATGTGGATCTTGCTCACTCCCGGCGCAAGGCTCGCTCTGCCGCGGGCGGAAAGCTCCGTGATGATGAGCGGACCTGCGATAGCGGCCGCACTCCAGGCTGTGAGAACCGCGCCGTGAATCGCGCCGACGTTCTCCGGTCCAAACATGTCGGCCAGAAACGCGGGGATCGTCGCGAATCCTCCGCCGTACATGCTGAAAATAACGAACAGCGCGGCTTGAAACGCGATCCAATCGCCTTGCGTGGCCAAGCTCGGGATCAATAGAAACAGCCCGGTCTGCGTTAGAAAGAAGAGAACGTAGGTGTTGCGCCGGCCGATGTAGTCCGACAAGGAGGCCCAGAAGAATCGCCCCCCTGCATTAAACAAGCTAATAAACGAAACCACCGCCGCAGCCTGAATGGGTGTCTTGAAGAACATGTCCTGCATCATCGGGGACGCCTGGGCAAGGATCCCGATGCCGGCGGTGACGTTGATGAATAAAATCCCCCACAGCAGATAGAACTGAACCGTGCGGATCGATTGGTCGCGGGTCATGCTGCGATCCGTGATCATCTTGTCCTTGTGAGCGGACGGCACCCAACCTTCCGGGTTCCAGCCGGTCGGAGGCCGCCGGATGATTCGGGCGCCAATCATCATCAGGACGAAATACATCGCACCCAAAGCGACGACGGTGTTGGCTACGCCCAACGTCTTCATCAAAGAAAGATTCAGGTACCCGGCGAGAAACGCTCCTCCTCCGAATCCCATGATCGCCATGCCGGTGGCCATCCCGCGACGGTCCGGAAACCATTTCACCAGCGTGCCGACGGGGGCTATGTAGCCAAGTCCGCATCCCATGCCGCCAATCACACCCATCCCCAGAAACACCAGCACCGGTTGCTTTAGGGCGAGGCCGATTCCGCCGACGATGAGTCCGCATCCGAACAGCAATGCAGCCGCGGTAGCCGCCACCCGCGGACCGCGCCGTTCCACCCACGGACCGCAGAACGCGGCGCTAAGACCCAGAAACACCAGCGCGGTGCTGAACGTCGTGTAGGGAGGGCTGAACCACCACGGCTGGCCAGGTAACAGCGCGACGATTGGTCTGTTGAAAATGCTCCAGCTATAGACCGAGCCGATGCAGATGTGGATCGCAACGGCGGCAATCGGAATCAACCACCGGTTGAAGATAGGTTCGACAGCGGGTGCAGTGATTTCCGCCGGGTGTTCAGTCATGATTCTATGGTCCGTTCTGGGAGCATCTCAGCAAGTGTATCGTGTTCACAACGGCTCGCCGCCCATCTAGCGCGGACCACCCATCTTGCCCCGCTCGATTGTGATCCGGCCGCATGGCCGCTTGCGATTCATTCCGCCATTGCTGGCGGGGAAGATTATTGCGATGGCGATTTGCGCCATTCTTTACAGTGGCGTGCTCTATCTCAACCGGGTGCTGACGGGCCAGCGGTCGCTGCTGGTCGCGGTGCTGCTTCTGCCGTTGTTGTACAGTTACATTTTCAATT
>JANXXL010000007.1 GCA_025350625.1 Bryobacterales bacterium | reverse complement strand
TCTGTTTGACGCCTCGGAGATTTGGCCGAAACGGCCTGAAGTGCCCCTCGAAAAGCATCAAATGCCGGAGTTTTGTCGCTTCTCGGCATCAAAATGGCCGTGTGCCAAAGGGTGTCGGATGAGGGTAGACCTCACGTTGCAATGCATGTCAGGTCGCAAAAATCTGGCCCTAAGTCTCTCAATCTATGATATTAAACAAACGATCTGGGCGACGACTCGGTCCCCACCATGCTCACGGTACCTCTCAATCGCTACCTCGGAAGAACCAAATCTGGCGTGTTCGGCCTTTTTTATGTCCCGACAAAAGAGGCCCGTCGCCTGATCTTCGAGCGAGCGCTGAAGCGGGAACGGGATCACTCGACGGCGGTCGGATCGATGGGTTTTTTCGCCGCTTGCAGGAGTTCCGGCGGAGCATAGCGCGGCTCCCGATTCGTGCCGATGTTGCGATGTAGATAAATGTAGCCGTGCAAAGGACCGCGCATCCACCGTCCGTGGGAATCGAACGCATCGTCCCGACCGTAGTCGCGCCAGTCGCTGACGCCGGTGAGAAGATCGATGCGGCCGTCGCCCGCACCAGTAGCGAATGGCATCGGCGACTTCACGCGCGCTCTAATGCGATTCCGTATACAGACGAGTCTTGGTCTCTATTGTAAGTTAGCCACTACCTGGGCATCCTTCAACCGAATCAACACACGTTTGGCCGAGGTCAGCAGAAGGGACTTCCCGTCGACAGTAACGCGCCACCCAGCGCGAGTCTGATCCACCTGGATCCAATGCTTTTCCTTATAGCGGAACGGGCCGAAATGCAATGCCCCCCCGGCAACAGATGCCGCGATCGGGTTGAATTCAATCTCATCGCCAGCCACTGGCGTGAGGCCCACTACGTAACGCGCGATCAGGTCGTTCACGATGGCTGACTGCGTGGACAACGTGTGCTTGGCCTGATTCGGTGCACCGGTAATGGTGTGGTATGAATACGACGAGCTTACGCCGTCCTTGGTCATCATCTCCACTGTCCGCGCCAGATACTTTGCGGCCAACGCCTCTTCGCGGTTCGCCGCCAGCGCGTTGACCAGCGTCCAAACGCCGGTGGTGATCAGCGAATCGCCGCCGTAGGTGATGAGCTTGGGATCGAGATCGGGGTGGCCCATCTCAATGGAAGGCACCGGATACGGCGAGCCAAAGCCTTTTGGATCGTTCAACGCTTCGATCAGCTTCGCCCGTTGCGCGGCCGGAGCAACGCCGACATACAGTGGAGCAAATCCGCTTATGGCGCGCACGCCGGTGGAGGCATGGTTATCGGGGCGGGTATCGCAGTAGAAATTCTTTGCAGTGTCCCAGAAGCGGGCGTTGATCTCCTTCGCGGTACGGTCGGCAAGCTGGCGCATTTCGCGCGCGCCGGCCGCCTGGTGCAAATCATCGTAAGCGTCGGCCAGCATGCGGCGCAGTTCGTAG
Organism: Bryobacterales bacterium; assembly: GCA_025350625.1. Lineage (GTDB taxonomy): Bacteria > Acidobacteriota > Terriglobia > Bryobacterales > Bryobacteraceae > Palsa-187. The sequence continues at coordinate 3,179 of JANXXL010000007.1, read as the reverse complement.
AGGTATGAGTTCACGTCCACCATCTCCACGGGCAGGTCGAAGGCCCGCTGCAGACCTCCCTTGGTGAAAGTCTTCTGCACCGGCTTCCAGCGAAGGGAGTAGTCGAACTCGTCCACCATCATCTGAAAGGGCGTAAGGATCGAGCCTGGCGACGCCCTGCGGCGCGCCTGCTCTTCGTAATCCTTCATTAGCGGCAGGTTCGTTCTGAGGAACTCGACATCGCCGGTCATCAGGTAGACTTCGCGCACTCCAAGGAACGCATTGGGAACGGTGTAGGGGATGGTGGAGAGGAATTCGTAGTCCTTGTTGTTGTCGAACTTCTTTTGCGCGGCGTCTACTTCGAGGTACCAGGCAAAGATGCTGCGCGGCGGCATCGAATGATAAGAGTGAAGATAACTCCCGAAGTACATCCCGCCCCCGTTTGCCGCGATGAGGCGCATCCCGGCTTTGGAGATTGACGAGTCGTTCAACCAACGTTCCGTGACGGCATTCATTGACGTGTTCCAACTCCATTGCCAGATCGCGCCGGTTTTCCAGGGGCAGGTATAAGGATACTGGTACGGTGCGTAAGGGATGTCGAAGAGGCTGGAGCGCACCACATAGAAAAGGTAATAGTAGAGGCGGTCGAGTGCGGGATTTTTTGTGGCCAGGTGCGGCACCAATGCGGTGAAATAGTAGTCCCACATCCTGCGCGCGGCGTCGAAGATGGATTGCGGCGCGGCGAGTGCTGAGACTCGTTCCGCGGCCACGGCGGCGGGTTCGTAGCCTACAGCCGTAATGTAGACCAAAGTCGAATCGAGCGTGGCGGGCATCGCGTTTTCCAGTGGCGCGGCGACCGAGACACCGTTGTCGAACTGGGACACGGGCATGCCATTGATGATTACGGTCTCGCAGTGACTGGCGTACTGTTGTTCCAGCGTGACGCTGACGGCCGGACCGGCCAACCGGGTCAGGCGGATGATGGCGATGTTGCCGTGCACAGTGATCTCTTCACGAATTCGGGTACGCTCGCCTTCCCAGGTGCGGGTCACTTTATCGGGAAGCCATTCATAGGAAGACTCTCGCAGAGGCGCGGAAAAGCGGAGGCGCGCGGAAGTGCCTCCGAATTGAGTTTGTTTGGCCAGGGTGCTGTAGTCAAGTTTGTCCACCAATTGCGGCTGCTGGCGCACGGGGTAGTAGTGTAGCTTTGCAATGCCCGGAGATTTGTCGAGCGTCACGCTCAATTGGTTTTCCGTGAGGAAGCGGATCTCGGGATTGCGCAGCAGCGTGGTCCACTCCACCTTCTGTCGCGGGAGGTCGGCATTGGGCTTCCACGGCGCTCGCGGCTGTAGCGCAGGGAAGGCGGCGAATAGCAGCAGGGTTGGAATCAGCATCAGGCTTCCACTAGGAGGTACATGCTCCAGGGAGCGAGCTCGGGTAGTCGCACTTTCGAGTGACTGGCGAGGGCGATCTTACGGGCGGGGCCGTTCACAGCATGCAACCAGAAAACCGTGGCATTGGACTTCCAGCGAATGATCACATCTACGGCCGGATCCAGCGAGGCATTCAGCAGCACCACAGCGCCATTGCGGCTCCAGACGTTGATTTTCGAGTAGGACTCGACCAGGATGGGCAGTCGGCCGTTTGACACCCAATCGACGATGGCCTTCATCTGCGACGACTTAGCGAGCGAGTGGATCTGGCTCCAAGGAAAATATCCCATCACGACTACACGTCCTCCAAGTTCGTTCTCAAAGGCGGTCATTGCAACGCCGAATCGTTTGCCGCCGTAGTCATGAATGTACGAGAGCGCGGCCGTTTTCTCGCTTGAGCCTTCAAGCGCCCAGGCGCGCTCCTTCCAGAAAGACTGGCGGCAATCGCGCGACCAGCCGGAGTACGGGCGGTTCAGTGCGTGAGCCGATAGCTGTTCCGTGGCATCTACGTCAAAGCCTTTCACAGCGCCGACACCGGTCCATGCCGCCAAGCCTAGATCCTGCATAGCGTGCCAAGCGTCGACATCCATCACCACCCCGCCGCCGAAGATGTCCCGCAATTCCTCTTTCGGAAACGCATACGGAGCAGTACGGGAGAGCGCCGTGGCGGAACGGCCGCCAGAATCGTAACTAATGGGAATCCCGATCTCGCCAAGAATGTAAGGCTCGGCCAGGGGTATGCGGGCACCGGCGAGCCACTTGCCATTGGGATTGATGCTGATTTGTAGATCCGGATTCCAGGCGGGCCAAAGGCCTTCCGTCTTCGCGCGGCCAAGGGTGCGCTGGAGGAGCTGATGATACCGGCGGGCCTCAGTGACGCGGTGGCCGAGCGACAGGTACTCATCCAGCGGATCCGGGACCATGGTCAGTACATTGAACGCCGTGCCTGTGGTGCCAACGGCAATGTCGGCGGCGGCTTCAGTCACCGTTGTGTGCGCGGCCTTCCGCAAGCGCTGGTAGGGGAAGTTTTCGATCTCCGACTGAATGATGAGCACGCTTGGCGGCAGCGCCGCAACCTGCCGGCCGATGGCGTTCGCTTTGTCGACGAGCTCGATGGGCTTCTCGTCGGAATAGAAGCCGCCGCCTGGGCGCCAACGCACAGGTGCGTTGGCAGGTCCGGCGAGCGTACGCGACCAGCGGGTGAAACCGTAACCTTCCCAGAAGCGATCGCCCGTCATGAAGCCGAGCGGCAGACCGGGCTTCACCGCGTGCACCTCCTGCTCGACTGCTCGAAGCAGGTTGTCGATGGTGGTGCGGTTATGTTCCAGCCATCGACGACGCCACGCGAGGCGTTCTTCGAGCGGGCCGGAGTCGAAGGCCGCGGGCAGGGTCTGGCGAGTGAACCTGCGGCCGGTCTCGCGGGCGAAGTTCTCGAGGCAAAGGTCGCAGAAGCAGGCCAGTCTCACAGGGCCGTGTCCGGCGAGGCGGATATCGTCATCCAGCCAAAGAAAGTCCGGCGACGCTTTCGCCATTGCAATGTGGATGGTGCGGGCGTAGTTGATCAGTTCCGGGTGCGCTGGGCAGAAGGAGCCCTGACAAACGGTGCCGTTGATATCCATTACACGCTGCCAGGGCGCCTGAAGCGAGTTGGGCAGGTTCTCTTCGTGATGACCCATGGTAGCGAGAATATTGATGCCCGCCGTCATGCCCAGTTGGCGCACGCGCGGCATCAGCTTCGCCAGGCGCTCTGCTCGCTGGTGCATCATT
>JANXXL010000002.1 GCA_025350625.1 Bryobacterales bacterium | reverse complement strand
GATGAGCGGGTGCGGTACGAGGCCGATGGGTGTGAGGATTTCGTAGGCGTCGTGCTGTGCAATGTTTTGAGCCAGCGCCCGGTAGATTTTTTGAATTTTGGGTGTGTTCCAGTTTGCGAATAGATTAGAGGCCGCCTGCGGTGTTTTGGCGAAGAGGACGATGCCGGTGGTGGCTCGGCCCAACCGGTGGACCGGGTTTGCGTTGGGGGTTTGCTTTTGCACCCAGCGCAGGAGGGTGTTTTCCATGAAGCCGCCGCCGGGGATGGTGGGCAGCCCGCTGGGTTTGTCGACGGCCAACAGATGGGGGTCTTCATACAGGACTTCGAAGTGGTGGGGGGAGTCTGGTTCGATCCAGGGTGGACGATTCCAGACAAGGGTTTGGCCCAAAGTGACCGATTCGCTTCCGGTGGCGGCGACGCCGTTGAGGGTGACTTCACCGTTGTTCAGTTTTTGTTGCCAAGCTTTTATGGTTGAGTGTAGGTAAAGGCTTGCCAAGTGGGAGAGCAGGGTTTGTCCATGGTATTTGCTGCTGATGATTGTGGTGTAGGCATAGCCCCGGTTGAGCATGTAGTTTGAGTGTAAAGCTACGGCATCTGCGGCGCGGCGGCCACAAGGCTTTGTGCGATCCAATCGGCGCGAGGGAGCGATGCACCAAGGGGGCTAGAAGTCGAGTTCTGGGAAGTTTCGTTGGAGGTTTCCGAAAACGTGGTTGTCTTCGTCGTGACAACCGCAAACAAAGTGGTGTCGCGTGCTCCGTGGCCTTTTGCTCCGTCACAATAAATCCAAGAGCGCGCAAGTCAAGACGGTAAACACTGCTTCTCCCTGACCAAGTACAACAGGTGAAAGTGCAAAGTGCAGAGAATCGATCAGGTTTGCTTGCAGATATTGCTGTACGGTGGAAATGCCGCGGCCATGGTCCGGTTCATACGCAGCGCGGGCAAACCATATGGCTTCGCCAATTGCTTCGGGTTGACGGCTAGGATCAAAGCGCCGTTGTTGGCTGCCGTTTCTCCTCTGGCGGTACACGCCCTCCGCGAATACGATCAGAAATTGGGTGGCGCAGCCGGTGCCGCCCGTCAAAGCGCGAAAGCCTTACGATAAGAAGTTGTTAAATGCTGGTGGGGGATCCGTGCGTCTCACGCGAAAAAGGGTTGCGAATTGTAAGCCCATCGATCGCCTGGCCATCTCGCATGTCCTCCGTGTAAAGTGTGCTGGCGCCCACATGGAGCGCAGCCGCGATGATGAGCGAATCAAAGATTGAATACCCGTATCGCTCGGCAATGTGCATGGCTCTCTCGTGGGTCTCGACCCTAACCGGTACGGGCTCTGGACAAAAGACGCGAAGTATGTCGAGGGCATGGCGAACTTCCTCCCAGCTCTTGTCAAGTTTGCGCCGCGCTACAACGACGAACTCGTTAAGGACCTGAACTGATAGTGCTCCTCCCGCAGCGAGCAGAGTTTCGGCCACCTGACCGCGCGTGTCGTCTCGGCTGAAGGCGTATAGGATGACGTTGGTATCAAAGTACGGCTTATCGTTCATTGATCTCTTCGCGATGGAATTTGAAATCAGGAGGGAAGGACCACTTCATTTGACGGAGCTGCTCGAGCGCCCTCTCTTTGGGAATTATATAGATGAGTACAGCGAGGGGGTTGACGGATGCCGAAATGTAGAATCTGCACCCTCCAAAAACCCTCCATTAGCACACCAGCCGAAACGGACCCTCGTTTTGTTGGCGTTTTTCATACCCTGAATCAACCCTATGCGCAGTTATGTTACTGAAAAAAAACATTGCCCATTTTCGACCCTGGACGTCGCCGGTTCGACCCCGGTCTCCCGCTCCAACGGACTCCAACTCCGGATGGGTCTCGTCCCCGACCTGCCGCTATGTATCGCCCCGTTCGCAAGCGCGAACGCGTAGATCGAGGAATTGGCGCTCCATTGGATTGCGCGCTAGCGCGAACGCAGCCCGGAAGTGCTCGCGCGCGGCCTCGTGCCTCTGGCGGCGAAACTCAAGTTCGCCCAGGGCCGCGGGGTAAAACGGATACGCGGCGAGGCGATCGCGATCGGTAATCGACGCAATCTCTTCGATCCCGCGCTCCGGACCCTCGTTCTGGGCGACCGCGATGGCTCGGTTGAGCGCGACAACCGGGGAAGGACGTAACTTCAACAATGCGTCATAGAGCGACACGATGGTTTTCCAGTCCGTGTCTTCCGCGCGTTGTGCGCGCGCATGAATCGACGCAATCGCGGCTTCGATATGATATTCCGAAAGTACGGAACCTGTGGCGGATGACTCCATGAACTTGAGCCCTTCAGCGACGAGTGCTTGATCCCAGCGCGAGCGATCCTGATCAAAGAATGAACTCAACCTACCAGACGGATCCACGCGGCCCGGCAGGCGGGCCGCGTGAAAACACATCAGCGCGGCGAGCGCGTGGGTCGCCGGGGTCCGCCCAGGAGAATCCTCCAGGAGCATCGCGGTAAGACGCATCGCTTCACGGCAAAGTTCCTCTCGCACCGGCGAATCGGGAGAAGCGCCATGGTAGCCCTCATTGAAAAGCAAGTAGAGCGCGCGGTGGACTGACGGAAGACGGCTGCTGAATTCGTCGGCAGCCGTGACGTCGAAGAGATTCTTTGACGCCGCCAGCACCTTTTTCGAACGCGTTATCCGTTTTTCAATCGCGCTTCGGGTACTGACAAAGGCGCTCGCGATTTCGCCAACGCTGAAGCCACTCAATATGTGAAGCATCAGAGCGACCTGCGCCTCCTCGGGCAACCGGGTATGGCAGCAGGAGAACATCATGCGCAGCTGATCGTCTTTTATCGCGCTGGGCGTAAACAGTTCCTCAACGACGGGAGTGAGCGTCCATTCACTTTCGAGGAGCCGGCCGAGCTCAGGCGCGTAGGTTCGAGCCGTGCGCTCGCGCCTGAGAATGTCCAGCGCCCGATTCTTCGCTGTTGACATCAGCCATGCCGCAGGGTTTTCAGGTACGCCACGAAATGGCCAGACTTCCAGCGCGCGGCAGAAGGCATCCTGGACGACGTCCTGCGCCAGCTCGAAGTTGTGGACCCCGAAGATTCGGGTCAGCACTGCGACCATGCGCCCCGTCTCGTGCCGGAAGAGATGCTCGCTGGGCATCATCTACCGCAACTTTTGGATCTCGCGGACTTCAACCGAACCTCCGACCTCCAAGATCGGACAGCCCTTCGAGAGTTCCACCGCGTGGTCGATATCCTTGGCCTCAACCACAATGTAACCGCCCACGACATCCTTGGCCTCGGCGTACGGACCATCGGTGACGATCTTTTGTTTTCCCCTAACAACCTTGCCAGTATGTTCCAGTGGGTGTCCGGGGTCCTTGATGTGGCCCTTCGCGCCAAGCTCCTTAAACCACACGACCCATTTCTCCATCGTCTTCTGGATTTGCTCCGGGGACTGGGACGTTTCCCTGCCGCGGAACAGATAGGTGAATTCACTCATTGTCTTTCTCCTTAAGTTGGAATGTATAACCTTACATAGTTTGACAGGCAAGGTAGCGGACAAGTGTTTTCGCCCGCGACCCATTAGGGCGAGCCGCCGGGTGACCTGGTTGCAGTTCTGAGTACTAATCCAGGGCGGCCCCGGCCGTTGAGTTTAGAACCGTTCCGGTCATCATACGCGCGCGGTCGGAAGCAATAAATGCTGCCGCCTTCGCTGTGTCGGAGGTGTTCGCTGGAACCTTCAAAAAATTAAGGCTAGCCATCATCCCGATGATCTGATCCTTCGTCATATTCATCTTGGAGGCCAGGATGTCCATCGTGTGCTGGATAGTCCGGCTGTCGATGTTAACGGTCGTGCGAAGACACACCACTCTGACGCCCGCGGAGCCCACCTCTACGGCAAGGTTCTCCGTAAGAGACTCGATGGCCCCGAATGCGCTGCCAATGGCGGTTGCGCCTTCTACGTGACCTCGCGCCGGGCTGCCAGTCAGGAAGATGATCACGCCTGAACGCTGTTTCACCATGTGGCGCGCGGCTGCTCGCGCGGTGATGAAGTGCGATTTCACGACGGTCGTCAGTGGCACCATGAATTCCTCGATCGGCAGATCCACGGCGTTCTTTCCGTTTCCATACTCCGACGCAAGGGGTCCAACGGCATTGAATACGACGTCGATGCGTCCGGCCTGTTTCACCACGCCGTCGATGTACTTGTTGACGGCGGCGTCATCCAAGGCATCAATCACGTGGGCATGTGCCCTGCCGCCGTCTTTCGTGATTTGCTGCGCCACTGCTTCCACGTTTGACTCGGTCCGGCCGGCCAGAAAGACTACCGCTCCTTCGGCCGCAAACTCTCTGGCGACTGCCGCGCCGACAGAGCCTCCGGCGCCGAATACGACGGCATACTTTCCCTTCAAAATCGACGAATTGGTTGTGGATGATCCTTGAGCCGTGCTTGATTGTGTCATTGTGTTTCTCCTTTGATTGGGTTTGGGTTTGGTGCTTCGTATAAACAACGCGTGGAGGACCGAGCACCGGACACTTTTCTTTCAACGCCACCAGAGCGCCTGAGGAGCTGGCCTCGGCTCTGTGCTCCGATAGCGGAGGAGGCAACGTCTTAGTTCAAGATGAGTTGCAGCGCGACAAGAGAGTTAAGGACGCCTTTTATCCTTTTTATGATTGAGGATCTCCGCAGGAAAAATGTAGAAGCGCTGAGGTTATTGGGATCGGCGACCGGCTGCGCCGGTGTTTATTTCAGCTCGTCCAGACGTTTCTTTAAGGGCCGCCCGCTCAGCTGAACCGCCATCGACGACATTGCGGAAGCGGACTCGCTCATTTGTTACCGCCGCTACTTCTAACTCTGGGTATTTACCCAGGACAATCCGATCGACGGCTACCATGCGATCAGGATTTCGCGCCGGGCACGTTGTGGCGATTCCCAGAGGGGATGACGAGACGCCCGACGTTTAGTAATGGCCCAAAAAGTTAACCAGAGCCTGCCGTAAAGCGAACGAATTGGATAGTATGGGATAGCGACATGAGTACCCGCCTGTTAGGAATCGCGCTCGCACTGCTATTATCCAGTTTCGTGCGCGCACAGTCGCCGTACGGCTTACCGGTCCGCCTCGGGGCGACTACCGCCGAAGTCCAGAAGATTTTAGGGGAGCCGTCGGAGACGGTGGTGCCGGAATACGACGAGCACGCGGGTCACAAGGGCATGTCGAACATGAGTGTCGATCCCATGAGTGTCGAGCAATGGTATGATTCCGCAGGCATTGTGGGGACTTTCACCGGCGGCAAGCTGACTGAAATAAGGACCTTCCCCGACACCGACTACCCGAACTTCGTTGCCTACTCCGGACGTATCGTCAAGGATGTGACGCTGCACGATGTCAAAAAGACCGTCCTCCAAAAATTGGGCCGTCCCACGAAGATTGACGACGAACCGCTAGCCGAAGGCACGAATCCGGACACGCCCGTCATCAACCCTCAGCAGACTAGATACTTTTGGAGCATGAACGGCTTCACCTTGCAAGTGATCTTCCTTAGTCAACCAAAGCTTATACGCCAAGCCGGACCGCTTGTGATCCCCAAGGACACCATACTCGCAGTCATTGTTTCAAAGTAAGCTGGGCTTCCTTTTAACAGCCGCGAGGATCCTGTATGCGTGGCGAAACGCCCAGCGAGCTTCCTTGGCGCTCTCGCGAACGACTAAAGTCTATGGGTAATTCGCAAGCCTTGGACCCTTCTTCCAGATCGCCGGCTCCGTCGCCAAATCAAGATGCGGCATCTTGACTTTCGGGAGGGTATTCTGGTCCATGACTTCGTCTTCCTTGATCACGTCGCCTTTCCATAGAAGAAACGCGGTGATGGAGTATACCTCGTCGGGAGTCAGAGAACCTTCCTTGTTGAGAGGCATGCCACGGTTGATGAAGTCCCACAGCACCGGGGCGTAGGGCGAGTGAACTGCCATGAGTCCTGGCGACTCGATTCCCATCTCCATGCCCGGCTTAAGGTTCGGCATCGGTTCCGGCCCCTTGCCGGTCTTGGTCGGGTACCCCTTAGGAACGATCAGCGTGGGAGCGCGCCCCCCATATCCATTGGCCCCATGGCAGGCCGCACAAGCCTTGGAGACAAAGAGCTTCGCGCCCTCCGCGGCGGTGCCGTGTCCCGGCGGGAGTTCCTTGCCGGTGACCGGATTGATCGCGATATCCTGAGCCTTTATTTCTTCCGCCGTGGGAGGCCTGCCCACCTTATAGGCAGTTCCTTGAGCCCACGCGGAAACACCCAGGATCAATACCGCAAATAACAGCTTATGCGAGGCCATTCGTCACGCTCCCGTCACTCGCGATCTTCCAGGGGTGAACCGAGTTATTATTGCCCTTGACCCGGAACTCTTTGGTGAGAGGCTCGTTCCAGTACTTGGCGATCTGGGCGCGCGTGGGTTGGACAGTTCCAAATTCATCGGTACAGCGCGACATCAGCTCACACTCTTTCCCGTCCCAGTTCCACGCGTAGCCGAACTCGGTGTGCGCCATCTTGTAGGGAGTTCCTTTGACTACGGCGGCCTTCCAGCTATTACCGCCGTCAGTCGAAACTTCCACGCCGCGAATCGCGCCCGCGCCGGACCAAGCCAAACCCGTTATTTCGTACATTCCGGGGGCGGTTAGCTTCTGGCCGCCGGAGGGGAAAGTAATGACCGATTTTGGCCCGACCTGGTTGCCCAGGGCAACCTCTTTCGGGTCCGTCTTGCGGTGGCCGTAGTCATTATAGGTCCAGTAATAGCGGTCGACGACCTTGATCCGCCGCAGATACTTAACCTGAAAAATGCCTTCATAGCCGGGAACCATCAGCCGCAGCGGGAAACCCTGCTGGGGACGCACCGGTTCGCCATTCATGCCGTAGCAAACCAGGCAGTCATCCATGGCCTTTGTCATCGGGATGCTGGACGCGCCTTTCACTTCTTCCGCGCCCTCGGCGACAATCCAAACCGCCCCATTTTGCACGCCGGCTTCCTTCAATAGCGTGGAGAGTGGAACTCCGGTCCAGGCTGCGGTGCTGGTCAGCCCATGCGACTGTTGCACCGTCTTATGCGACGCTCTCGCATTATTTCCAGCGCATTCGATGAAATGGAAGCGGGTCACCGACGGGAAACGCTTCAAGTCATCCATGGTGAAAACCACCGGGCGGTCCACCATGCCGTGGATCATTAAGCGATGCTCTTTGGGATCGATATCGGGGACGAATGCGCCGCGGTGGGTAGCCGTATAGTGCAGCGAGCTTGGCGTAATAAATCCAGTCTGGTCCTGCAGCGGAGTGGCGACGTGGAACACCAGTCCAAATGCATCTGGCGAAGGTCTCCCGGGCGCGGACTCGCGCAGAGAGGTGACAAAATGGGACCGCTCACCGTAGCCGATCAGTTCCTTCTTGGAATACGCTGCAATCGCCGGGGCCTGACCGTGCGCGGATTGTGCCGCTCCTGCAGCCACACCCGCTATCGCTGCGCCGCCTTTTAGAAATCCCCTGCGATTAGGTTTTTTCGAATTCATGAGTCTCTCCTTCCGAAGATCAGATAGTCCGGAATTTTCCGTTGCTTTCAAGTGTACACCCAACCTGGCAAGCCTGGGGTGTCAGGATACAGCCGGCAGTGGGGTGAAAAATAAAACGGCAGAAACCCAAAAATAGCGCTCCCTGTGGCCCGCCCGATCTGGGCGAATGCCTGAAGGGGCGGCATTCCTGGAGGAGCGGCAGGTACGCGTTCCCGCGAGTATAATTGGCTGTGCGCACTATGAACCGAAAAACAAACGGTCTCCTTATGATTACTGCGATGGGCACAGGGCTGGCATTGGCGCTTGCGATCGTCGTTCCGCAGAGATTAGATGCACAGGCGAACGTGCCTAAGTACGAGGTAGATCCTTCTTGGCCTAAATCCCTGCCGGACAGATGGGTAACCGGAATGATCGGCGGGATATGCGTGGATGACCAAGACCATGTGTTCGTCCTTAACCGGCGCAATTTGACGGACAACGAATTGGACGCCGGGCAGCAGGCGCCGCCGGTAATCGAGTTTGATCCGGCGGGCAATGTCCTTAATTCGTGGGGTGATCCGAACGTTCTTGGACTGGGGTCATTCCACAGCTGCAAGTTCGACCGCGAGAATAATATGTGGTTGACCTACGCGGGGGACGGCATCGTACAGAAATATTCGCACGACGGGAAACTCCTGCTGCAAATTGGTAAGAGGGGCGTCTTCGATTCATCGGACGGCACCATAAAAGGGACAGCTTTGAATTCGAGCCATACGGCTTTCTTTCACCCCTCGGGTATTGCCTTCGATCCGAAAAACGGTGACGTGTACATTTCCGATGGCGAAATTCCCGGTGGCAACCACCGCGTGGCAGTGTTTGATCCTACGGGGAAGTTCCTGCGCCAGTGGGAGCCGCAGCGTGCGGAAAACGAAACCGGCGACGCGTGGACGCAGTTAGTGGTTTGTGTGGCGGTCGACATCGATGGCAACGTGTACACCTGCGACCGGCGGGCTCACCGGCTCCAGGTGTTCGATCGGATGGGCAACTTTAAGAAAAACATCCCAATACCATTTCAGCCGCGAAGCCAATATACCACCGGGCCTGGACATACACCTGGTGCGTGGGGCACGGCTGTGTCTATAAGCTTTTCCCGCGATCCGGAGCAAAAGCTCATGTTCGTCAGCAACGAAGACGACGAGCAAGTGGAGATACTCGATCGCGCCACTGGGCGGATTGTGTCTAACTTTGGCCGGGCCGGTCACCAGGTGGGTGAATTTACCCATCTTCACCACACTGCAATCGACTCCAAGGGAAACTTCTATGTCGGCGAGGTGGGCGGAGGCGAGCGGATACAGAAGTTTAAGATTGTGGGACGTCAATAAACAAATAAATCGATTCGGTGACCATTCCGCAACCTGGTTCGCGATACGGGCTGAATTTGCCCGGTGAATGGACCGGCGTCTGCGTTTACTTCGCCGGGTCGGGGGTCTTGGCGGGATCTTCAGCCTTCTGGTAGGCATCCACCATCTTCGGCCGTTCGCCTTCGGTTGAAAGGCCCGCTGCAAGCATCACCTTGGTGATGGCTGCGATCGTCGGCGCATCGGGACGCGGGAGGCGGCCGGTGTAACCCTCCGCAATGAATAGCGGCGTCCGGCCAAATTTGTTGGGCTGCTTCCAGACTTTCGGATCCGCTCCGCGATCAGCCAGCAGCTTCACGACCTGCGGGTAACCGTTATACGCGGCTCCGTGCATAGCGGTATCGCCGTTGTCATCGACCGCGTTGATGTCGGCGCCGAGGTCGAGCAGCATCTTCACAGCTTCCAGCGCTTCATTTTCCTCGCCCGCCTCTTCGAGCGGCTCTGCCGTGCCCACGCCGGCTGCCGCCAGCAGCGGTGTGGTGTTATTGAAGTTCGGCAGCTTGGGATCAGCGCCCAGTTCCAGCAGCAGGCGCATTAACGGAACGTCGGAGCGGTCGGCGGCAAACAGAAACGGCGTCGCCCCCTCTGTCGCGACCAGCGAGGAGGTGCTAGGATACTTCCGCGTGCCTTTGGGCAGACGGAAATTGACGTTCGCGCCGCGCTTCACGATTTCACGCACGAAATCGGCGCTCGAGAGGCGGCCAGACCCGGTGGGCACTGCGGGATCGCTGCCATCGCTCGAATCCGGTTTTCGCACGCCCGGAATCATGTGGAGCGGAGTGAATCCTGTCCGCACGTCATTCGGATCGGCGCCCGCGTCGACCAGCGCAATCGCAAGCTCGAAGTGGCCGTTCTGCACCGCTAGCAGCAAGGGGCTCATGGCCGCGCTGGCGCTCCCGATTCTGGCTTCTCTATTGGGGGCTTTATCGGAACGCTGCATCATCGCATTCACATCGACACCTGCGGCGAGAAACGCGCGCACCACTTCGAGGTGGCCCTCACGCACGGCAAAGAAGAAAGGGGTAAACCCGGATTCGGTTTTGGCATTGATGTCGGCTCCCGCATCGAGCAACGCGCGGACAATGGCGGTGTGTCCCTCGGCCGCCGCCCACATCAAGGCCGTCTGGCCCAGCCGTTCGCGGGTCTTAGTGCTGGCGTCACGCGCGAGAAGCGCCTTCACCGCCTCGACATTTCCGGAGCGCGCAGCCAGCATAAGGACGGTTTCCCCGCCTTTCATGGTGGCGTTCGCATCGGCTCCTGCGTCCAACAACAGCTTCACGATGGCAGCGTTGCCGTTGGTACATGCCTGCGCCAGCGGGGGCACGCCATAGCGGTTCCGAACGTTCACATTCGCGCCCGCCCTCACCAATAGTGCAACGGTATCCGCGTCATCGTTATACGTGGCCCAGTGGAGCGCGGTGGTCCCATCGACTTGGGCGGCGTTCACGTCGACGCCCGTCTTGAGGAGCGCGCGGACGCCGGCCGGGTCGCGTTGTTCGGCGGCGTCAGCAAGTGCCGCACGCGCCGCCGCAAAGGCGGGAGCGGTAAGACCGAGCCCCACGAGTACGAGTCCAGTGAATTTTCGCAAGTGCATGGGGGCTCCTCTGCTACACCACTCGATCAAACAGGTCTTCGACTTTTCCGGAGCTGTCCCCGAACGAATCCAGACGAATGCCAACGCGGTCGAGCAGAGTCAGGTGGAGATTGGCCAGGTTGGTTCCCTTCTCATACTTGATATGCCGGCCGCCCTTCAGGCCGGTGGCAGCGCCGCCGGCGATCAGGATGGGAAGGTCTTCGTGATCGTGCAGGCTGGAATTCCCCATGCCGCTGCCGTACATATAGACCGAATGGTCGAGCAGAGAGCCGTCGCCATCGGGGGTGGCCTTCATTTTCTGTAGGAAGTCTGAAAACAGCGAAATATGGTAGGAATTGATCTTCGCTATCTTCGCTAACTTTTCCGGATCGTTGCCGTGATGACTGGTGGGATGGTGCGGATCGGGGACACCGATCTCCGGATAGGTGCGATTGCACTGCTCGCGTGTGAGCTGGAAGGTGACGACGCGCGTGATATCCGCCTGAAAGGCCAGAATCTGCAGGTCGAACATCAGCTTGGCGTGATCGGCAAACGCCGCCGGAACCCCCACCGGGCGATCAAGGTCGGGCGTTCTGTTCTCCGCCACGGCTTTCTCGGCACGCTGGATCTCGCTCTCCACCTGACGAATGCTATCGAGGTACTGATCCAGGCGCACGCGATCGGGAGTGCCCACCCGGTGCTTGAGCTTCGCGATGTCGCCGTTGAACGAATCGAGCAGACTGGCCCGGTCGCGCAACGCCGCGGTGCGCGCAGCCGCATTGCCGCCCTCGCCGAACAGGCGTTCGAAAACGATGCGCGGATGCGCCTCGGCGGGAAGCGGGGTTGTTGGCGACGACCAGGAGAGGCAATTCTGATAGACGCATGCGTAACCGTTGTTGCAGACGCCGGCGAGCGGGTTCAGGTCCATGGCGAGCTGGAGCGAGGCGAGTTGGGTATCGCGCCCCATTTGCTTGGCCGCAATCTGGTCGACGGTCGTTCCCAGAAAATAGTCCGAGCTCTCGGTGTGTTTAGCGGGCGCCGCGCTCAGAAACGCCGCGTTGGAGGTGTCATGCGTACCGGGATAGGCATTCTGCAACCGCATGTTGCTGAGTACGGTCACCTGATCTTTGACCGGCTTGAGCGAGCTGAGAATAGGGGAAAGCTCGAGCGTTCCTTCGCTGGGCGGGGTCCAGTGCGCACGATCGCACCCCATGGGGATAAATACGAAGCCCAGCCTCGCCACGGGCTTGGCGGGCGTGTCGGCCCACGCCGTCGAAGCGGGAATCATCGCGTCGAGTAGAGGCAGGGCCAGAGCAGCGCCTTTCAGGAACGTCCGCCTGTGAATCGCTTTCTTGGTGAGAAACATCGCACTCTCCTCTTTCTCTAGTCCTTACTGGCCACTTGCTATTTTACCGGCTAAAGCCGCTTCGTTCAGTTCAGCGCGCCGCATTTGGAACGGGGCGCTTTTCACGATTCCGAGAATGAGCGACGAGAAACGGTAATCCTCTTTCTCGGCGTCTTTCACGATCTTGCGAACGGCCGGCGCATCGTAATACTCGACGCCGCGTCCGAGCGCGAAGGTCAGAAGGTTTTCCGTCAGAGTTGTAACAAACAGTTCGGGACGGGCCAGCAGCGCGTTTTCGAGTCCGTCGACCCCGCGGAACTCGGCGCCTCCGGGCACAGCTCCGGATGCATCGACCGGCGCCCCCTCTACCTCTATATCGCGCCACTGTCCGATGGCATTGAAGTTCTCGAGCGCGAAGCCCACCGGATCGATGGTGCTATGGCAACTGGCGCAGACGGGACTCTTGCGGTGCGCAGCCAGGCGCTCGCGCATCGGAAGATTGGCGGAGACAGTGCTCTCGTCGAGCGCCGGCACGTTCGGCGGCGGCGGCGGCGGCGGCGCGCCGATGATATTTTTCAGCACCAATACTCCGCGAAGTATGGGCGATGTGCGGGTCGCATAGGAGGTGACCGACAGCACGCTGCCCTGCCGCAGCAGCCCGCCGCGCCGGTTTTCGGACACCAGCGCCACGCGCCGGAAGCGGCTGCCGTAGACGTCGGGAATTCCGTAGTGTTTCGCCAGTCTTTCATTCAGGAACGTGTAATCCGACTTGATGAAAGTGGTCACGCTGCGATCCTCGCGAAGAACGCTGTCGAAGAACAGCTCGGTTTCCTCGCGGAAGGCCTGCCGCAGATTGTCATCGAAGTCCCGAAAAAGATTAGCGCTGGGAGCGACCGCATCTACATTGCGCAGCCGCAGCCACTGCCCGGCGAAATTGGTCGCAAGGTTGAAAGAACGGTGATCGGCCAGCATCCTGCGCGTCTGCTTTTCGAGCTCCGCGGGCTGACTCAGCTTGCCCCGGACCGCGGCGTCGAGCAGTTCATCGTCGGGAATACTGCTCCACAGGAAAAACGACAAGCGCGAGGCCAGTTCGAGATCGCTGATTCTGTAGGCGCCGCCGGGCGCTACTTTCTTGGGATCGTTTTCGACACGGAACAGAAACTCCGGGTTGGTGAGCACGGCACTAACAGCCATGGCGATTCCCGCGTCAAAATCGCCCGCCGCACGGCCTTTGCGATAAAAAGCCATCGGTTCGTCAACTTCAGCTTTGATAACCGGCCGCCGATAAGCGCGCCGCATCAGTGTAGATAGAATGGTTCCCGCACATTTTTCTTCTTGAACTTTCTTGGCCACGGTGGGACGGCACACAAACAATCGGCGGCGGCTGGGCGTGTTCCCGGCGCCTTTTGCCTCATACGGTCCGGTGACGGATACCTGGTTGATGGCGGGCGCGGTGCGCGGATTGCGCCGGTCGTTGAAGCGGGATTCGGTAGGCTGCCGGGGCGTGTCGACTAGCGATGAACCCTCCTTGACGAAGGTGACGGCAAGGTTGTGCGGACCTGCCTTCACGGTAACGCGCACTCGCAAATCCTTGTCGAACGTATCGTCGCCGGTGGGCTTCTCGATCGTGAAGGTCTTAACCGGCTCCCTGTCGAGCAGCACGAGCATCTCATGGGGACGCGCCTCGCGCAGCCCGGTCACCACTCCTTCGAGATTGCGGGAGAGCAAGATCTGGACTCATACTCGCCGTCCTGGGCAAATGTATAAGCTGTCGAAAGGCCGCCGCGAGTGCCCATCGGCAGCCCCGGCAACTGGTCTTCCTGCGTGAGATCGGCAGGAAGGTAAATGGTGTCGCTCTGTAACGAGGACTGCTTACTTCCGACGGCCAGCCGGCTGATTTTCTGGGCGGCGGAGATGTAACGATTCAGAAGCGTCGCCGACAGATCGCCGACGATGACGTTGTCGAAGCCATGACCGCTCTCATCGGCCGGCAGAAGCGAGCCGCCGTCGATGTCTAGCGCGAGCAGGTCCCGGATCGCGTTCTGATACTCGGTGCGATTCAGGCGACGCAGCGTTTCAGTGCGGCCGGGATTCAGTTTCGCAACCGACGCCGCATCGAGCGATGTTTCGAGCCAGGTCAGCATGGCGAGGCGCTCCGCCGCAGTAGGCTGCGGCATTTTGGGAGGCGGCATGACGCCGGTGTGCAGCTTGCGCACTACCTTCTCCCAAAGTTCTGGTTCGGCACTCACTTTCGATAAGTCCACCTGCGCCAGGCTGAGGCCCGCAGTCTTCAGGCGTTCGTTGTGGCAGGTCGCGCAATAGCGATCGAGGAATTGACGTTGGCTGGAAGCCGCCGGAGAACCGACAGACGGCGCATTGCTCTGCTGTGCGGATATCTGACCCGGCAAAGAAAGCAGAAGCATGGCTGCCAGTCCGGCAAGTGTTCGCCGCAGCACTCCAGGGAACGACACAGACTTCAACATTTGCTCCCTACCTCTCAAATCGAACATTCTACGTCCAACCTCCGGAGGTCAGGCGGTAAAGTATTACCGGAGCCGTCCATCCTCGCTGCTCTTTGTACTTTGTGCGTAACCGCATTAATCATATAGGACTGACGCCCGCAGAA
The DNA here is from genome assembly GCA_025350625.1 of Bryobacterales bacterium. Taxonomy (GTDB): domain Bacteria; phylum Acidobacteriota; class Terriglobia; order Bryobacterales; family Bryobacteraceae; genus Palsa-187. The sequence continues at coordinate 31,533 of JANXXL010000002.1, read as the reverse complement.
CTCGCGCCGCGCGATTGGATTCAACCCGCAACGCTTGCGAAGATCGCTCCCGCTTCGGCCCATGCTCTTACGACGCCCGGTCACATTTTACCCGCATCGCGGGCGGCCGCGAACTGCTATATGGCTGTCTTGACTTGTGCCAGCCTGCGTCCGGACAATGGAGCTACGCGCAACTGCAATGAAATGTGCCGTTTTCAGGGCATTTGAAAACATATAAGCAGACGTTACATTCCGGCGATCGCCGAGGCTTAGAGGCACTTATTTGCTTTGTTGGACCACTCCAGTTGAACGTTGTAAGCCCCGAGTCTCTTAAATTGCCAGGCGCAAATGTCGCCAATCTCGCCGTGCACGTCGTCGTACCAGCCGCGGCCTGGAACCGGATCGGTAATGGCCTCGCATAATTCATGCGAACTGGTGCCGGTCAGGGCGTCAAACGTGGTCAATCCGCCCAGACAGCCCTTACAATTCGCATAGGGCATGTCTGCATAAAAAGTCTTGCCGCCGACATCGCTATGATATCCGCAGAAGGCCTGGCAGGATTTGGAGCCGCCCTGAATGACGGCTACCCCGGGTGGCAAATATACAAAGTACACTAGGTTCGCATTCGGCTTGGGAAACGCAGGATTGGTGGAGATCTCCCGATTCAAAAAATGCTGAATCGCGCTGTCGGTGACGCTCGCTCCCAACCCAGGCGTAGTAATGGTGGCGCTGCCTTTAAAACTTCCGTGTTGGATGGAGAAACCTGGTACGCTGTATTCCGACAATTGATCGATCAACGGGCTGGTCACTATAAACTGAAAAAACTTACTCAGCTCTAGAGCCATCGCAGCGAGCGGCGATGCAGTCCACGGCATACCCCAGAACACCACGAAAATCTCAACCGAGCTGAGCAATGGGCCGCCTCGGTAAGTAAGATGTGGAGGCGGGGATGCGGCCAACCCTTCCGCAGGTTGAGAGACCTCTGCGGGGACGTGAAGCGGCACGATGCGGATGGGGTCCGACGCCGCAAGAACAGGGAACGCTTTCTCAAGCATGTTGGCCCTCTTTCCGATTATGGCATTCTGCCCAACGGAGGACCCAGGTGTCGCGAAGTGCGGTGTAGATCTCGTCAGGGAACGCCCGCTGCTCCTTTGGTTCTCGATGCGTGAAGCGGCGCGGTCGAACTGGGGCAGGCTTCGGACAAGCCCGCGAATGGCGAGCGCTCGATTTTCAATTCATAGCGGGATTCAAAGCAGAAACGTGGTGCATTAGCAAAGCCGCCAAACTTCCGGATACAATTTCCCAGCCGTCGCGATTTAGCTCACGGCAGTCGCAGCGCATACCGCCGCTTGATTGGCAATTATGTTCGTATCCGTCCAGATCGTTGCAAGCGAAGCTCCCGCGTTAATAAAAAGGGCCGCCGAAGCAAGGCAGACGAACGCCAGAAGCAAGGTATATTCCACCAAGTCTTGTCCTTCTTCGTCCCGGACCAGCCTTATAATTATTTCTTTCATGATTTTGTTTTCCTCCTTGAGATTTGGGTGACCCTCGTAGGGGACGCCGCGTTTATAAAAAGTTCAATGCTGGATGTGTCTCTTCGACTCTATCTAAAAAACCGTGTTCAACTAGAATTGTATTCCCGGCTAGCGGTGCGTGTTAGATATCTTTAGATAGCAAAAGCGCATGCGCAAGCAAGAAAGACGCTATCGCGAAGCAGGTAAAGGCACAAATTCAGTGAGCGTCCGAAGCGAGTACCAGGGGTAATAGAACTAGTTTCTATTCCGCGATGCGCTGATCCCGACGTTCGAACCCGCGGGTCCGCCGCTGGCCATCTGGCGTTCTAAAACATTCCACTCCTTCCGCGTTTACGGCGTGCGAGAGGCCGTGTATGCAACGATATTCAGCATGTCGTCGGCCGTCAGGTTAGCGACGACGGGTTTCATCAACTCGGTCCAAGTTCCTTTGCGGAAATTTTGTTGCATGTCGAACATCTGCCGCATCAAGTAGCTAGGCGAGCGGCCGGCGAGCGAGGGCACGGGACCCAGCCCCTTCAGGTCAGCGCCGTGGCACACGCCGCAGGCGGTAGTTTTGCCTCCACCCTTGGTCACCAGCGCCTCGCCCTTTTTCACCGAACCGATAGGCACGTAGGCGATGAAGCTGGAGTGCGGATCGCGCAAAACTTCTGTGGCTTCGCCATCGACTGGCGTTTCAACAATGCGGTTGCCGAGCGGCTCCATCTCACTCCCCTCGGTGATAAACAGACCGTTGGAAGGTTTGGTCTTGGGCGCGGTTTTTGATTCAACGACTTTGATCCAGGGGGTCGTCCACTTAATGGCGCCGAAGTATTCGGCCGCGGCTTTGATCTCATCGTCGGTCATGTTTTTCGCGAACTGGATCATCAGGTTAGTGTTGGCCTTGCGCGGATCGGCGCTCTTGCGGTTTTCGTTTTTGAAATCTCTCATTGTATGAATGAAATACTCCGTGGAAAGGCCGCTTACGCCCGCATTTTCCGCGCGCCCCTTGCCGTTGGGATAGTGACAGAGCCCGCACGCCCACACATTCGACTGCTTGCCGTGAGCCACCACGTCGGGCATCTGGGGATGTTCGCTGGGGAACCAGTCGGCCGGGCCGAAGCGGTTGCTGATCTCCGTGCGAGAGTATTTCGCCGTAGCGCCGGGGACGGTGCGCGGAGTCGGATCCGGCTTGGCCGGAGGAACCGGAATGACAGTTGCCCCTGCTTGCGGCGGGCCTTCAAAGCCATACGCCCACGGCGGCGGATCGGCGGCAAACATGGTGCCGACGCTGACGGCGAACGCGAGCGCGAACAGTGCGATCGAAAATTTCATATAACCTCCTGTGATCTGCGGTACGGCGAAATCTGCGCGGCGGATGAAAGTCCGCTATCGATATAGAGTACAACGGCGCGGGAAGCCGTGGGAACGGCCGGAAGGAAGCACTGCTTCGAAGTACGCTGATCCACTCCTCCCAGCCCCCCAAAATTCAGATCCCCCGCTCTCTCAAGAGGGGCCAAAAATACTGCACATTGGGAGATTTCGCCCGCGCCATTTGGCGTGGCGAGTGCGAGAAATCGTACCTACAATTGCGATGAGGTCCTCGTATGGGATCAATTTTTCGACCAATAACCGAGGAGAAAACCGTTGAAGCAATTTTCTAAAGGTGTATTCGTGCTTGCAGTTTTATTTCTGTCAGTGACAGTCATGGCAAAGTCCAAGCGGTATGAAGTCGCATTCCCGAGCGCTGTGCAGGCGGGAGGCATGCAAGTGAAAGAGGGAACTTATCAGGTGGAAGTAGAGGGCAACACCGCAACTTTTTACCAAGGCACGAAAGAGATCGGCAAGGTCCCGGTCCGAACCGAGGAAGTCGGCAAGAAGATTGAAGTAACCAGGGTCGATGTCTCAGGCGACAGACTCCTATCGATAGAGCTGGGCGGCACCAAGACCAAACTACTAAACATGGAATAAATTTTCACGGGGGAGACAACGCAGTTTCCCCCGCTCTTATATCTGCCCGCCGATTATTGATAAGGCCGCACACGAATGCGCGCCATCATGCCTCCATCCTCATGCTCCAGGATGTGGCAATGGTATACAAAATCTCCCGCGATGGTAAAGGGAATCTCGACCGTAACGATGTTTGGTTTACACAAGCCTTGGCGAAAGTCGGTGATGGGATTGGTGGTGTCGTCCGGCGGATTGTTACCGCAGGTGCCACCGGCATGTTGCAGCGGCACGTTGTCGAGCGTGACCCCCTTGCCCATCACCTTACTTGGAACCACGGACCCGGAAATCTCATCTTTACCCAACACCCGAAACTTGACTTGATGCGGGTGAAAATTGTGATCCTCTCCCGCAAGGTTCACTAGTTGCCAGCGTTCCACTTGCGGAGTGTTATTTGGGCCCAAGGGAAGGCAGATGGTCGGCTTCATGGGGTCAAAGGGAGTAACATCGGTCGCCTGCTTTCCCACCACTTGGCCGTGCTGGTCGATTTCCTCATAAGCAAGTCCGAAGGCACCCAAATTGCTGGTCGGCGCTGCAAAATAATTGCGGCGCATGTGGCCCGGGGGCAGTGCCGTGCAGGTAGGGTCCGCGGCAACCGCATGATTGTGCCCCTGCATGTCGTCTGAAAGCGAAGCCGGAGCCGCCATCTTACTGGCCTCGCCATGCACTTGGATGGTTTGCGACACGGCAGGCCCGGAATTGGCGACGAACTGTACGCTGGCTAAGTCGGCGCTGGGCCAGGAATCACCAGCCGGCCCTGTGTTGTAATCACTGGTGCGGAACACCGCGTTCGCACCATTCGGCGAACCCGCCAAATTGCCGCTGCTGTCACGATAGGAAACGAATACCTCCACACGCGAACTGGGCATCATGAGGAGGCGGGTGGTGCAAAGTGCCGGCGATCCACCGTCGTGCCCTGACGATCCGGGGCATGCTATGGGTTTGAATTTCGAGCCCGCTATCTCCGAAATCTGCTGGGCCGTCGCGCCGCTAGGCAGGTCCACGCCGACCCCGTCGACGGAAATAACCTGCAACAGCATGTTGCGATTCTGAGCGGCGTTCCACAGATTTAAATCGTAGGTGCGGCTTCCCGACGTGTTGGTGATGCGCCAGATCTCTCCGCCGCCGCGGACCGTGAGATTCGGATATTGCTGACCGTTGACTGTGAAATACCAGTTGCCTCCGCGGTAGTCGTTGCCTCCTCCGCTGGTATTGTCCTGGCCGGCGCATGCACCGTGTCTGGGCCCTTCACCGCCGGTGGGGACGGGAGTACAGAAGTCCGGGTCTTCTTGATCCTGTAGCACGCCGGCTGGGAGAATCTGTGTGTCTTTCAAGATCAAGTGGCGGATGGCCGTTCCGGGCCCTACGTTGGCGTAGTCGCTGACATTGCCCACCGTGATGATCCCGGCCATCCCGGCGGTGACTTGGTTGAGGGCCACTCCATGCGCATGGGGGTGGAACCAAAATAAGCCCGACGGGTGGCTCCTGGGAATTTCGATCGAATAGTCCGTATAGTCGTAGCGAACGTCCGCATGCAGGTGCGGACCGGCTGTCACCGTCCCGTTTGCCTTATTAAATGTCAATACGAAAACGTAGTCGCCATAAGTAGGATCGCTCTGCGTAGGTGTACTGGGAGCGACCAACATCCCGTGCGTATGGATGTTCGTTGGATTCAGCGCCAGGTATTCGAGGCCCGGCTCGGTAGCATGGTCGCTATCGGTGATAACGGGAAGCTGATTCACGAGGCGAATTTTCATCGTGTCTCCCTGCTGAAGCTGCAGGAGCGTACCCCCGTACAAATTTGGCTTGGCGCCGGTATACGGGCAAACATTTACATTGCCTTGTGGGCGACGGCAAATATCGTAGACCCATCCAGAGGGCGCGCCGGGCAGCGTCACGATAGGCGCAGCCTTCGCCACCATCAAGAGGTCCAGCACGCCGTTGCGACTCGCAATCGTAATGGGTTCCAGCAAATCGCCAGCCTGTGCATTCGGTCCCAGCGCAATCGCGCTAACCAGCAGCAGACTATTCTTTAAGAATCTGTGGTGAAACAATGAATGACTTGGAAAAATCAAAACACCCTCCGAGTGCCGCTTTAAAGCGGGATTTTTATGTTGGTTCCGGTTTAGAAGAGTATACAGTAAGCAGGTTCGATTGCGATTGAGACTCTTTACCCAGATCGCCGGAAGCTGTACTAGTACCTGAATCACGAATTCCGGTTTCGTGAGAAGGACGCCGCCACCTCGCATAGCCTCCGCCATCAACAAGTTATTTTGATAAAGTTGTACGGTAGCTGGAGACGGTTTTTTACAAAGGAGCTGGCATGTTGAAATGGAAGATTCTAGCGGTACTGGGGCTGACGTTCGGAGTAGCCGGAATGGTCTGGGGCTACGCGAAAGAGAAGAAGGCGGCGGTGGGATTCTATGAACTGCGCATTTACACCGCACAGCCGGGCAAGCGCGACGCACTCTCGGAGCGTTTTGCGAGTCGCACTGCGGCCATTTTCGCACGGCACGGAATCACCAACGTAGGGTACTGGATCCCGCAGCAGAGCGATCCCGAAGTGGGAATCAGTGCCGAGAATACCTTCATTTACGTACGAGGCTATCCCTCCAAAGAAGAACGGGACAAGCGTACTAAGGCAGTGCGTGACGACCCGGAATTTGCCGAGGTCGTGACCAAACAAGAGGCGAACCCGGAAACCAAACAGGTGGTGAAGGTTCACAATATTGACATGATCCCGAACGGACCTTACACTACGATCACGCTAGCCAAATAGATCGTTCACCTTAGCCCCCGGGACTTAACGTCCAGCTCGCCGGCTGGATGCAAATCCTCGTCTAGAACCGCCCGTCGCTTCCTCTGCAGGGACGACAGGAGCATTGGTATTCGCAATGGCATCATGCGTGCTTCGCTAGTCCCTGGAGGCAATATGATGCATTTCAGGACAGGTGCGGTATTGATGGCTGCGTCGGCCGGATTCCTGGTCGCGCAGATGGATCCTCCTAGCCGGGTAGGGCGCCTTAATTACCGGGAGGGGCCGGTATCGTTCCAACCAACTGGTATAAACGATTGGGTGGATGTCGACATTAACCGGCCGCTCACTACCGGGGATAACATTTGGGTAGGCGACCGCGGACGGGCGGAGTTTCATGTTGGGTCGACGGCGTTGCGCTTGAGCCCCTACTCAGCCTTCCAGTTCCTGAATCTCGACGATCAAACGGTTCAAATTCGCCTTTCGGAAGGCGCTCTGACGGTCCGCTTGCGAAACTTGGCGCAGGACCAGATTTTCGAGATCGACACGCCTAACCTGGCTTTTACTCTGAACCGCCCCGGCGAATATCGCATTGACGCCAATCCGGATTCGCAGACAACTATAGTCAGCGTGCGCGACGGCGAGGGCGAAGTGACCGGCGGCAGCCAGTCGTTTCCGGTCTATTCACGCCAGCGCGTGGTAGTGAGAGGCGACGATCAAATCAACTATAACCTCGCCTCCTTGGGTGCGCCGGACGACTTCGACCAGTGGTGTTCCGCACGGGACCGCCGCGAGGAGCAATCGCAGTCGGCGCGTTATGTCTCGCGAGAAATCCCGGGTTATGACGATCTCGATCAGTATGGGCGCTGGTCCGATCAGCCGGGCTATGGACAAGTATGGATGCCGACGTCGGTATCGGCGAATTGGGCGCCCTATCACGACGGGCATTGGGCCTGGATCGCCCCCTGGGGCTGGACTTGGGTAGACGAAGCACCGTGGGGATTCGCTCCGTATCACTATGGGCGCTGGGCTTCGTTTGGCGGACGCTGGGGGTGGATACCGGGACCGTCCGGCGTGACGCCGCTCTATGCGCCGGCGCTGGTGGGATGGGTCGGCGGAGGAAGAAGCGGGTCGGGTTTCAGCATGAGCTTCTCGATCGGCACCGCCGCGGCAGTGGGTTGGTTCCCGCTGGGGCCGCGTGAGCCGTATTTCCCTTCGTACCAGGTGAGCCAGCGCTATTTTACACGGGTGAACAACACCAATACGGTGATCAATAACACCGTCATCAACAACTATTACAACAGCCGGAATTCCGATAACAGGTCGGTCACCAACATTACTTACGTGAATCAGAGGGTCGAGAACGGCGTCACCGCGGTTCCGCAGAATACTTTCTCGAGCGGACGGCGGGTGACGCAAGAGGCGCGTGCGGTGCCTGCGGCGCAACTAGCTACGGTACAGGTGATGGCGGCGCCGCCGATTGCCCCGCAAAGAGAGAGCGTGCTGGGTCCGCGTGGCAATGGCGCGCGCGCGGCGCGTCCGCCGGATAACGTGCTGAGCCGGCCGGTGGTGGCCCGCACCCCGCCGCCCCCGCCGCCGGTTTCCTTCGACCGGCAACAGGCGGCGCTGGCGCAAAATCCAGGGCGTCCGCTTCCCGCCACTGAAGTCCAGCAACTGCGCCAGAATACCCCGCCGCCGAGCGCACCGGTGCGAGTGGTGGATATGGGCCGGATGCAGCGTATTCAACCACCACTGGGCGGTGGGCAGCCGGCGGTAATCGACCGCCAGAACGGACCTCCAGGGCAATTTCGGCGGCAAACACCGGACCTCCAACCACAGCAGCAGGATATCCCACGGCAGCAAGACCAGCGGCGCCAGCAGCAGAATGCTCCGACTGCTTTGCCGCCAGTCACCCAGCAACCGAACGTTCCGCCAGGACAATTGCGACAGCAGCAAGACGTGCAGCGACAACAGCAGGATCAAGAGCTGCGGCGGCAACAGCAGAACGTGCCACCTCCGCAAGCCCCGGTTACGCAGCAACCCAACGTTCCGCCGGGACAATTGCGGCAGCAGCAAGACCTGCAGCGACAACAGCAGGATCAAGAGCTGCGTCGGCAACAGCAACAGCAACAGGATTTACAACGGCAACAAGACCTAAGGCGGCAGCAACAGAACGTGCCGCCTCCCCAAGCCCCGGTTACGCAGCAACCCAATGTTCCGCCGGGACAATTGCGGCAGCAGCAAGACCTGCAGCGACAACAGCAGGATCAAGAGCTGCGCCGGCAACAGCAACAGCAGCAGGATGTACAACGGCAACAAGAGTTGCGACGACAGCAACAAAACCCGCCGCCGGCTCCGCCGCCCGCATCCGAACGACAAAACGTTCCTCCGGAACGGCAGCAACCTCAGCCCCGAGCGGAGCCTGCTCCTGTGCGCCAGTCGCCCGAGACGGCGCGGCCCCCTGCAGAGCAGCGCCCGGACCGAGGCAAACAACAGAGGGCGCCGCGCGAAGACGACAAGAAATCGGATAAGTGAGCGCAGGGTTTTCGTCACTACAGCGGAACGAGGAAATGCCTCGCTCTCGGCCGACGGAAAGAAGCTGCTCTACAGCAAGGAAAAATAACTCTATCGCCTACTGTTGAAGAGCTGACGGCAGGGATAGAAAAATAAGTTGGCCGTCGGCCATCTTCTATGCTTTATTGAGCCCCGATGGTCTCCGCTTCGCTTACAGCTCGCCCCCCGCACGCGTCGACGTATACACGCGGGCTGCCGCAGACGGATTCTGCTGGAATTGGGGGATATGACCACCGACATTTGGATTGCGGACGCGTTTGAGCCTGCACGCCAATCAGGAAAGGGATAGTTCGTTGAAACCGCCGCGCTCATCGATCCAGCAACGATACTTGGTCCGCACCTGATTCCGGTTCCTGAAGCAGGCATCGGCCTGCAGCATCGTGACTTTATCGGATTCCAGTACCTTCCGCTTGGCTTCATCAATAGCCTGGCTGAGCGACGAACACGCGAGTTCGGGATAGGACTGCTTCAAAATTGGTCCGGCGGCACCGTGCCGGTTTTCCTTGCGTACATCCATGGTGCGCACAAAGTATTCCACTGAGATCCTCTCCTATAGCATAGCGGGTGCGCGCTTACGAACCTAGCCGAACGGGCAGGGCCGAGCCACCCGTTCTAGGGATGCGATAGAGGCTGGCGATAACGCACTCTGAAATCGAGGAGATATTATTCATGGCAAGTTCCCTGGTTTCGTTCTCAAATGAGGTTGCGTCGTTGGTGGAGACTTTCGCCGACAAGGTGGTGGCTGTGCACGGACGTCCGCGCTTTAATTCGAGCGGCGTCCATTGGTCGCCCGGCGTAGTCGTTACGGCCGAGCATACGCTTCGTCACGACGACGATATTGAGGTATCGACCGGCGCTGGCGAACGGCTGGCGGCCGAAGTAGCCGGGCGCGATCCCGGCACAGATCTGGCGGTCCTGCGCGTCAAGGGTCTCGTGACACCGGCGATTCCCAAAGCAGACGATTCCGTCTATCGCCCGGGAACCCTGGTAGTGGCGATCGGTAGAAACAAAGACAGCGCCAATGCCGCGCTGGGAGTGATCATTAGCCTGGGCGGAGCGTCCCAGACCTGGCGCGGGGGCAAACTGGACCAGGTGATCCGACTGGATCTAGCGCTCCACCCGGTAGCGTCAGGAGGCGCCGTGATCGATGCTTCGGGAAAGCTTATCGGCATCGCCACTCCGGTTCTTTCAAGAGCGTCGGTCTTCGCCGTTCCGAACGCCACGGTGGAGCGGGTTGTCCAGGCCCTCCTGGCGCACGGGAAACTCCCCCAAGGTTATTTAGGCGCCGGGCTACAACCAATCCGTCTTCCGGAACATCTAACCAAGGGTCTGGAGTTGCCGGTCTCGGGGGGTTTGATGATCGTAAGCGTGGATCCGGACGCGCCTGCCGGTAAAGCGGGGTTGTCGATTGGCGACGTTCTGATAGAGTTCAACGGCCACTTTGTGGACCGGCCGGAAGGCGTCAGGGCGCTGCTCGCGGAGTCGGTTGGGAAAACCATCCCGGTGCGAATCATGCGGGGTGGCGCGCTCACCACTCTGCATATAGCCGTCACCGAGCGGCAGGGTAAAAATTGACATGAGTATCGGCGAAGTCGGGGAATTGCTGCGCCGGTCGACCGTCCACATTCGCACCGCCAGCCGAGGCCGGCCAAGCGCCGGCTCCGGTGTGATCTGGGACGGCGACGGAACCATCGTGACCAATGCGCACGTGGTGGGAAAGGGAACCCATCTGGTTGAATTGTGGGATGGACGATCCCTGCCGGCGGAGGTCCTGGCGCGCGATAATCAGCGCGATTTAGCGAAGCTGAAACTCGCCACCGCCGGCGATCCCGCAGCGAAATTTCGGACCTCTCCCGTAAAGCCGGGCGAACTGGCGATTGCGGTGGGCAATCCGCTTGGCTTCACGGGCGCTCTCACCACCGGCGTAGTGCATTCGGTTGGTCCGTTCGAGGGGTTCGGCCGGCGACCCTGGGTACAGGCATCCATTCGTCTGGCGCCGGGAAACTCAGGTGGGCCCCTGGCGGATGCCGCGGGTCAAATAGTCGGAATCAATACCATGATCGCCTCTGGGGGAATCGCGCTGGCCGTCCCCAGCCCTGCGGTTGAAGACTTCGTTCGAAACGGCGTGCGGCCCCGTCTCGGCGTGGCCGTCCGGGAAGTGCGTTTGAAGCAGGGAGGCGGCGTTGGCTTATTGATCATGAATATCGATCAGGGCAGCCCTGCCGAGCGCGCATCGCTTTTTACCGGAGACTTATTGCTTGGGACACGGGAGAGCGCTTTCCAAACCGCTTTCGATCTCGCGGACACGATCACCGAAGCGCCCGGCCGCATTCGGCTTCGATTCTTGCGTGGCGACCGTGCACGGGAGCGCGAAGTCATGATTTCGCTCGGCGGCCCCTTCGCGTGGGAGGCAGCTTGATTCGTGTTTGGATTGAGACCGCTTCCGCTGTAATGCGCGCGGGCCTGCAGGGTCTGCTCGAGGGCAGCGCAGGCTTCGACCTGGTGGAATCGCCGTCTCAGGCCGAAGTCGTCTTGCTGGACGAACTCCCGGACAGGCCGGTATTAGCGCCTGCCGTGGTGCTCTCGGATGAGCCTTTGAATTGGCGGGTGCTCCGTCTGGGAGTCCACGCAATCCTGCCGCGCGAAGCCGTTGCGGAACAGATCGTTGCCGCCCTATACGCGGTCTGCGCCGGGCTGATCGCGATTCCAGCGGAATCCAGTTCGTGGATTGTGCCTGCGGCCTCTGAGTACGTAGCCGAAAACTTGACGCCAAGGGAGATGGAGACTCTGGAAATGCTGAGTGAGGGATTAAGCAATAAACAGATCGCGGCGCGCCTGCACATATCCGAGCACACTGCCAAATTCCACGTCAATTCCGTACTAGGTAAGCTCGATGCGGCGACGCGCACAGAAGCAGTGATGCGCGGACTTCGCAGCGGATTGTTAAAAGTTTAGACCCCGGCGAGACGCAGTTCGCGCTGGATACGGCGGGTGGCGCGTTCGCTGATAAGGTCGGCGACTTTACCGAGCAAACCGGGGATGTCCACAGGCTTGATAAACATAGAGTTTTCTCGCCGGGGAAGATTGGGACGGGCGGTTTCGGATGTTGTGAGCAGGGCGGTTGCAGGCTTGTAGTCCATCATCTTCGCATGGGCCAGAACCTGTAAGCCCGCCTGCGGAGATTCCATTTGCAAGTCGCTCAGGACCAGTTCGTATTGGCCCTCTTCCAGTTTGCCGACGGCTTCAGCGGCGCTGGCAGCGGAATCGACATTATAACCGCCGGCTTCGAGCACGGTTTTCAACGTCAAGCGGGACGCCGGATCGTCGTCGACGAGCAGGACGCGCGCCAGGTCGTAATCGAAGCTACGGGGCAGGTGGCTCATTTAGTCTCAGGCCTGGTTCATAACTAACCAAGTCATGAACCATCCCTAGTTTAACCCCGAAAGCCTGAATTTCTACCCTAGATTTTACTAGAACGTACCGCTGTGGAGTACTATCTTATTAATCAATGGGTTCCGGGGAAAACCCGGGAGAAGATCCGGTCCACGTGAATCAAGTAACGTCCCACCGAAAAAGCTTCATTAATATTTTTAAGCGACAGACAGGAAAGGACTTCCTTGTCTGATTCGACACTGGCCCGGAAATTGCCATCTGATTCCCAGGCGCGCATGGCATGACCTTGGACTAACCGGTATGCCTGTTCCCGCAGCATGCCGGCGGCGGCCAGATCGAGGAGCAGTTGCCCGGAAAAGATTAGCCCGTGCGTACTTTCAAGGTTTTTTTGCATGCGCTCCGGATAAACCCGCATGCCATCGATCAGCCACACTGTTTTGGCCAGCAGATAATCAGTAAGGATAGCCGAATCGGCCAGGATCACTCGCTCAACCGAAGAGTGGGAGATGTCCCGTTCGTGCCATAGCGCGACATCTTCGAGGGCCGCGTTTAGATTCCCACGCACCACCCTCGCTAAGCCGCAGATCTGCTCTGAAGTTACCGGATTGCGTTTGTGGGGCATTGCGGAAGAACCTTTTTGGCCGGCGGAAAACGGTTCTTCCACCTCGCGCACTTCGGTGCGCTGCAGATGACGGATTTCGAGGGCGATTTTTTCGAGCGTAGCCGTGAGCAAAGCCAGCGCCGCGACCCATGCCGCATGGCGGTCGCGCGCGATCACTTGGGAAGCGATGTCGGCGGGCTTCAGCCCCAGGCGCGCGCAGATTTTTTCTTCGGCGGCGGGGCCGATGTGACCGAAGGCGCCCACCGCGCCCGAAATCTTGCCCACGCTCAGATCTTCCGCCGCGGCATTCAAACGAGCCAGGTTGCGCTTCATCTCGTCGTACCAGAGCGCCAGTTTGAGACCGAACGTGATTGGCTCGGCGTGCATTCCGTGGGTCCGGCCGATCTGCACCGTGTGTTTGAACTCGAGAGCGCGGCGCGCGAGCGATTCAAGCAGCGACGCAGTTCCTTTGCGAAGCAGCTCCGAGGCCTGCTGGAGCACTAAGGCTTGCGCCGTATCGACAACGTCATTCGAAGTTAATCCGTAGTGCAGCCAGCGGGACGCGTCAGCCTCTCCGGCCGCGGCCATCTTTTCAGCCACGGCAGTAGTGAAGGCAATCACGTCGTGCTTCACTTCGCGCTCAATGGCGTGAATCCGCTCGACGTCGAAAGCGGCGTACTGGCGCAGCGCTCGCGCGGCTTCGGCAGGCACTTCGCCGGTCTCAGCCAAAGCTTCGCTTGCCGCCAGTTCGACTTCAAGCCACTGCCGAAAACGGTTCTGGTCGCTGAAGATGCGGCCCATTTCGGGCCGGGTGTAGCGCGGGATCATGTTTCGTCAGTATACGAAGCTTTCCGCGGGCTGGTCTATCGGACGCTTAGGCTCGGCAATCACCAGCCGCGTGAACAGGCTCCGGCCGTCGAGCGCTTGCGCGGCCATCAGGCGGACGATCTCCGGATGATTGTTCTGCGCGCTTAGATGGCCCAGGATCAGCGTCGACGTGCGGGTGTCCAACTCGTCGCGGATGAAGGAACAGGCGACATCGTTCGACAGGTGCCCGTTGCGCCCCATGATGCGCTGCTTGATGGCCCAGGGGTAAGTGCCCACCTTGAGCATTTCGACGTCATGGTTAGATTCGAGCAGCAACACATCGGAGCCTCGCAGATGGAAGCGGATTGAATCCGGCATGTAGCCCAGATCGGTGGCAATCGAAATCTTGATGCCCTCGGCGCGGAAGGAGAAACCTACGGGATCGGCCGCATCGTGGGGGATGGTGAAGCTGGTGACTTCGATATCGCCCACCTGAAACGAGGAACCGGCGGCGAATAGTTCGAGCTTAGGGGTGTAATCTTCCGCCCAGGGCGTGTCTTTTCCGAAAATGGCGGGCGCAGTCAGGCGCGACATGTAAATGGGGATGTCGAGTTTTCTCGCGATCACCTGCAGCCCGGCGATGTGATCGCAATGCTCGTGAGTGATCAAGATCGCGGTCAGAGTTTCGCAAGCGACGCCGGCGGCGGCCAAACGCTCGAAAGTCTCCTTGCGCGAAAGTCCGGCGTCGACCAGCAGGCGCGTGCGTTCGGTGGCAACCAGGGCGGAGTTGCCGGAGCTGGACGACGCAAGTACAGAGAGTTTGACTATTGGGGAGCCTCTTCACTATTAAAAGCCGAAAGCCAGGAACGCGCAAGCACTTTCTGATGCCGATTTACGTCGCTCGAAGCGGGGGATCGGTCAAATCCAGTAAAGTAAGATAATGAAGGCTCGCGTTTTCGTTTCCTTCAAGCCCACCGTGCTCGATCCGCAAGGCCAGACCATTCGCGGCGCGCTCAACAGCTTGGGACATACCACTATCGCCGCGGTGCGGCAAGGAAAATTCTTCGACATCGAAATCGCCCCCGGCGCGGCGCGCGAACAGGCCTCCCGGGAGATGGACCAGATCGCGCGTGACGTGCTCGCGAATCCGGTGATCGAAGATTATCGCGTCGAATTTCTGGACTGAACGGAACTCATCAATTATGTGCGGCATTGTAGGCTATATCGGCCCCCGGGAAGCGGTCCCCATCATCATCGACGGTTTGAGGCGGCTGGAGTATCGCGGATACGACTCGGCCGGGCTCGCGGTGCTCGAAAACGGTTGTCTCGCGGTGCGGCGCGCGTCGGGAAAACTGCGCAACCTCGAAGAAGTGCTGAAGCTGAATCCGGTGGAGGGTTTTTTCGGCATTGGCCATACCCGCTGGGCTACGCATGGACGTCCCACGGAAGAAAACGCGCATCCGCATCGCGACTGCCACGGGGATATCGTGGTGGTGCACAACGGCATCGTCGAAAATTACCTGGCCCTGAAGCACCAGTTGGCCGAAGAGGGCCACGTCTTCGTCACCGAAACCGATACCGAGGTGATCGCGCACCTGGTTGAAAAATACTACGACGGGAATTTAGAAAACGCAGTGCGCGACGCGGTGCGGCAGTTGACCGGAGTGTTCGCGCTCAGCGTGATCTCGCGCAAAGATCCCAATAAAATTGTGGCTGCGCGCCTCGGGCCCCCGGTGGTGGTAGGCCTGGGGGATGGCGAATATTTTGTCGCCTCCGACGTGCCCGCGATTTTAAGCCATACCCGCGACATGATCTTCCTGGCGGATGGCGATATGGCCATATTGACCAAAGACGGCGTCCATATCACGGACTTCAACGGCCGCGCGGTGAAGCGTCCGCCGTCGCACATTTTGTGGGACCCCATCATGGCCGAAAAGGGCGGCTACAAGCACTTCATGCTCAAGGAAATTTTTGAGCAGCCGCGCGCGGTGCGCGACACGACTCTCGGCCGGGTGGGACAGGAATCCGGCCGCATCTTCCTCGACGAGATGGAAATCTCGCTCAAGGAGTTCAAGACTTTCCGCCAGGTGCGTATTGTCGCGTGCGGCACCAGTTGGCACGCGGCGCTGGCCGGCAAGTTCATGATCGAACGGCTGGCGAAAGTTCCGGTCGAAGTGGATTACGGCAGTGAGTTTCGCTACCGCGATCCCATCGTCGGGCCCGATACTTTGACCATTGTCATTTCGCAGTCCGGTGAGACGGCCGATACCCGTGCGGCTCTGCACGAAGCCATGCACAAGCGTTCGAAGACGCTGGCGATCTGCAACGTGGTAGGCTCGGCCATCACGCGCGAGGCTTCTGGAACGCTGATCACGCACGCGGGCCCCGAGATCGGCGTAGCATCCACCAAGGCATTTACCTGCCAGTTGACGGCGTTGTTCCTGATCGCCATGCACTTGGGACAGGTGCGCGAGACGCTGGAACCGGCGAGGTCCCTCACGCTGGTGGATCAACTGCTTAAGCTGCCGGCGCTGATCGAGGATGTGTTGCGGCAAGACGCCATTTACGACGAGCTGACCAAGGTGCTATTCCGCTCGACGGATTTTCTGTACCTGGGCCGGGGCATCCATTTCCCGATCGCGCTCGAGGGCGCGCTCAAGCTGAAGGAAATCTCCTACATTCACGCCGAAGGGTATCCGGCGGGAGAGATGAAACACGGGCCCAACGCGTTGATCGACGAGAACCTGCCGGTAGTGGTCCTCTGCACCCGCGACCCCGAGGACGAATCCAGCCGCACGCTCTACGAGAAAACACTCTCCAACCTGCAAGAAGTGAAAGCGCGCGAGGGCATCGTGGTGGCGGTCGCGTGCGAAGCCGACGTGGAGGAAGTATCCAAGATCGCCGATCATGTGATCCCCATTGGCTCAACCAACGAATTGTTGCTGCCGATTCTAGAAGTGGTGCCGCTGCAAATGCTGGCCTACCACATTGCGGTCCGCCGAGGTTGCGATGTGGATCAGCCGCGCAACCTTGCTAAGAGCGTCACGGTGGAGTGAAGGCGCTTCATCACACCCTGGAAGTCGCGACCCGCGGCAAGGGCTTGTACCCGTTCACGCGCGAAGCCGCAAAGTGGGTGGGAGCGGCCGGCGTTCAGGACGGCCTGCTTACGATTTTCGTGCAGCACACATCGGCATCGCTGGTCATTCAAGAGAATGCCGACCCCGACGTGGTTTTGGACCTGGCGGATTACTTCGAGCGCGTGGCGCCGGAGGGAGACCCGCGTTATCGACACACGACCGAAGGCGCGGACGATATGCCCGCCCATATCCGCGCCGCGTTAACGCAGACGTCTCTCTCGATCCCGGTAGTCAACGGACGCATGACTCTGGGTACGTGGCAGGGGATCTACCTGTTCGAGCACCGGTCCGCAGCATACCGGCGAAGCGTGGTGCTGCAATTATTGGGTTGAGACTACTGCACCATCCGCCGTCGCGACCGCAAGATGGCCGGGACTTCCAGGTCGTCAAATGACGACTCCGGCTCGTGCGGGCTTCCGTTGGGCTTCATCGCGGCAGCGGCCATCGCGAGCGGCGCGGGTTCTTCCAGAATGGGCTCGGGCAGTGCAACCGCGGCATGCATCGGCTCGGCGATCTCCGGCTTGGCGTCGTCGATCCACTGCGGCTCGGCAGCTACCGGCATGGCAGCCACGGCGTCCGTCTTCACAGTGCGCCGCTCGATCCGCGGCAGATTGTCGCGTTCAAATCCAGTGGCGATCACGGTGATCTTCACCTCGTCGCCCATGCCCTCATCGAGCACCACGCCGAAGTTGATCTGCAGGTCGTCGTTGTCGGCGGCCTCGCGCACCAGGGAGCATGCCTCGTTGACTTCGTGCAATCCGAGCTGGCTCGAGCCGGTGATGTTGATCAACACGCCGCGCGCCCCGCGCAAACCGCCGGCGTCCATCAAGGGCGAGTGAATGGCCTTTTGCGCAGCCGCCACACACGCGTTTTCGCCGCGCGCCGTCGCAGTGCCCATCATCGCGTAGCCCATGCCCGTCATGATGCTGCGGACGTCCGAGAAATCGCGATTCACCAGGCCGGGTGTGGTGATGATGTCGCTGATCCCCTGCACCGCCTGCCGCAGCACGTCGTCCGCGATACGGAACGCATTCATGAAACTGGTTCCTTTGGGCGCGAGTTCCAGCAGCTGATCGTTCGGGATTGTGATGACCGTGTCGGCTACGCTCGCCAGCTCCGCCAGCCCCAGTTCGGCTTGCTTACGGCGTTTGGGGCCCTCAAAGCTGAAGGGCTTGGTGACGATGGCCACGGTCAACGCTCCCAGTTCCTTGGCGAGCGAAGCCACCACCGGAGCCGCGCCGGTGCCGGTGCCTCCACCCATGCCCGCGGTGACGAACACCATATCTGCGCCTTCGAGCAGGTCGATAATGCGCTCGGTGTCTTCGAGCGCGGCTTGGCGGCCGACCGCCGGGTCCGATCCGGCGCCGAGTCCATTGGTAACCTTGTTGCCGATCGCAAGCTTGGACGGAACCGTGGAGCCGTCGAGCGCCTGGGCGTCGGTGTTCAGGACGCAGAACTCCACGCCGCTGAGCCCCTGGTCCATCATTCGCGCCACTGCGTTGGAACCGCCGCCTCCGACGCCAAAGACCCGTATTCTGGTGCGAGGAAGGGGATCCTCTTCTATCATGAATTTCAAGCCGCTGACTGCCATGGCAGTGTCCTCCTGTTTATTTTTCAAAATTGAGCTCTCCTTTCAAAACCAAATCCATCACTTCATCACCAAACCCATGAGGCCGCCCGCGTGCCGCGAAGGCGGCCGATGCATTTTTAACTTCGCCGAATACATTGCCAGCCCGGCGGCGGTGGTCCACAACGGGCTCTTCAATTCTTCCGGCCACGCGCCAATGTCGTCTTCGGTGACGATGCCGTTGGCGGCCTGGCAATCGAGCACGCGTTCGGCCATGTCGCACATGCCGGTCAGCAACGCACCTCCACCGGTCAATACGATGCCTTCAAAGAGGTGGCGTTCCATTCCCACGCGCTGCAGCTCGGCGCGCACATACAGGAACAGTTCTTCGGCGCGCGCTTCCAGAATTTCGTTGAGTTCGCTGCGGTGCGCTTCGCGGGAGGGGCGGCCTTCGGCCGAAGGAACTTCGATCAGACTCGAATCCGCAGTCAGGCCGAGCAGTGCGCAACCGTACTCCTGCTTCAGGCACTCGGCGTCTTCGTAAGTGACTTTGAAAATCGCCGCGATATCGCGCGTCAAATGGTCGCCCCAGACGGGAACACTGGCGGCCAGCAGCATTGCGTCGCCGTCGTAAATCACCAGATCGGACGACTGAATGCCCATGTCCAATACCGCAACGCCGCGCGCGCGCGCCTCGGGTTGCACGCACGCGTAGGCCGCGGCGAGCGGCTCAAAAACGGTTTCTTCCACCGCCAGGTGCGCAAGGTGGGAGGCCGCAAGCATCGCCTGATGCTCCTGGGCGGACGCGGTCACGATATGGACGTGAGCCTCAAGTCGTGAGCACACGCTTTTCTGAGGGCGGCGAAATCCGGCGCGGCCGTCCAGCGTAAAATGCTGCGGCAGCACATGCAGCAGAGTGCGATCTCGCTCCAGGCGAACGTCCGAGGCGAGTTCCACCGCATATTCCAGATCGTCCGCGGCTAATTCACGAGGCCGTCCGAATTCGTACAAGCCGCGGCTCTGCGCGCCTCGCACGTCCGCTCCCCCGATCCCGACGGTAATAGCATCCACGGAAACCTGCGCGCCGCGCTCGGCATCGGTCACCGCCGCGCGAATCGATTCGGCGACAGCGACCGGGTCGCTGATGCGCCCCTTGGACCATCCCGCGGCTGGTGCGAGGCCATGCGCCAGGTAGCGAATACCTCCGTTCTCAATCGCGCAAATGACACAGCGCGTGCGGGCGCTGCCTGAATCCAAGCCCACTGCCAGTTGGATTTTCATTCATCCACCTTCTGTTCCACCACCGTGATCCGGTCTTCCATGCGCAGATCGAGCGAGTTCGCTCCCGGCATTTTCTCGCGAATCTCTGCGTAATGATTTAAGAAATTCTGATAGCGTACGGCGAAGTTCTGGTCTCCCAGGAGCAAGGTGACCATGCGTCCGTCATAGGATTGGGTCACGCGAAGGTCCTCGCGATCGGTCACGTCCACTTCGGCGATTTTCTCCGCGTTGTCGCCCAATGCACGCAACAGGCGCAGCATGCGCTGCACGCGCTCGCGCCGGTCGGGCAGCGGATTGCGAGCCTGCACCCCGCGCAGCACCGGCAGATGAAAACGATCGGTAGCGGGCGGCAGGATGACGCCATCTTCATCGATCAGCCCGTAGCGCGAAGCAGCGAGAGCGATGAAGGCGACGGGCTTGCGTTCGGCGACGCGCACCATCACGCGATTCGGCCATAGACGCATGACGGTAACGTCCTTCACCCAATCCACGGTGCGGAGACTGGCGCGCCTGCCGGCGAGTGGCAGCAGGTAGATGCTGCGGCCCATGTCATCCGCGAACACGCCTTCAATCGCCCGCCGCGACGTGTGCAGAGCGCCCTGGATCTGGATCGCCGAGGCATCTTCGGCGCCCTCGGGACCGTTCACCGCAAAACGGGAATCGTGGATGAGAAATTGCTCGAACTGATGCCACGCGTAAAGCGAAATCGCGAGCGCCACCGTGAGCGCGGCCACCCATACCGCAATCTTCAGCCGCGGAACTGCATCCGGCCGGGGGTTCGAGACGCGAGCCCGCGGGCGCGCAGGAGAGCCTGATGGATTCACGCTTTGCTCCTCAGGCGCTTCAAGATTTCCCCAGCGGCTTGCGATACGCTGCCGGCGCCCAGCGTGACAATGGCATCACCCGGCTGCGCGTCCGCCATCACAGCGCTGATGCCTTGCTCTAACGATCCGGTGTAATTCGCTCCCCGGTGTCCGAATGCCTGTAGTCTTTCGACCAACGCTTGGGAGGTCACTCCTGGGATGGGTTCCTCTGAAGCTGCGTAGATATCGGTGACGTCGACGCTATCGGCTTGGTGGAACGCGCGGGCGAAATCATCCATCAACGCTTGCGTACGAGTGTAGCGGTGGGGCTGAAATAGCACGTGCACGCTCTGAAAGCGGCAGGCGCGCGCGGCGGCGAGGGTGGCGCGAATTTCAGTGGGATGGTGGCCGTAGTCGTCGATGACGGTTATCCCACGCTCGGAACCGCGCACTTGAAAGCGGCGATCCACGCCGCGGAATTCCGCAAGGGCTTCGCGAATGGCTTCTATCGGTACGTCGAGTTCCAGCGCCACCGCTATTGCCGCCGTCGCGTTCAGCGTATTGTGTGCGCCGGGCACCTGCAGCCGAAAACACCCCAGATCGCGATCGCCCAGATACAAATGGAATTCGCTGGCCATGTGGCCGGCGGAAGCGCTGGTGATCCGCAAATCGGCTTGGGCGCTGGTGCCGTAGGTAACTACCCGGCGATTCACGGCCGGCAAAATCTGCTGAATGTTTTCGTCGTCCAGGCACAATACCGCGGCGCCATAAAAAGGAACCTTGGCGATGAAGGCTGCGAACGCCTCGCGGATTTCTTCGATGCCCGCGTAGTGATCCAGATGTTCGCGGTCGATGTTGGTCACTACGGCAATGATCGGGGCGAGCTTCAGGAAGGAGCCGTCGCTCTCGTCGCTTTCGACCACCAGGTACTCGCTTTTGCCCAGACGCGCGTTGGAACCGTTGATTCCCATGCGTCCGCCCACCAAAATGGTGGGGTCCAGATTCGCGTGGATCAAAATGGCGGCCACCATTGCCGTAGTAGTGGTCTTGCCGTGACTGCCCGCGATGGCGATGCCGAATTTCTGGCGCATCAACTCGGCCAGTAGTTCGCCGCGCGGAATTACCGGCAACTTTCGGCGGCGCGCTTCTACGATCTCGGCATTCTCCGGCCGCACGGCGGAACTGTAGACCACCATCTTGGCGTCCCCCAAGTTGGCGGCCGCGTGACCCTCATAAACCACGGCCCCGCGCGTCACCAGACGCTCCGTGATCGGCGAGAACTTTTGATCCGAACCGGTGACCGGATAGCCCATGTCCATCAGCACTTCGGCCAGGCTGCTCATGCCAATTCCGCCGATACCGATGAAATGAACAGGCTGCGGTTTAAAAAACATTTTAATACTGTATTGTTTCGGCTTTCATGAGTGCGTGTCAATGGCCTCAACGCTGGAATTTGCGGAGCCGATTGACTCCAGTACATCCGCGGCCCGGCGCGCCGCTCCGGGTTTCGCAAAGGCTTTCGCCGCCGCAGCCATTTCTGCTAATAATCCCGGGGTATCGATCAGTTTGGTAACCTCTTCTACGAGACGCGCACCCGTCATTTCCCGATCCAGCACCATCCATGCCGCTCCGGCCTCTTCAAGCGCCTGCGCATTCTTCAATTGATGTTGATCGCTGGCTCCGGGGAGCGGCACTAGAATCGAGGGCTTGGCCGCCGCCGCCAATTCGCTCACGGCGCCCATACCCGCCCGGCTCACCACGAGGTCGGCTTGGGCGAACGCGCCTGGCATGTCCCCAAGAAACTCGGCGATTTCTCCCGGCATACCCGACTCGTGAAATTTCGGCGCCAGTTCCGCATACATTCGCGATCCGGTTTGGTGAATCAGCCGCACTTTATCTCTGCTCCACAGCGGCCAACTTGCTTCCGCGGCGCGATTGAGGGTTCGCGATCCCTGACTGCCTCCCGTTATCAATACCGTGGCCACTGCCCCCCGCGGCTTCACGGGCACCGCGAAGAATTCTTCGCGAATGGGGAGTCCAGTGACTTCTGTGCGGCCTTTGGGGAACCAGCGCCCGGTTTCGGCGAAGCTCACCAGCGCGCGCGAGACAAAGCGCGCCAGGTGCCGATGTGTAAACCCCGGAATGGCGTTGGGCTCCATGATCACGATCGGTATGCGCTTCCACACTGCAGCCAGCAACACCGGCCCTGCCACATACCCGCCGGTCGAAAACACCGCAGCCGGCGCGGCGCGGTCCAGAATTCGCGCGGCCTGCCAGACGCTGAATGGCAATTCGCTCAGGGACGTCAGCGTCTGCTTGATCCCGACGCGGTTCAAGCCGCCAATCTCGATCCAGTCGATGGGAAAATTCTCCGCCGGAACGAGCTTGGCTTCCATGCCCCGCTCGACACCCACGAAGCGCACCTGATGTCCTCGCGCCCGCAGCTCGCGCGCCACTGCCAGAGCGGGAAGCACGTGCCCGCCAGTGCCTCCCCCGGTCATGACAAATGTGCGCGACAACTTCACCCCTCATTTTCACTCACGCTTAAAAGCATTCCGAGCGATGCCAGCGTGCTCAATAATGAACTGCCGCCGAAACTAATCATGGGGAGCGGGAACCCTTTAGTGGGTGCGATCCCCACGACCACGCTCATGTTGATCAATGCCTGGACCACAATCGAAACCGTCACGCCCAGAGCCAGATACTTCCCGAAATCGTCGCGAGCCAGCATAAACAGCCGAGCGCCACGCCACAGGATCACCAGAAATCCGAGGATCACCGCCGTCGATCCCCACAGGCCCAGCTCTTCGCCCACCGTCGCAAAAATGAAATCGGTGTGCGCATCCGGCAGAAACATCAGCTTCTGCTTTCCCTGCATCAAACCCATGCCGAGAACCCCGCCGGTCCCGACTGCGATCCTCGATTGCCGCGGCTGATAGCTGGCGTCGCGCACGCTGGTGGAGCGTTGGATGTAAGCTTTGAGACGGCCGCCCGGATCGATGACTTCTATCTTGGTGTAGTCGGGATCGACGTAAGCGATAATCCGGCCCAGCCGGTACCCGCGCGAAGCCACCGCCGCAACGATCAAGGCCGTGGCGATCAGCCCCACCCGCAGCATGTATTTGCCCTCCAGGCCCGCGATCCAAAAGACAATGACAGCCGTGATCACCGGAACCAACGCGGTGCCAAGATCCGCCACCACCACCATGAAGCCGAGCATCAAGACGGCTACCAGTGCCTGCTTCAGCGTTCGCCGGTCATTAATGATGTGCGCGCGCCGCGCGATGAAGTACGCGAGAAACAGAATCAGCGCAGGCTTGGCGAATTCCGATGGCTGGAAGGATCCGACTCCGGGAAGCTTGAACCAGCGGTGCGTGTGGGGATCGACGAAATAGACCAATACCAAAAGCCCCAGCACTACGCCCAGTCCCGAAAAGGCCCACGCTGGCGAATTGAGCCGGCGATAATCCATGCGCTTGAAATACATCAAGACTAGGAAAGAAACCGCCGCCCAGCCGATCTGACGCACTACGAAATAGTAGGGTGCGACGTGATAGCGCAACTCGGCTACCGCGCTCGACGCGCTGTAAAGCATCACCAAACCGAAGAAGACCATGGCGACGATCGTCAGGAACAAAATCCAGTCAGTGCGTAATCTAGCCATGCTGCATCTCTCCGCCGCTCTCCGGCAATTGAGCCACCAGCCGCTTGAATTCGCGGCCTCGCTGCTCGAAATTCTCAAACTGATCGAAGCTGGCGCAAGCCGGGGCCAGCAGCACCGTGTCGCCGGGTTTCGCGTGCGCATGTGCTTCAGCCACCGCGGCTCCGAGAGTACCGCAGCGCATGAGCGGTACCGAGCCGCGCAACTGGCTCTCGATTTTGTCCGCAGCCGCACCGATCAAGAGTGCTTCGCGGGCTTTCGCGCGCAACGGGCTGGCCAGAATCGAATAGTCGCTGTTTTTGTCCTTGCCACCGAGAATCACCCACAACCCGCCCTCAAACGCGGCGATCGCTTTGAGCGTCGCGTCTACGTTAGTGGCTTTTGAATCGTTGTACCAGTCGACTCCTGCCAGTCGGCGCACAAACTCGAGACGATGCTCGACGCCCGGAAACGTCATCACCGCCGAGCGGATTTGCGCATGGGTGGCTCCCGCTAAACTTGCCATCGCGGCGGCCGCCATGGTGTTTTCCAGGTTGTGCGTCCCCCGCAACGGGACCTCAGAAGTTTTCATTAGAGCGGTTCCATTCAACACAATGTTGCCCTGGGACAGAAAGCTCCCCGGCGATATTTCCCGCGTCGAGCTGAACCAGACTACGGCGCCGTCACCGCGCCGGGCATAACTCTCGCAGATCGGATCGTCGGCATTCAACACCTTGAAATCTCCTGGGTGTTGGGTGTCGAACAAGCGGCCCTTGGCGTCTGCGTAGCGTTCCATCGTCCCGTGGCGATCCAGATGATCGGGAGTTACATTCAGCGCTGCACCTATATGCGCGCGAAAAGTATCGGTGGTTTCGAGCTGAAAACTCGAAAGCTCCAGCACATTCCACTGCCCTGGCCGCGAAGTCCTGACCAGGGACGCGGGCGGCGTGCCGATGTTTCCGCCCACCTGCGCCGGAATTCCGGTCTGCCCGAGTATATGACCGGTGAGTGCGGTGGTGGTTGTCTTTCCGTTCGAGCCGGTGATGCCGATGATCTCCCCTTCGAGATACCAGCTCGCTAGTTCCAGGTCACCGATCACCGGTATGCCGCGCTGCCGGGCTCCTTCAAGAACATCCAAATCGGGGGGAACTCCGGGGGACAAAACAATCATCTGCGCGTCCAAAAAAGATTCTTCGGTTTGAGGTTCGATGTGGATGCCGGGCTCACTCAGCGGATTCTGATCCACGGCCCGCACGCTGGCGCCTTTCTCACGCAACAATTCGACCGCCGCCACGCCGCTGCGCGCCATGCCCACCACTACGACTTTTGCGCCCTCGAGTTTCATCTCAGTTTCAGCGTCGTCAGCGCGAATAATGCCAGGATCAGGCCCACAATCCAGAAGCGCGCGATGATCTTCGATTCCTGCCAACCGATCTGCTCGAAATGATGATGCAGCGGGGCCATTTTGAAGATCCGCTTGCCGCGCGTTTTGAAGCTCACCACCTGCAGGATCACCGACATGGCTTCGATCACGAATACCCCGCCGATGAATAGCAGCAGGATTTCCTGTTTGAGCAGCACCGCCACTACACCCAGCCCTCCACCCAATGCGAGCGACCCCACGTCGCCCATGAATACTTCCGCCGGATGGGCGTTGTACCAAAGGAATCCGAGCGAAGCCCCTGTCATTGCCCCGCAAAAGATGGTCAGCTCGCTCGCTCCGGGCGTGCGCGATAGCTCCAGGTAGCGCGCAAAATCCGCGTGGCCGCTCAAGTAGGAAAGCGCCGTCATCGCGCCGGCGGCGATTACCATCAAGCCAATGGCAAGTCCGTCCAATCCGTCGGTCAGGTTCACCGCGTTCGACGCGCCCACCAGCACCAGCATCAGAAAAGCGAAGAAAGCCGAGAAGGCCAGCGGATAGGTCCAAGGGTTGTGCAGCCAGGCCGAAATCAGCAGGTCCGGTTTGAAATTCTTGTCGAACGGCACGTTCATGCTGGTGGAATAAACGCCGCGCGCGTTCATCGCCAGCAGCAGCACCCCTATCAGCAGCGCCGCCAGCACTTCCAGCGCCAGTTTCCATCGCACCGTCAGGCCCAGATTGCGTTTGTTGCGGATTTTCGTGTAATCGTCCAGGAATCCGACCGCGCCGAAGCTCACCAGGCCCGCCAGCGCAACCCATACGGCGGGATCGCGAAGGTCGGACCAGAGCAAAGTCGGCACGATAATCGAAACGCAGATCAGCAGGCCGCCCATAGTGGGAGTGCCCGCCTTCTTGTGGTGCGATTGCGGCCCGTCTTCGCGGATGTGCTGGCCGATCTGGAATGCGCACAGGCGGGCGATCAGCCACGGTCCGAGCGCGATTGACAGTAGCATTGCCGTCAGAGTCGCCATTCCGGTACGGAATGTCGAGTATTGAAACACCCGGAAAGGCGAGTAGTAGCGAAACAGTTTTTCGAAGAACAGCCAGTAGAACATCCCTCAACTTCCGGCCAGATTCAGGAACTCTTCCATCGCGCGTTCGACATGTACCCCCCGCGAGCCCTTGAATAGGATGGCGTCACCCGGCTGCGCCAGAGTTCGCAGCAGGCGCCCCGCTTCCACCGGATCGTCGAAAAAAAACGCGGCGGCGGCTGTAAGGCCGGCACGCTTGACCGCGTCCACCATGTGACAGGCGGCGCCGCGAATTCCAACGAGCACATCCAAACCGCACACCGCTGCGTAGTTGCCTACGTCGCGATGCAAGGGCTCGGCCCAGCGGCCGAGTTCGAGCATCTCCCCCAGAACT
Source organism: Bryobacterales bacterium (assembly GCA_025350625.1). Classification (GTDB taxonomy): domain Bacteria; phylum Acidobacteriota; class Terriglobia; order Bryobacterales; family Bryobacteraceae; genus Palsa-187. The sequence continues at coordinate 4,693 of JANXXL010000002.1, read as the reverse complement.
GCGATGCGCCTCCGCGCCGGAGTGTCGCGCAGGACCTCCAGCATGGCCCGCACCGCATCTGGATTGGAGTTGTAGCAATCGTCATAAATCAAAACGCCGTTGTGCTCGATGCGCTCGCCGCGCATCTTCGCCGGCATCAACTGTTTCACCTTTTCCCGCAGCCCTTGCGGGGCGATTCCATACACACCTGCTACCGCGATTCCCGCCACAAGATTCGACACGCTGTGGCGCCCCGTCAGCGCAGACTCAAAGTGCACGGGACCCACCCGGAACCGCACGCCCGGAGTTCCATCGCCGCGGGAGTATTCCACATCTTCGGCCCGCACTTCGGCCGCGGGCGACTGCCCATAAAGAATGGTGCGCCCCTGGTGGCTTCGGCCAAACGTCGCCACCCGCGCGTCGTCGGCATTTAACACCGCTGTTCCCTCATCGCCCAGCGCCTCTACCAGTTCCCGCTTGGCAGCCGCGATATCTTCGATGGAATCGAAATTTTCGATGTGCGCGTAGCCCACGTTAGTCACCACTCCCACGTCGGCACGGGCGATGGCCGCCAATTCGCGAATCTCTCCCGCGTGATTCATGCCCATTTCCACCACCGCCACCCGCGCCGTCTCTTCCAAACGCAGCAGAGAGAGCGGAAGTCCAACGTGGTTGTTCAGATTGCCCTGAGTCTTATCCGTCACCATTTTCGTTGCCAGCATTTCAGCGATTAAATCCTTGGTGGTGGTCTTACCGGCGCTGCCGGTTACCGCCACCAGCTTCCCCCGCCATTCCCGGCGCGCCCAGCCCGCAACTTGTTGCAGCGCGCGTAGCGTGTCGCCGACCTGCAAATACGTGCCCCTGGTTTCGCTTGGTTGTTGAACCACTGCAGCCACCGCGCCTTTATCAAAGACCTCGGCCAGATGCGCGTGCCCGTCATGGAGCGGACCCCGCAATGCGATGAAGAGATCGCCCGATTGCAAGGTGCGCGAATCGATTGACCAGCCTGTGACCATCGCGTCCGCTACGGCACTCGAAACCGGAAGGCTCACGCCCAGCGCCTGCGCCACCGCTCGCAGGGGAAATTTCATCGCTCCTTTTCATACTCCATACTTCTTATAACCCAGAGATTGCAATTCTCTTCGCGCCGTTTCACGATCGTCGAAGTCGATGGTACGGTCCTGCAGGATCTGATAAGTCTCGTGCCCTTTGCCGGCCAGCAGCACCACGTCTCCGGCCTTGGCTTCGGCCAGGGCGCGGGAGATCGCCTTAGCGCGATCCGGCTCGGCAATGTGCAGCGTGTCGAAGCGTCCCAGCCCGACCATCACGTCGTTCATGGTGTCGAGCGGATCTTCGGAGCGCGGGTTATCGGAGGTCACGACCACAAAATCGCTCAATTCCGCCGCCGCCATTCCCATCAAAGGGCGCTTGGTCCGATCCCGATCGCCGCCGCAACCGAATAGAGTAATGACGCGTCCGCGGCCGGATGGGGCCGTTAATTCGCGCGCTGCCTCGATCGCATTCCGCAGTGCATCATCGGTGTGGGCGTAATCGACGACTACCAGGAACGGCTGTCCGCCATCGACTCTCTCGAAGCGCCCGGGGACTGCGGGACAGGTTCGAATTCCCTCGGCGATCGCAGCCAAGTCGATCCCGTAACTTAGCCCCACTCCGACGGCGGCCAGAATGTTCAACACATTAAAACGCCCGACGAGCGGCGATTCGATAGCTTGTCGCCGTCCCTGATAGACCACATCGAAGCGCACACCCTCGAAGCCCGAGCGAATGGTTTCGGCTCGCAGATCCGCAGCTTCCGAGGTTCCATACAGGATGGTGCGTGTCTTCTCCGACGGACGCATGCCGCTGCTCGCCGGATCATCGGCGTTCAAGACCGCCCATAGCGGCGCCGGTCCCTCATCGGGCGAAAACAGCAGACGCTTGGCCGCTGCGTACTCTTCCATGGTGTGGTGAAAATCCAGATGATCGCGCGTCAGATTCGTGAACACCGCCGTATGAAACTGCATCCCGTAAATCCGGGCGAGCGCCAAGCCGTGCGACGACACTTCCATCGTGAGGTAGCGCCCGCCACGCTGCTCAAGCTCCGCCGCCATTCGGATTACGTCCAACGACTCGGGAGTGGTGTTGGGCGCCTTGCGAATTTCCTCCCCCATGCGGTACTCGATCGTGCCGATCATGGCAGTGGGTGGCGCGGCCCGCCGCAGAATCGAGTCAGCCAGGTAGGCCGTGGTGGTCTTGCCGTTGGTGCCGGTGATGCCGGTAAAAAGGAGCCGTTCGTCGGGCCGCCCATAGAGGTTCCGTGAAGCTATAGCCAACGCTTTCCGGCCATGTTCCACCTGAATCCATGGCAGGGCGGCGGACGCTCCCATGTCCTGAGCCGGCGGCAGCTCACTCACCACCGCGCAGGCGCCTCTAACCAGCGCCTCGCGGGCAAACTGGCGTCCGTCGACGCGCGCTCCTTGAAATGCAAAAAACAAAGTATCCTTTTCCACCTTGCGCGAATCGTATTCGAGGTTTCGCACTTCGAGTTCCTGCCACTTGCGGGGCACCTCGCCGCGCACTTGCGCGCCTTTCAGTACCCCAGCCAAAGACATTGTGGTGGGGCCTTTCAAAGCGTGTTCAATTCTTCACCGCGTAAGCTGTACGTGGACGCGGGTTCCTGGCGCCAGGATGCTGCCCGGCGGCGGATCCTGCGTTCGTGCCATGCCATCGCCCTGCACGTCGATGGGCAGGCCCGTGGCCGCCGATTCCTCCAGCACTGCGCGCAACGTCAGACCGCGAAGATCGGGGACCTTGGGGCCGATACCCCTTTGCGCACTTAAAAAAGGCCGCCGGTCCGGGGAAGGTCGGATGAAAATCCCCGGAGAAGCGTCGGATGTCGAAGTCACGGCGGCTTCTTTAACCGGCGGCTGAGTGACGGAGGATACAGATCGTGTGGGCATCGAGGATGAACCATCCTGCCCGAAATTCAATCTTGCTTGTCCAGGATTCGAAGTTGCGGCGGCGAGTTCCACTGGTGCGGCGCCCAACCCCGCAATAGCCAGATCGTTGGTGTCCCGCTTGCCGGCCTTCGCCAGGCGCGGGCTGGTGTCCGGCAAATCCTTGGGAACATCCAGCATGCGCAGCGCGGACGTCGCCACCGCGCGAAATACCGGTGCCGCCACCGCGCCGCCATACCCCGCACCGCCGCCGGACGTTCCCACCAGCGTCACCGCAATCACAATCTGCGGATTAGACACCGGCGCGAAGCCCAGGAAGCTGGCGTTGTAATGATGCGTGTAGGCTTTGGCTTTAAAATCGTAAATCTGCGCCGAGCCGGTCTTGCCGCCCGAAGTGTAACCGCGCAGAATGGCCTGTTTGCCGGTGCCGTGCAGCACCACGCCCTCCATCATCTGGCGCATGGTAATGGCGGTCTGCGGCCGGATCACGCGCTCCGGCTTGTCGGGTACAGTGCGTTCTTCGATCCCGCCGGACTTCTGCCGCGCCAGGACCAGGCGGGGCTTCACGCGCATTCCGCCGTTGGCGACAATCGCGCCGGCGAGCGCGAGCTGCAGCGAAGTCGCACCTACCTCATGACCCATCGCCACCGATCCGATCGAACTCGGCTCCCACTGGCTTAAGCGGCGCAGCATGCCCGCCGATTCCCCCGGCAATTCAATGCCAGTCTTGCGGCCAAAACCGAAACGCCGTACATATTCGTAGAGTTTCTGCTCTCCCACCTTGAGACCGATCTGAATAGCTCCGATATTGCTGGAGTTCGCCAGTACATCGGCCATGCTGAGCGACGCATACCGGTTGTGGTCGTGGATGATGCGGCCAAACAGATTGATGGTGCCGTTGCCGCAATTGATGATGGTATCCGGCGTCAAGTTGGTGGTCTCGAGCGCCGCCGCCAGCGTCACCACTTTGAACACGCTGCCGGGCTCGAAAGGCGTGGCTACAGCCAGATTGCTGCGCGCGCCCTCAACTTCCTTAACGCCCGCTGCGGCGCCATTGGGATCGTAAGCCGGATAGTTGGCCATCGCCAAAATATCGCCGTTATAAGGATTCAGCAACACAATCGAACCCGTCTTGGCGCTGCTCTTCGATATCGCGACTGCCAGCGCCTTCTCGGCTTCATACTGCAGATTCGGATCCAGCGTCAGCGTCAGATTCGTGCCCGGCTCGGGCGCACGCGAAATTACGGAATCATACGCGTTCTGCCGCACATCGTTATAAACGCGCGCCAAGCCTGGCCGTCCCGATAGCTCATCGTCGAAGCTCATCTCAATGCCGCCGTTGCCGTGCTCGATCACATCATCGGGGTCTACCATGCCGGTCGAACCCAGTACGTGCGCGGCCAATGTCCCATGCGGATAGAAGCGCCGCATCTCCGGACGAAACTCCACCCAATCGAGCTTCAGACTGCGAATGCGCTCGGCATCTTCCGCGGATACTTTGCGCTTCACCCACAGAAATCCAGTATTGTGAGCCTTGGCGACGACGATGCGATCGTAGAGCGGCTTCCGCTTCAGATCCAGCACTCGCGATAGCAGGTCGGCCGCCACGCCGGCATCCGGTATCTTCATAGGATTGATGCAAATGGATTCAGCCGGAAGAGTTTTGGCCAGCGGCGCTCCGGTGCGGTCGAAAATAGTCCCGCGCGCGGCTTCAATCTCGACCATCTTCTGCTGTTGCTGCTGTGCCAGCTTCACCA
>JANXXL010000403.1 GCA_025350625.1 Bryobacterales bacterium | reverse complement strand
CCTACCTCTAAGGTAAAATCGCGCCGGAGCCGGTCCGCTGCGTGAATCTCAACTTTGGGAACGATGGACTGTTTGAAATTGGCTGCACTAGCCTTGAGCGAATAGGTTCCGGCAGCAAGCTGAGGAAACAGATACTCGCCTGCGTTGTTTGAAACCGCGGTGAATTTCTGCTGCGTTTCAGAGTGCTGGGCCAGGATGGTTGCGCCCGGCAGTACCGCCCCCGAAGGATCCTGCACGATGCCGGCGATCTGGCCGGTATTCATCTGCGCTGACGCGATCGGCGTCAGTAGCAAGGCGACGGCCCAGTGCCATCGCCGGAGCCTGCGCGAACTGGGATCGCGAATCATCGGCTATCAGTAAAGATCGTATCACCGAATGCGTCGCGACATACAAAAAGAGCGGCGCTGGCGACCGCTCGGACGGAATCGCAGATTCTGCGGAACTACTTAAGCCGCCGCAAAATGTGCGCGTAGGTTTTTCTAAGGAACCTGAGCGATTTCCTAAGCGGAAAGCCTTAATTGGTGAGAGCCGACCGGCACCAGGTGACGCGGCGCGAACCAATTGCGGGACCAACGCGACGCCGGTGCTAATTCGATCTCGACAAAGTAACCCAGCCCGGGATGGTATTCACAGGAGTACGTGTTCCCTCTGAGAACATGGGCCCGGCAGGCTATATGTAGCCTGGTTCCAACGGGAACCGGGCATTCGGTAAGAACTAGTGCGCTCTGTTCTCCGATCTCCTCGAGGTTGCCCGGGATAGATTCTACAGTGCCGCTGCGGTTCACACGTACTACGGAGACTAACTCGGAGCACCAGTTTCGGTCTAGGGAAGTTTGCTTAGCCATGACTTGGTAATTGCAAGTACTACTCCAAACACAGGCGGGACCGGAGAAATGCCGTACGGTCAGGATCGCGCGAGTGTTACGCTAATTTCGTGGCATCCTCCCCGCAAAGTACTCCGGCGATACCGAAAGAACTGCTGATCCGCGACTTGGAAGGCAAGGTCACTTATCTGCCTCTCGATCGCGACCGCATCCTGCTGGGGCGTTCGAGTGCCTGCCAACTGTGTTATCCCGACGACGCCGGATTATCGCGTCAGCACATGGCGCTGAGCAAGGTGAATGGCCAGTGGATGGCGGAGGACCTGGGAAGCAAAAACGGGACGCTAGTCAACGATCGCAGGATCGAAGCGGCGACTCCGGTGGGCATAGGCGACAGGATTGTCGCGGGCCATCTTGAGCTGGAGCTTTCGAGTTCGCTGCCCATGTCGGGCGTCCAAAAAGTGGAATTTGTGGAAGCGCCGGAGAGTTCCGGTCCGGGTTCTAGCACCCTGGTGGCGAGTCTCGACGAGTTGCTGGGGACGCAATCCGGCGAAATGGAAAAAACTTCCATCATGCGGGGCAACCCGCAGATGCAGGCGCTGATTCGCGCGGGGCGCGAGTTGGCGGGGCACCGCCCGTTGAACGAGCTTTTCGAGGTCATCATGGACCTCTCGATGGAGGCGGTTCTGGCGGGCCGCGGGGTGCTGATGACCCTCGAAGGTACGGAGCTAAAGGCGCGTGCAGCGCGCGGAGCGGGGTTCAAGATCTCGAACACGGTGCGGGACCGCGTCATCAACCAGAAGTCTTCGCTGCTGGTGCGGGATGCGCAGATGGACCACGGGCTGAAGGCGCAGATGAGCATCGTGCAACAACAGGTGCGCAGTATGATCGCGGTGCCACTGCAGACCAACGACCGCGTGATCGGGCTGATCTATGTAGATTCCCCGGACATGATCCGCGAGTTCAGCCGCGAGGACTTGGGACTGCTGACCGTGATGGCGAATGTGGCGGCGATCCGCATCGAACACGCTCGTCTGAATGAGATCGAGTTGGTGGAGCGCGCCATGTCGAAGGAACTGGAGCAGGCGGCGCACATCCAAATGGGCCTGCTGCCCGCGGCGTCCCCGCAGACCCCCGGCATGGACATCGCGGGAAGTACCGCGCCTTGCCGTACGGTGGGCGGGGATTATTACGACTACCTGGAGTTTCCCGACGGGCGCATCGGAATGCTGGTGGGCGATGTGGCTGGCAAAGGGATGCCGGCATCCCTGCTGATGTCGAGCCTGCAGGCGCGCGTCAAAGTACTGTTTGAAGACGGCGACCGCCTGGCTGAGAAGATCACGCGACTGAACAAGGCTACCACCGCGCACACGCCTGATAACCGGTTCATTACCTTCTTCATGACGGTGGCGGATCCGGCTACGGGCGAACTGGTGTTCACCAACGCGGGGCACAATCCACCGCTGCTGGTGCGCGCGAAGGGCGGATTCGAACTGCTCGCGGGCGGCGGGATGATTCTGGGAATTCTGCCTATGGCCCAGTATGAAGAGGTCCGCACCAGAATGGAGCCAGGCGACACGCTGGTGCTATTCAGCGATGGCGTGACAGAAGCTGTGAACCCGGCGGACGAAGATTTCGGGGAACAGCGGCTGGCGGATCTGGTGGCGTCATTGCGGGACCGGTCGGCTCAGGAGATAGTGCAAACCATTCACGCCGAGGTCGCCCGCTTCACCCAGGGAGCACCGCCTGCCGACGACATTACGGTAGTGGTGGCGCGCCGACTGTAGGCAGCGTGTTCCAGACCAATCCGGCGGTAAGCGCAACCATCACCACGGCGGTTGACCACGCCACTACATTCTGCCACCAGTTGTTGGTGAACTCTTGCATGATGCGCTTACGGTTGATCAGCATCAGCATATAGAACAGCACGAAGGGCAGCAGGACGCCGTTCGCTACCTGCGAGAACAGAATCACTTTTAATAATGGCAAGCGTGGGATCAACACGAACCCGGCGCCGCCAACGATCAGCAGGGTGTACAGCCAATAGAAAATCGGCGCCTCCGAGAATCGGCGCTCGATGCCGGCCTCAAAGCCGAGGCCTTCGCAGATGTTATAGGCGGTGGCGAGCGGCAAGATGGCGGCGGCGAGCAGGGACGCGTTCACCAGCCCCACGGCGAAGAGGGCGCTCGCGAACTGCCCGGCAAAGGGTTTGAGAGCGGTGGCGGCGTCGGCGGCGTCCTTGATTTCGCCCCCGCCCGCCTTGTATATGGTGGCGGCGCAGGCTACCACGATGAAGAAGGCGATGACGTCGGTTACGATGCAGCCCAGGATGACGTCCCAGCGGGTGAGCGAATAGTGGCGTTTGTCAACGCCCTTCTCGACGATCGACGCTTGCAGGTAAAACTGCATCCAGGGCGTAATGGTGGTCCCGACCAGACCGACTACCATCAGCAGGTATTGAGAATCGCCGTGGAACTGCGGGATCAGGGTATCGTGCAGCGCCAGTTTCCAATCCGGTTTGGCCAGGAACGCGGACACCGGATAGGTGAAATAAATCAGGGAAAACAGGATCAGCATGCGCTCGACCGGCTTGTAGCGGCCTTTGACGATAACGATCCAAACCAGTGCAGCGCCCACCGGAACGGCCAGATATTTACTGACGCCGAAGACTCCCATGCCGGAGGCGATTCCGGCAAACTCGGCGGCGATGTTGCCGAAATCGGCGATAGCCAGAATCGACATGGTGATGAACGTGGCCCGCAGGCCGAATTCTTCCCGAATAAGATCGGAGAGGCCTTTGCCGGTCACGGCGCCCATGCGTGCGGCCATTTCCTGAATGACGATGAGGGCGATGGTTGTAGGGATCAGGGTCCACAGCAGGGTGTAACCGTATTTCGCGCCGGCCTGCGAATAGGTGAGAATGCCTCCGGGATCGTTATCCACGTTGGCTGTTATGAAGCCGGGACCGAGGATCGACACGAAGGCCAACAGCCGGTATTTGACCAGCGATAGATTGGCTCGGCGGCGGACTAGAGGCCGTGAACTATGAAGATCGCCTCGCATGAGCGTACTTATTGAGGGTAGAGGCGGAGGTCAAGCAGAAGCAAGTTTTTTACGCTGGGGAATCCCGACTTGCTATTATTGGCATTTCACCATGCCAGATTTGGGGTCCACACCCGCTCCGATGTCCGAAGCCGTCACCAACGATATTCGGGTGGAGGTGATGTCGAATTACTCCGCCGATAACTCACGCCCGCTGGAGGATAACTGGGTGTTTCAATACACCGTGCGGATCACCAATCAGGGGACGGAGACGGTGCAGCTCATCAGCCGGCATTGGATTATCACCGACGGCGTGGGACACACCGAAGAGGTGCAAGGTCCGGGAGTAGTGGGGGAGCAGCCGGTGCTTGCCCCGGGCGAGTCCTTCCAATACTCGTCCTGGTGTCCGCTCAAGACTCCCACCGGCGGGATGCACGGCACTTATCAGATGGCTCGGGCGAACGGGAACCAGTTCGATATCGAGATCGCCCCTTTTGCACTGAAAGCGCGCTATACGGTGAATTAACGAGGCGCGGCACGCCCTTCGGGTATGTCCTTCGGGTATTGTCACGTATAGACAGTCGTGGTAGAAGATAGGGTGGGAATACAAATTTCCCAGTTCAAATACCAATTAAACGGTACTCATGGAGGCCCGAAAGCCATGTTGATTCGACGGCTCTTTGATTCCCTTGTCCCGGGGTGTGCGGCTGCCGCCCTGCTGGCAGGTTTCGTCTGGCAGAGTTCTGGTACGGCAGCGACGTCCACCGCGATTCAGGGGGTACTGATCGATAAGCAGTGTTCGGCCAGAGCGGAAACGCGCATGGTTACCGGCACCACTCCGCATATGGAGGGTGGAATCATGTGGGCTTACACCCACGACCGCAAGTGTTTGTTGATGCCGGCCTGCCTGCGCAGCGGCTACGGCGTATTCACTTATGACACTTTGAAATTTCTGTCCTTTGACCCTGCGGGGAACCAGAAGGCGCTCGCATTGATTCAGGCGGGCAAGAAGCAAGACGATATGCGCGTCGAAGTTACGGGCGAAGTCACCGGCGACAAAATTAAAGTAATTAGCCTGAAACTGCTGCCATAGACCACGGCCGAATCAGTTTCCCTGGCACTTCCCGCCGGGACAGCGATTATTTTCCTCGCACACGTATTCGAAGAGGCCCACTTTATCCCACTCGGGCTTGGCGACGATCTGGAATTCCTGAGTCCACGGCTTGGTGAAGATCTTCGGATCGTCAATGGTTAGCTGGTAGGAAATGGTGTCCTTGTCTTTCCATTGGATACGCTCGATGGTAGTCAAAGCGTCGCTGTGCATGCGGAATTCTTTGGAATTGGTGTAGAAATAATCATCCAGCACCCAGCGCTTGAAGTTGGTGGTTTCTACCACCAGCGCATCGCCTTCCCAATGCCCCACGGGATCGCCATAAAACGACGGCTCCATGTCCTTGCGGTGGGGACGCCCGTCTAGCGGGATGATGCGCGACATGCGCTGGAATTCATGCACCATGGTCAGGTAATCCTTGGTCTGAAACCACTGCATGGCGTTGCCGGAGAGCATGGCGGCAGGAAACCCGGCAGGCATACAGAAATCGCGCGGTTCATCGTGCCGGGGGTCGCCGGTGCGCGGTTCGAGAAAGTCCTCGCCACCGGGCTTGAGCGGCGCAAAATTCTTACGGTCGAAAATGGTGGCGGACCCTTTGCCGTGTTCCGAGCCGGGCAACGGGGTGGGCCACTGGTAAATGCCGGTGAAATCCGGCTTCCCTCCCGTGGTGCGCGCCGCCGCAGCGGAGGATTTGGGAGTAGCCGCAGAGGCGATGGTCGATTGAGCCGAAGCCCCCGATGTGAATAATAGAGCAGCTCCGAATAATGAATAACGGGCAATCAGTTTCATAGCGTCATCCTTAGCGCTTGTTCTGGTCTTCTTGAATGGCGGTAAATACCATGCGGCCGTCCGGATAGGTGACCTTCGACCCGAAGGCGTTATTGGAACCATCCTTGGCTTTGAAACCGTCGACGGTGATAGTGGCTCCAATTTGCAGGTTGCTCTTCATGATGCCGCGCCGCATCAACTGACCGGGCGCGCCCCCGGAAAAGGCAATGTTAGTGATTTTGCCGTCATCGCCTTTGACGTCGACATAGTACCAAACATGTGGATTCTGCCATTCGACTTTGGTGATAGTACCCGTCACCTTTATCGGCTTGGCATCATCGTATTCGGCAGCGAATGAGTGGTGGGCCAGCAGGGGGACAGAAGCCGCTACACCTAACAATAGAAAGGAAAACCAACATCGAATCATGGACAAGCACCTCAGGTATGTATGTATTGGCAGGATACCTCAATTCGACCCGCTTCGTCTATTCGTACGGAGGTTGCCGGTTGGTGCAGCTCCGCTCATAGTCACCTATGCCATTTGGTTATTGACTTGCTTTGCCTTACTGGGACCAATATGAGTTGCGATCAATTTGTTAGCGGGGCGATGTAGAAATGCCAAATATCCTCCCCATAGGCATTCCTTTACTGGTGATTTTCGGACTGGTTGGGATCGTAGCGTATGAACGGCACACCGAAAGAGTTGAAGAGCGGAGGCGTAGTCAAAACCTCAAGCGGTGGCTGCATTCACAAGTGCCGCCGGCGTAAACTTCCAGCCAGTGACTCAGGCTCCTCGATCGGTGGGCGGAGCTGGAGCAATTCGATCGATAAGCTTGCGATAAGCCCGCGGATCGCCATAGGGAATGAAGTTCGCGTAGTGGGAGTGTGGGCGGATCACGCGGCGGGCATGTTTGATGGGACAGAAATGTTGCTCGGTGCGGGCGGCGATCTCAACCACGTATGCCAGCAATCCGTTGGCATAGGAACAGTAGACGCAACCTATTTTTTCGATGTGATTGAGATAGGCGAGACTGCCGCGGTCGAACACCATATAGCTTTGTCGCGGAACTTTGGCGATACCGTAGACAGGAAAGCAAATGGCCTGGTAGAGGGTGACCGCCAGATCCAGCATAAGAAACGGGATCGCACAGGCGTAAATCACCGGCGCCGTCAGCAAAACTAACGGATGGACCCCCCGCAAGTAGGGCCACAACGAACTTTTGAAAATATGGTGGTTCGAGCCGTCATCGTGGCCTGGCGAAACAGCAGGGTCTGGCGCATCCACATCCATAAGGGTTCACCTCTTCTTTCATACTAATGGCGGCCGCGCAGCGGGAAGTCCGTTGTCCGCACGTTCGGAACCTGATTTGCGCACCTTGCGCAAGCTGGGAGTTACAATGAGATTGTCACTCAATGCCGGCCCAAATCGATCTTTCCAAGCTGAGCGTTACCCAATTCGCCGAGCGCTTTCGCGGCGAAATGATACCGCTCAGCAAAACATTCTCCTACTTCTGCGCTTCGGTTCCGATGTCGGAGGAGGATCTCAAGGAATATCTGGAAGAACCTATAGGGGCGCTGCCGCCCGCGATTGCCGGGGCGTTGCCCAAGATCTCTATTCTGCTGGTCCCCTATTTGGAGCGCGGAAACAGCCATGAAAAGCGCAAGGCTGAGCCGCCTGCGGCGGATTATGTCTCCATTGAGCGTCCCCCGGAAGGGCGCTTGTCCCCGTACACACAATTGAAGCTGGGCGAGGAGACGGTGCTCGCCTTCGCGCTGAAGGACCAGGAGGTGGCGGAATATCACTATCGCTTCTACCATTTGCTGGCGACGTTGACGGCTGACCACTGGACCGACGATGTCGAGACCCGGTATATTCGCGTGCTGCGCGACGAACTGAGCGCCGATGTGCATGGCGAAGTGGATGAGCCTAGCTGGCGGCTGAAGCAGGCCATGCGCCGGTCGCAGAACGTGCGCAACGGCAAGGCCTTTCGCGAGTATGCGCGGCAATCCTTTGCTGACACACTTACGCTCTATCTGCACGGCATTTGCTGCGATATCGATGTGGACACGGGTCCGCGTCAGCTGCCTAGCCGGTACCTGCGCAAACGGCTGCTGCTGCTCGAAGAGCTGTTCCCGCCGCCGCAGGGTTACGCGGTGTTCCCGGAACAGTTGGAAGCGTAATCCAATTTGTGTGCGGCATCGCAGGATTTACGCATACTAACGGACGCCGCGAAACTGAGCGCATCTGGGAAATTACGCGCTCGCTGATTCACCGGGGACCCGATCGGCAAGACGTGTGGGAATCGGCGAACGTCTCGCTAGGGGCCGTCCGGCTCAAAATCATAGATCTCGAACACGGCGATCAGCCCATGGTTTCGGATGATGGGGACACCGTGCTGGTCTTCAACGGCGAGATCTACAATCACGTGGAATTGCGGCGGGAGCTCGAAGCATTGGGCCACCGCTTTATCTCGCACTGCGATACCGAAGTCGTCTTGCACGCGTACGTCGAATGGGATGTGCGGGCATTCCCAAAATTGCGGGGTATGTTCGCCGCCGCGCTGTGGAACGAATCGCATCGCCGTCTGGTATTGGTGCGCGATCGCATTGGCATCAAGCCGCTGTACTATCGCCGGCACGAAGAGGCGTTGTACTTCGGCTCGGAAATGAAAGCCATTCTGCTGCATCCGGAGCTGGATCGCCAGATGAACCTCAGCGCACTCGAGCGCTATCTTGCCTTTAACTATGTTCCTGGAACAGCGACTCTGGTCGAAGGCATCGAGAAGCTGGCACCCGGCAATTGGCTGGAGTGGCGGGAGGGCGCGGTTTCCATTCATCCTTACTGGAGCCTGAAATTCGAGCCTGACGCGAGTCTGGATCTTCTGGCAGCCAAAGAAGAACTCGACCGGCTGCTGCGATCCTCGGTCAAAGAGCACCTGATTTCAGACGCACCGCTGGGAGTCTGGTCGAGCGGCGGATTGGATTCCTCGACCATCTTGCATTATGCGGCGGAAGAGTCGCCCGCGAGGCTCAAGACGTTTTCGGTTTCCTTTCGCGGCCGCAGTTTCGATGAAACCAAGTTCTTCCGTGAAGTCGCCGAGCGCTATCATACCGATCATCATGAATTCGATTTGAACCCGGAGCGTGACCTGCCTGGCGCCATTGCGGAGTTCGCGACCTACTCCGACGAACCCAGCGCCGATGCCGGTGCGCTCCCGGTATGGTTCCTTTCGAAGATGTGCCGCCAGGACGTGACGGTGGCACTGTCGGGCGATGGCGCGGATGAATTGTTTGGCGGTTATAACACCTATCTGGCAGACCGCTACGCGAAAGCTCTGCGCAGATTTCCGAGAACCGTGCTTAGCTTGGCGGCCCGAGCATCGCGAATGCTCCCGGCCTCTGACGAAAAAATTGGATTCGACTACAAAGTGACGCGTATGCTAGAAGGCTCGCTCCTCGAACCGTTAGAGGCGCACTTCTATTGGAATGGCACATTCGGCGAGGCTGCACGGGGCGCTTTGCTGACAAATCCCAACGGTTCCGCGTCCGCGATTCCGATGCCGGGCGAGACTGATGGCTATCTGAATCGCTTTCTGTGGCTGGATCAATTGTGCTATTTGCCCGACGACATCCTAAACAAATGCGACCGCATGAGCATGGCGCACTCACTCGAAGTGAGACCACCGTTTCTGGATCATCGCATCGTCGAATTCGCGGCCGCGTTACCGGAAACTTTCAAGATCCGCGGCAACTCGCTCAAATTCATCCTGCGGGATTTGATGAAGGACAAGCTACCGCGTACGGTGCTGGCGCGGCCCAAAGAAGGCTTCGACATTCCGGCGCACGATTGGCTGCGCACTGCGCTAAAGCCGCTGCTGGTGGAGACGCTCAATCGGCGCAATGTGGAAGAATCGGGGATTTTTCGATGGGAGGCAATCGATCGAGTGTTGCGGTCGCATCTGGAGCGGCGTGCTAACCTCGGTTATCACTTATGGGGACTTCTCATTCTGTTCCTATGGATGAGGCGATGGGGAATCCAGCCACCCTCGCGAACTCCAGCGAGCCAGACGATTCCCGCCGGCAACGCCTATATTCACTGATCGTCCTGGCGGTCGCGGCCGCTATTTTTTTGGGCTGCATAGTCAGCCCGCCATCTCTGATGGACGACGTGGACGCCGTGCAGGCGCAGATCGCGCGCAACATGCTGGATTCGGGCGACTGGGTGACGGCGCGGCTCGACGGAATCGTCTACCTGGAAAAATCACCGCTGATTTATTGGATGATCGCGGTGTCTTACGCGATCTTCGGAGTCCACGACTGGGCCGCGCGCATTCCGGTGGCGTTGTCGGCGGTGGCGTTGTGCTGGCTGACATTCCGGATTGGCATGTGGGCGTTCTCGGCGCGGGCGGGATTGTGGGCAGGGCTTACGCTCGCAACTTCCGTGGGGCTGTGGTTATTCACGCGCATCCAGATTCCGGACGTCACGGTCACCTTGACCATTGCGCTGGCATTGTGGGGGTTTCTGCGTACTTTGGATTCCGAGGAGACGCGGCCGGGTGTGTGGAGCGCGATCATGGCTGCGGCGATGGGGACAGGACTGCTACTGAAAGGACTGATCGCCATCGTTTTCCCGGTGGCGGCCGCGGTGCTGTATCTAACGTTCGCGGGCCAATTGTTTAAGCGCGAAACGTGGCGGCGCCTGCGGGTGTTTCGGGGCGCCCTGATCGCACTGGCCATCGCGGCCCCCTGGCATGCGATCGCGACGCTGCGGAATCCGCCGTATTTCGATTTCACCATGTTGAGCGCCCCAGGGCACTGGCGCGGCTTCTTCTGGTTTTACTTTTTTAACGAGCACCTGCTGCGATTTCTCAATCTGCGCTACCCGCGCGATTACAACACCGTCCCCCGCGTGTATTTCTGGCTGTTTCATTTGTTATGGCTGTTCCCAGCGAGCGTGTACTTCCCCGCCGTTGTGAAATTACGGTTTCGAGGGACGGATCGGGCGGCCCGCATGCGCCTCTTATGCTTGTGCTGGGCCGGATTCATATTAGCGTTCTTCACTTTCTCCTCGACCCAGGAATACTATTCGATGCCCTGCTATCCGGCGCTCGCGCTGCTGTTGGGTTCGGCCATCGCGGAGCAATCGACCGCAGTTTGGCGGCGGCGAGGGCAAATGGTTCTGGCCGGCGTTGCGACCCTCGCCGCGCTGGCAATCGTGTATTTACTGGTGCGTGTGTGGAGTTTGCCGGCCTTTGGCGACATCTCGCGGGCGTTGACGCAAAATCCGGAGAATTACACGCTGTCGCTCGGACACATGGGCGATCTGACCATTGCGTCGTTCGCTTATTTGAAGGTTCCACTACTGGCAGCTGGATTGGCTTTCGTTATCGGCGCGGTGGCGTCGTGGCGGGGCAGCATGGCTGGCGCGGTGGTAATGATGATTCTCTTCTTCCACGCTGCGCGCTTGGCCCTGATGACTTTCGATCCATATCTTGGCTCGCGGCCGCTGGCGGATGCGCTTAACGCCGCCCCGCACGGAACCCTGGTATTGGACGATCAATACTATGCGTTCTCTTCCATCGTTTTCTACGCCGAGAAATATCATAACCAACGGGTACTGCTCTTGAACGGTCGCGTGAATAATCTGGAGTACGGTTCGAACGCTCCCGGCGCGCCGGAGGTGTTTATCGAGGACGCGCAATTCCGTGATCGCTGGCTGAGTAGAGAACGATATTACATCTGCGCCGACAAGGGTCAGAGCCAGCGATTCGAGAAACTCGTGGGCCGGGATCATCTGCACACTTTAGCGGAGAGCGGCGGGAAAGTAGTGTTTGCGAATAGGGAAACAGCTATTTCGCGTCAACCGTAAAATCCCATATCTGCGGGTTCATTTTTCCTTCGGTGTACTCGATCAGGGCGTATTCGCCCGGTGGCAGAGGTTTCACGGGCCAGATCCGGAACAGGAGATCAGCCTCCTGCTTCTTAAAAGAATCAATCTTAAGAATCTGCTCGTCCACCTCGCGGTCCCCCTTCACCTGCAAGATAGACACATTCTCGACTATGCGAGCTCCTTTCTTCGGAGTCAGCTTCACGATCTCGAAGCGCTGGTAGTCGGAAAGCCGGAAATAGAATTCCGGACGGGGGTCGGCAATGCGAAGCGGCGCGTGTTCGCCGTCGAGTTCGATGGTAGACTTGCCGGGCAGCAAAGGAATCGGCGAAAGCACTTTCAATATGGTGCGCTTGGTGTTGTTCACCACCTTGGATTCGGCCTGCTTCAGCGGCTCCGTCATTTCGCCGCGAATATAGAACACTCCGGGCTTAGTCGGTATCGCGGCTACTTGATCGTGCGCCAGTTTCTCCGCCGCGCGTTCTTCGGCTTCGGTCTTGGCGTCGGTAGCGAGCTGGGTTTGGCGCTCGGATAGCTCGGACTTGGTGCGGTCGAGATCCACCAGTTCGAGTGGAATTTCTTCCCATTCGCCGCGCTCGGTGCTGTAATAGCGCACGCGATCGGTTTTGACTTCGTATTGATTAGTCAGCTGGTAGGTGCCGTCTTTGAGGTACAAGCGGTCGGCGGCGGACGCCACCGCGGAAGCCAGCAAGAGGAAAATTGCGGCGCGCAGGAACATCTTGCTTCTATTATGAAGGAATCCAAACGGGAACACCCCAGCCATGCGCATCGGACTGCATACATCTATCGCTAAGTCTCTCGAAGGCGCAGCCCTGCGCGCGGCTGAGTTGGGCGCCAACACGCTCCAAATCTTTTCGGCGAGCCCGCGGCAGTGGAAAGCGTCCTCTCCCAGCGCCGCGTCAATCGCGCTCCTGCATCGCGCGCGCGATAAGTACGATTTGACGCCGCTGGTGATCCACGACAACTACTTGATTAACCTGGCGACCGCCGACGAAATTATTTGGGCCAAATCTGTCGAAGCGTTCCGCGGCGAGCTCGAGCGCGGCATCGCGATCGGCGCGGAATATTTGGTGGCTCATCCGGGAAACTACCGGGGGCAGTCGGTCGAACAAGGCATTTTCCGGTTCCTCCAGGGCATCGCCCGGGCAGCGATGGGTCTCAAGTTTGGAAAGCTCATGCTGCTGGCTGAGGGCACCGTTGGCGCGGGCGCTCAGATCGGCGGCCGTTTCGAAGAACTGGCGGCCATTCGCGAATTCGCGCCACGCATGACCGACCTGCCCATAGGTTTCTGTCTGGACACTTGTCATCTGCTCGCGTCCGGACACAACATTGCCACTGCGAACGGTCTTAAGCAGACCGTTGCCGAAGCTGAGCGCATCCTGGGGCTGGAGAACGTGCACGTCATCCACGCCAACGATTCAAAGGCGCCGCTTGGCTCGCACATCGACCGGCATCAGCACATCGGGCAAGGTTATATTGGATTAGACGGGTTTCGCCGCATTCTCACCCACCCGCAGCTTCGTACCAAAGCGTTTATTCTTGAGACGCCGGTGGATCAGGTGGGCGACGAACAGCGTAATCTGGACACACTGAAAAGCCTATGCCGGAAACCTCGTACGACCACAACCAAATCGAACTGAAGTGGGAAGAGCGCTGGGCGAGCGATCCCACGCTCTACGCCGCGGACCCACATTCGAGCGCTCCCAAATATTACGTGGTCGAGATGCTGCCCTACCCCAGCGGCCGCCTGCACATGGGGCACGTGCGCAATTATTCGATCGGCGACGCGCTGGCGCGTTATATGTGGATGCGCGGTTACAACGTCCAGCACCCCATGGGTTGGGATGCCTTCGGTTTGCCCGCTGAGAACGCAGCGATCCAGCGCGGTATGCACC
>JANXXL010000284.1 GCA_025350625.1 Bryobacterales bacterium | reverse complement strand
CCCAGATTCACTCCACTGCGCGCCTTCGGACCGTAAGCCAACAGCGGAACGTACTCGCGGCTGTGATCTGTCGATGGGGTGGTGGGGTCGCAGCCGTGATCCGCAGTCAGGATCACGAGATCTTCCGCGCCCAGCCGTGCTTCGAGCGATGGTAACCAGCCGTCCACTTCTTCGAGCGCGCGCGAATAGCCTTCGACATCGTTGCGGTGCCCATAGAGCATATCGAAATCCACCAGGTTCACGAAGATCAAGCCTCGGTCGAGTTCATCCAGAGCTTCGAGCGTCTTGGCCATCCCATCGGCGTTGGACTTAGTCTTGACCTGTTCGCCGATGCCGCGCCCGAGGAACACATCGAAAATCTTGCCGACGCTATAGGTCTCGACTCCGCGCGCCTGCAGCTGATCGAGCAGCATGCCCTTGGGCGGAGGCACTGCGTAATCGTGACGGTTAGAGGTGCGCGTGAACGTGCCCGGCTCGCCCACGAAAGGCCGCGCGATCACGCGTCCTACTTCATACGGACCCCGCAGTATGTCGCGCGCCGTCTGGCACATCTTGTACAACTCGAAAAGCGGGATCACTTCCTCATGCGCTGCGATCTGAAACACACTGTCGGCGGACGTGTAGACGATCGGCGACCCGGTCTCGACGTGCTGCTCGCCCAGTTCCTTGATGATTTCCGTGCCGGAGTCGGCTTTATTGCCCAGAGTACGCCGCCCGATGCGGGTTTCAAACGGCTCCATTACCTCGCGCGGAAAGCCCTTGGGGAACAGCGGAAACGGCTTGTCCAAATGGATACCCGCCATCTCCCAATGGCCGGTGGTAGTGTCTTTGCCGGGCGACGCCAGGGCGCAGCGCCCGAACGCTCCGATTGGCTCGGCGGCGGGAGCCAGTCCGCTGATCGCCCGAATATTCGCCAGCCCGAGGCGGCACAAATTCGGCAAGCGCAGCGGCCGCCGGCGCGCGATATTGCCCAGCGTGTCGCTGCCTTTGTCGCCGTAGGCGCCGGCGTCGGGCATCTCGCCGATGCCGACGCTATCGAGCACGATCCAGATGATCCGTCCGAAGCTCAATTATTTCTCCCCACCGGGTGCGTCGAGCGCGGCCTGAATTCGCGCGGCCAACTGGTCGACGAATTTGTCGCCGTTGAAACCGTTCATACGGCTCACCAGCCTTCCCTGTTTGTCCGCAATGATGGTTGTCGGAATGGAGGTGACGAGCAGTTGCCGAACCAGCCCATTGTCAAAGAACACATGGGTGCTCCAATGCTGTTCGGCGAGGAATGGTTCCACCAGCCCGTGATCCTCGTCGGTATTCACAGCTAGAAACACCACATCGTCGCGCTCGCGAAAACGCTTCTTCAGCTCCTCATAAAGCGGGTGCTGGGCGCGGCAGGGGACGCACCAAGTGGCCCAGAAATCGAAGATCAGAACTTTGCCGCGCAGAGTTTTCAGATCCAGTTTGCTGCCGTCGAGGGCGGCGAGCGTGAAGTCCATGGGGTCCGTTACACCCAGATTGGGGTCGAGCCTGCGCAGTTGACTGGTGCGTTTGGCCATGGTTTCCGATGTGCGGTCGTAGGCGGCAAGGATGGCGTCACCCAGGCCGGTTTCCGCGCCGCTATGGAGTTTACGGTACATTTCGCCCAGTTGTTTACGATCGGCAGTGCGCTCTTCAGCAGTGGCGCGCGGGTCGGGAATGGCAAAAGCGTCCGCCAGCCGGTCGATCGCTTCCTGGTGCTTCCCCTGGAGGTCCAGCGCCTCTGACCACGCTCGCGCCGAGGGGGCGTCGGGGTAAGAGATATACGCCAGCGCCGCCGTACGCCGCGCTTCATCGAACTCGCCGAGAATACGATGCGCGCGCGACTGATAGAGCAACGCGCGCGCCAGCGCCCGGTCATGATCTTCCTGGTTCTTGACCGGATCGTACCCGGTTGGCACGGGCACGCGAATTACATAATCCTCGAAACGCTTGGCGTATCCCAATGCGCGTGCGGCGTTGTCCTTGCCTCCGGTGTCGAGCAGCGCGCGTGAGACCTGATCCAGCAGGCCAACATCGTTAGGGAGAGCCGTCAACGCCGGTTCGCCGTAACGAATGATGCGGACGTTATCATTGGCCTCTACCGCCGCCTTCGCAAGCAAATTGAAAATTTCCGTTCGCAGCGCAGTATTCGGGTATCTGCGGAGATGCGATTCAAGGGCCCGGATGATGTCGAAGCCGCTGGTATTGGCTTCCTGCACCGCCGCCGCAAGTTCCCGCTTTTCGTCGTCTGCCGCCACCGGCGCTTGCGCCCACGCCGAGATAGAGAGGAGCACCGCTCCCAACACGCGTTTCATGCTGCCTCTATTTTAGATTGCGCCGAAGACGCTGCGCGGATTCCGGTCTATTTTGAGGGCATGGCACGAATGGCATCCGCCACCTGCGCGGCTCGCTCGCGCGCCATATGAATGTAGGCCTCGTCGTTGGCTACCTGTTCGAGCAGCGGCAGAAACTGCGCCGTTCCAACCAGGCGTTTGTTATTCCACATGCTCTGAATTTTCAGGACCGAGGCATTTACCCCCAGCCGGTCATGCCGGGCGGCTCGCCGCAATTCCAGCAAAGTTCGCGTGCTCTCCGCAATTCGCTCGAAGCGGTCGCTCAGGAGTTTGGCGTCCTCATTGGTAGAGTAATTAAACTTGGTCTGAGACCGGTCGCCGCCGGCTTCCCAACGCAGGGTCTTTTCCCCCATATTGGCGACTTTCAAACCCGACTCGAGAGGCTTCTTGAAATGTTCCAGCCGGTCGGCGAGCTCGAACATCTCGGTCACGAGGCCGCTTTCGAGTTGAATCTTCTCCGCGTTGTCGGCGTCCTCGGATTCGTTATAGGAGGTCGCCCCGGTGCTTTCGACGGTGACCGCGAAATAGGCAGGTACCGATCCCGGAAAGGACTTGCTGAAGCTGATGCGCGGCGAATCCGACGCCCAGGCGGCTGCAGCCAAAACCGCCGTCAGCAGCGCCGCTTTGAGTTTCATCGAACTGCTCCGGCGACCTTCACGCCGGGTGCGGAGGCCTTCCATCTAGTTGCGTGGCAAATCGCCACGGCCAGGGCATCCGCCGCGTCTTCCGATTGGATGGTTTTTCCGGTTAGTGTCCGCACCATCAACTGCACCTGGCTCTTTTCGGCGCGCCCGTAGCCCACTACGCTCGATTTCACCGATAACGGCGAGTACTCGCCCAGGAGCACTCCGGCTTCCGCGATGGCCGCCAGCACCACGCCGCGGACGTGCGCCAGCTTGAGCGCGGTTTTCACGTTCTGCGAGTAGAATACTTCTTCCACCGCGGCGGCCTCGGGGGAGTGTTCGGCCAGCAGCAGACGCAACGCTCGTCCTACGGCGGCCAGGCGGTGGCACAGCGCGTCGCGCGGCGAAAGAGAAATGACTCCGTGTGCGATCACGGCATGCCGGCGCCCGTCACTTTCGATCACGCCCCAGCCGGTGCGCTCGGTCCCGCAGTCGATGCCCAGCACTCGCATTGAGCCGCGCGGCGCAAAACTTCTTACGCCATCGCCTCCAGTTCCTTTTCGTCTACGTCAAAGTTGGAGTACACGTTCTGCACATCGTCGTGGTCTTCGAGAGCCTCGCTCAGCTTCAGCATTCCCGACGCAGTTTTGCCTTCGAGTTTCATCAGATTCTTGGGAATCATGGCGATTTCGGCTGATTCCGTAGGAATTCCGGCCTTTTGGATGGCTTCGAGAACCTGCACGTGCACTTCAGGAGCGGAGAGGATTTCCCAGCTGCCGCCTTCCTCGCGCAGGTCATCGGCGCCGGCATCGAGCACCAAGGCCATCAACTCGTCTTCGGCGGGAGCTTTCTCGGCGTCAATAATAATCTGGCTTTTGCGTTCGAACATCCAGGCCACGCTGCCCTGCTCGCCGAGGTTGCCGCCGTTCTTTGAGAACATGTGGCGGATCTCGCTTACCGTGCGATTGCGATTGTCAGTGGCGACCGCCACCAGCACCGCCGCGCCGCCCGGGCCATAGCCTTCGAACATGATCTCGTCGATCTGCCCGCCTTCGAGTTCGCCGGTACCGCGCATGATAGCGCGCTTGATGTTATCGGCCGGCATGCTGACGTTTTTGGCGTCGTTGATGGCGGTTCGCAGGCGCGGATTGCCGTCGGGATCTCCCCCGCTGCGCGCGGCAATAGTGATTTCCTTGATGATTTTCGTGAACTGCTTGCCGCGTTTGGCGTCGGTGGCGGCTTTTTTGTGCTTAATCGTCGCCCATTTGGAATGACCGGACATTACAGACCTCTAATGAACTCAGGGCTTCGGAGCCGCCCAACTCTCTACCATAACAGATGCTCCGCAGCGCCGCCCACGGTCTTTTGAGCACGTTGCGGATCCGCCGGAAAGGATGCAGGATGGAGCGCAGGGCGGGCTATCGCTCTCCGGGTTCAACCGGTTCGCCCGACGCCACTTCCACCGTCTCCTCCCCTGCCATGTCGGTTCCAGGATGGCCTTCGTCCTTGGGCGTGTAGTAGGAGTGATAGTAGGTGTACTTGCTATACAGCTCGCCGCGGCGTGCGGCGTTTACAACGATTCCCAGAACGTTGTTATTGCAAAGCGATTGCATGGCGCGGGTCACCGAATCGATGGTGGTGTGGCCGATGCGAACCACCAGCAGCGTGCCGTGACATAACGTTCCAAGCAAGCTCGCATCCGCTGCAAAGAGCAGCGGGGGACTGTCCAGAATAATCCAGTTAAACAGCTCCGGCAAGCGGTCCATCATGAATTTGACTTCCGGCAGATTGAGCAGTTCAAGCGGATTGATCACCGCTTCGCCCGCCGGCATAATGTACAAATTTGTACCCGCTATTTTGCGCATGGCTTGATGCAGCGGGACTTTGCCCAGCAAATAATCCGTGATGCCGGGGCTTCGATCTACTCCAAAGAGGGTGTGGACGATGGGACGGCGGAAGTCGAAGTCGGCGAGCAAAGTGGTATTTCCTGCCAGGTGCGCTTGCGCGAGCGAAAGATTGGCTGCGGAAAGCGATTTGCCCTCGGCGGGCGAGGCGCTGGTCACTACAATCGAATGGATGGGCTGCAGCGTCTTCATGTGGTTGAGACGCGTTCGCAAGGTTCGAAACTCTTCCATGGGCGCTTCGTGGGGGCGCGATACGTCGATCAGCAGCGAGTCCGTCGCGGCGCGGAACGGCACTTCCTCGACCCTTTCGAGCAGCCCTTCGAGATCATTCCCCGGATCGAGAACCGGCGTGCCCAGAGCGTGGGCCGAAGCGGGCGGGCGGCTTACCGGCGGCGACAGAACCGCGCTCTGCTCGGCGCGGCGCAAGGCATCGTGAACTCGACTCATTCTTTTTTCTCCTGCGGATCGCCGCTTAGACTTTGGTCACGTAGTAATACACCACTGAGCCCGACATCACTACAATGGCTGCCAGGCAGGCGGTGGTCCAGCCGAGCCAAGCCAGCCGGCGCCGGCGGCGAACCACGAAATCGTTTTCAAGCAGCGGAACACTGCCCAGTATCGCCATCTGCGTGTAGGCCCGCACGTCTTTTAGGTTCTTGAGCGACGTGTCCTTCATCTCCCGCGCGCCGGCGATGGCGATCCCCAAAAGCAGACCCAGACCTGCGCCGATTGCGATTACGATGGGCCGCTTAGGTTCAGTGGGGCTGGTGGGGAGCGAGGCGGGGTCGAGCAACTCCAGGGTCTCCCCTTGTTTGCGCCCTTCCATTTCTTGGGCGATTTCGGCCTTGCCGAGTTTCCCGCTCAGATCGATAAACTTTTCTTTGATGAGGTCGCGGTCCCGCAGCAGGTCGGCGTATTCTTTTTCGCCGAGCGGGATGGTTTCCATGCGCCCCTGGTATCCCTTAGCCAAATCATTTACGCGCTTCAACTCCCGGGTGCTGTCCTGGAGATCCAAATCGCGGGCTTCGATCGCGCTCTGAAAGCGGCGAATGCTGGCTTCGAGATCGCGGCTTTCGCGCACCGTCTGCTGTGCCGCGCCCGTTGGGGGGAGGACCTCCACTTTCTTGGCGCTCTCTTCGGCCTGAACCTCTTCCAATTTCTTGCGTTCCCCGGC
>JANXXL010000384.1 GCA_025350625.1 Bryobacterales bacterium | reverse complement strand
GAAAATGAGGTTCGGTATGAACGATTTATAAGGCGAATCGCCCGTTTATACGTCGACCGGTTCAGACCACTGCGATAGCGTGGCGAGAGTCAATCAATGTATCTACTTCGGCGTTCATACGGGCTTGCGCCTGCCGAAAGTAACCGGGATCGATCTCTACGCCAATACTGTTCCGATCGCACCTAGAAGCCGCAACCAGAGTCGAGGCGGTTCCCATGAATGGATCAAGTACGGTGTCGTCTACAAATGAAAACATCCTGACGAGCCGATAAGCGATCTCCAATGGGAAAGGTGCTGGATGATGCCGGGTCGATTCTCCCGTTACGTCAGACCAGAAAGAGCGGAACCATTTGGCGTATTCATCTTTGGAAAGTTTGGATTGTACCCGTTGCTCCTCGGTAGGTTTTCTGTATCCTCCGGGCTTTCGCAGCATCAGAATGTATTCCATGTCGTTCTTGAGAATTGCATTGGGTTCGTAGGGCTTCCCTAGAAAGGATGATCCGTTCTCGACTTCGTAGTTTGCGTTGGCGATTTTATGCCATAGAATCGGCGTTAGATAATCGAGCCCGACCTTACGGGCCCGAACGCTGATGTCGGCATGGAGCGGCATTACCATGTGGCGGCCGTTGTTCTTGCGGCGAGCGATGCAAACGTCACCAACGACGCAAGCGATTCGCCCGCCAGGTACAAGAACGCGAAAGCAGTGTTTCCAGACCTTTTCGAGTTCGTTATGGAACTGCTCATAATCTTCGACCGCGCCAAGTTGGTCCTTGTGGTTCGAGTATTCCTTCAGGGTCCAGTAAGGTGGTGACGTAACGACCAGGTGGACCGAGTCATCTGGGATGAAATCTAAACGACGGGCATCGCCCTGACGTAGAACATGACTGGTCCTGGCGGTTTCGAATTTGGCCGCAAGCTGCATCACCCGAATGATACCGCGAACTAAGACGGATCAAGCCTAAGATCAACCCGAAAACCATACCTCCCATTCCACCACGCCGCGCGATACAATATACCCACGGCGTCGATTATGCCAAGGAGGCACCAGCGGATGAGGACACTCAGCGTTTCTCTCGTGGGCGGGTTTTTGGGAGTGGCGGCGATGGCTGCTTCGAGCAACATCACCTTTAATAAGGACGTCCTGCCGGTTCTTCAAAAGAATTGCCAGGAGTGCCACCGTCCGGGCGAGGTCGCGCCGATGTCGCTGCTGACTTACTCGGAAGCCCGGCCGTGGGCTAAAGCGCTCAAGGCCGCGGTGGTCACGCAGAAGATGCCGCCCTGGTTCGCCGACCCCAAGTACGGGCACTTCGCCAATGACCGGCGCTTGAGTCCCGAAGAGGTCGAAATCATTTCCGCTTGGGCCGACAATGGCGCGCCGGAGGGCGATGCGAAGGACAAGCCGGCGGCTATCACTTTCCCCACGGGCTGGAAAATTAAGCCCGACATGGTGATCGAGATGCCGGAAGCATTCGTGATCCCGGCCAAGGGCACGGTCAACTACCAGTTCATCCGCGTGAAAGGCAACATCACCGAAGACCTGTGGGTCGAGTCCGCGGAGATGCGTCCGAGCAATCCCAAAGTTCTGCATCATGGCAAGGTTTGGGTGCTGCCTCCTGGTTCTAAGTGGATGGAGGACGCGGTCCTGGGCAAGCCCTACGAAGGCGTCGAGGCCAGACGGAACGATCAGTTCGACGGCAACGACATCCTGGGTAAGTTCAACCCCGGCCTGGGTGCGCAGAGTTTCGATATTGGAGGCTCCGCGAAATTCATTCCGAAGGGATCGGACTTCGTGTTCGAACTCCACTACACCGCTTCAGGTCAAATCACATCGGACATTTCAAGAGTTGGAATCGTGCTCGCGAAGCGGCCTCCGGCCACACGCTATTATTTGTCGCCCGGCACCCCGGCGGCGTTGAATCTGGTGATTCCGGCGGGTGATCCGAACGCCGAAGTTGTGGCGGAAAGCGTGGTGGGCGTGGATTCCATTAAACTCGCCTACATCCAGCCGCACATGCACCTGCGCGCCAAGGATTACGAACTCCGGCTGATCTACCCGACTGGCGAATCGCAAGTTGCGTTCAAGGGCAAGTGGGATTTCGACTGGCAGTTGGGTTACGACTTGAAAGAGCCGATTGTAGTGCCCAAAGGCACCCGCATCCTGACCATCGTTCACTACGACAACTCGGCCAACAATAAATTCAATCCGGACCCGCAAAAGACCGTGTATTGGGGTCCGCAGAACTGGGATGAGATGCAGTCCAGTTTCCTGGGATTTTTGATCCCGGCGAATACCGATATCAGCCAGGTGCTGAAAGCCTCAGGACCTAGCTTGAAGCCGCGTCCGCAGTCGGGACCCGGACCCTCGCTGAGCATGGTGGAACTGCCGAAGTAGTTTACATCTTGCCTGATAACAGCGCGTCTCTAGCGCCCTTCAGAGCCGTGCGAAGATCCTGCTGCGCATCGTGCCAATAGCGCGAAAAAACGCGGCTGCGCTGGTGATCCACATAGTAGGCGAGCGCACCGGCTATAACGAAACCCCCTAACACGATTCCGATCAGTTTGGGATCGGTGAAAAGCCGCTTCAAACTCGCGAACACGGGCGCCCACTGGCCGGTAATCAGGTTGTAGAGAAGGTTGCCGGCGTTCTTGAGCACGATCCACGGATTGCGCCTCGACCCGGCATTCGCGGGAACGGAGGCAGCCAATATCGCAGCCAGACAAGACAACACATAGAGGTAATAAGCGATGCGTCCGATCAGGAGCGTGCCGCGGGCTTTTTCAAGGCCGGATCCGGCCTTCGCAAAAATTCCGTCGAGAGCGGCTTTCACCGCCAGGGATCGCACGGCAACGGCCTTGTCCTCGGCCGCTGCCTGGGCGGGATCGGGATTGCTGCTGGGCGTAAAGACCACCTCGGCTCCGGGCGCAAGGGTGCCAGGGGCGTAACCGTCGGTGCCGTGCGCGATGCGTTCGAGCACGCTCAGGTGAATCGCGGGCGGCATCGCGGCCTTCTGCTCTGCGCATAGCTGTTGCATGTTGCGCGGCTTCCAGCGATAGAACACGCCCAAGCCGGCGCGTGAGTCGTACATTTTGTCGTCCACGTTGCCGTGTTCCCAGTAGTATTTCCGGTCGCTCGAGAGGAGGCGCAATTCCCGCTCCCGCGCTTTTTCGATCATCCAATCGAGAGCGACCAGCGACATGCCTTGTTTCGGATAACCGCCGCCGACGTTAGAGTGGACGCCTGCGAACCAGACTTGCGCGATATTGGATTTTGCCTCCCACAGCACCGGCTCGAAGGCGGCGCGCGCGTCGTCGATGCTGAGCGCGTGAACGGCCCAGTCGATTTTGTCGCTCAGTTTATGATCCGGGAACTTGAAGCGATGGAACACCGCGTTGATGATGTCGCTCGTGTGAAAGGGGCCGCCTACCGCATCGACTGTGTCCCACACGCCAACGAAGCGGATGCGAACGTCGCCGGGCAGGCTGTGGACTTCTTTGAAATCCTCCATGGCATCGGGATCGGTCAGGCAAAGATGCAGCCGAACCAATACCCAGTAAAGCAACTGGCCAAGCCAGGTACGATAGGAGCGGCGATAGGTGCTATACGCTTTCGAAACCGCCGCTCGCAGCGCGTCGTTCGTGGGCAATTTGTCGCGATCGAGAACGCCGCACTTGGCGATGAGGCCCGCCAGCGTGCGCACGGTAAACGCGCCGCGACTGAAGCCGAAAAGATAGATGCGGTCGCCGGGATCGTAGACGCGCACCAGATCCATATATAAATTGCGGACGTTCTTCGCGAGGCCGAAGCCGAAGGCGCCTCCCAGGAGCTTCAGCGGCAGAAAAGTTTCGGTGCCGACACCGTCGTCGTAAAAGGCCACCTGGGGATCGAGCGCGGGGTCGGTGCGATGTCCATTCAGGTCGATGGCTTCAAATATTTTGAAGACGTTGGTGCCGCGGTTCTTGATGGCGGTGTTGCCGGTTCCATCCGAACAGATGATGATGTTCTTGGGCATAAACGCCTTCTTAATATCACAGCACGACCGGCCGTAGGTTCGGTTCCCGCGGGAAAGGCGTTGCAATGGGGGCGGTTACACTGGTTCTGTGCGCGTGCTGATCTCGGCGGGGGAAGCTTCGGGCGACCTCTACGCTTCCCGCGTGGTGGCGGCTCTGCGGGCGCGACATCCCGATGCGGAGTTCTTTGGATGCGCAGGTCCGCGGATGCAGGCTGCCGGGGTGGAGGCGGTGGTGGATGCGCGGTCGCTTTCAGTTGTCGGAATTGTGGAAGTGATTCAGCACATCCCGCGCATTTATGGCGAGTTGCGCAAACTGGTGCGGGCGTCGAGGGTGCGGCGGCCGGATCTGGCGATTCTGACGGACTCCCCCGATTTCCACTTGCGCCTCGCCAAGAAGCTGCATGCGCAAGGAGTGCCGGTGGTGTACTTAGTAGCACCGCAGGCATGGGCGTGGAGGCCGGGACGAGTCAAAGTGATGCGGCGGACGCTGGCTCGACTGCTATGCATTTTTCCCTTTGAAGAAGCGTTTTTTCGGAAACACGGGGTGGCGGCGAAGTTTATCGGGCATCCGCTCGCGCGGATCGTGAAGCCGTCCCTGACGCGCGCTGAGTTTTTCGAGAAATTTGGGCTGGCGGATGACGACCAGGTGGTGGTGCTGCTCCCCGGCAGCCGGCATGGCGAGGTAGCGCGCCACATGCCGTACCTGCTGGATGCGGTGAAACGGATCGAAAAGGTCCAGAAAGTGCGCTTTATCCTGGCTCTGCCGGCGGGTTTCGGGGCAGAACGCGCAACTTTCTGGAAACCGGCGCGCGCGGCGTCCATCCAAGTAGTAGAAGGCCATACCTGGGATTGTCTGGCGTACGGTGAGGTGTCGCTTGCGGCGAGCGGTACTGTTACCATCGAGGCGGCGTTGCTGGGTGCACCCCTAGTGACCTTTTACCGGGTAAACGCGTTAAGTTGGATGTTGGGACGCTGGATGGTGGATGCTCCGTTCTTGTCGATGGTCAATCTGGTCGCGGGACGGCGGGTGGCCGCGGAACTGATCCAACGGGAAATGACCGGCGAAAGAATTGCGGCCGAGGCGTTGCAGCTGCTGGACTACCCAGAAGCTCGGCGTAAGATGAAAGCGGACTTGGAAGAAGTAAGGGCCAAGCTTTCGAGCGCGCGGGACCCTATGGAAGTGGCGGCGGAATCGATCGAGCAGGTTTTGTTGGAAAATAGGATTAAGCATGAAGTCAGCTAGGGTTTCCCGGTTCGCGCTGGTGGCATTGGCGGCTGCGGTTGCCGGGTTCGGGCAGGATCGCCAACAGCCGCGCCCGCGGATCGACGTGCAGACGGTGGTGCTCGACGCGCAGATTAATCCCACCGCGCAAACCCTCAACGCGACCGCAAAGATTACTTTCATCCCGCTGGACAATACTTCGAGTGTCACCTTCGAGCTGAATAACGCGTTGAATCTTACGCGCGTGACGGATGTGGAAGGGCGGCAGATTACGGCGTCGCGCTTTGGAGAAGACATGAGCGTGCGGCTGAGCCTGCCGCAGGTTCTTCCCAAAGGGCAACCAGCTACCTTGACCTTTGTCTATGGCGGGAAGCTGACGGGCCAGGAAGAATCGCCGGTGTTCGGCATCAAATTCGCGGCGATCACGCCGGATGTGGCGTACCTGATGTATCCGGCGCGCTGGTTCCCGGTGAACGATTATACGGTCGACCGCTTTGCGTCCGATTTCAAGGTGACGGTGCCGGACGGGTACCACGTAGTCGCGAGCGGCAACGGCGCGGTGGATACGAACGCTCCTGCAGGCATGCGCGCGGAGCGGTTTCAGTTCACGCAGGCGTCCTTTCCGGGCAGCATTGCGGTGGTGCGGGGCGAGCCGAAAACGGTTTCGTCAGACGGCGTGACTACCAAGTTGTACGTGCGGCAGGCGGCTGCGGTGGCGCAGGGCTATGGCGAGGAAATCGCCAAGGCGATGACATTTTTCACGGGCATTTTCGGCTTGCCGGTGCGGAAAAATTTGACCGTGGTTGAAACCGAGAATGGCACGCCCAACGGTTATGCGGCTCCGGGAGTGATTTTCTTCGCTCCTAAGGCAATGGGCCAGCCGGTCAGCATGAAACTGGTGGCGAACGAAGTGGCGCGGCAGTGGTGGGGAGCACTGGTTTCCCCGGCAACGCGCAATCACATGTGGATTGAAAACGGGCTGGCGCGATATTCGGAGATTCTTTACTTGGAGCATGTCAACGGGCAGAGTGCGCTCGACGGTGAGGTGCACGATACTTACGTCGAGGCGCTCACCGTGGATCAGCCGCCGTTAAGCCAGTCGGCGCGCCTGGAGGATTATTCGCCGGAATTCTGGGCCGCAACTGCGAGCAAAGGCGCGTCGGTTCTGCACATGCTGCGGTTCATCGCCGGCGAGGAAAACTTCTTGAAGATTCTGAAGGCGTTGCCGGAGCGCTATGGCGGGAAGAGCATCAGCACCGATGAATTCCGTAAGCTGGCGGAGGAGTTCGCGGGGCAAAGCCTGCAGGGGTTCTTCATCCAGTGGATTGAATCGAGCGGCGCACCCGAATTCAAGATGGAGTACACGGTGTTTCGCACGCAGAAGGGGTTTCGCGTGATGGGTAAGATCGCGCAGGACCTCGATACTTTCCGCATGCCGGTGAAGCTGCATGTCGAAACGGAGGGCAATCCGGAAGAGAAAACCATCGAGGTGGTGGGGACGTCGTCCGAATTCGCGATGGAGACGTTCGGCAAGCCGAAGACGGTGTCGCTCGATCCCCGGGGACAGGTGCTGCGCTTCGACGATACTATGCGGGTGGCGGTTGCGATCCGGCGCGGGGAGCAGTTCGCTGAGGTGAGTGAGTTCGGGGAGGCTCTGAAGGAATATCAGAAAGCTATCGATGTACGGCGCAATAGCTCGCTCGCGCACTACCGGGTGGCCGAGCTGTTCTTTCTTCAGAACAATTATCAATCTGCCGCGAATGGGTTTCGCGAGGTGCTCAATGGGGATCTCGAACCTAAGTGGACCGAAGTGTGGGCGCACATCAACCTGGGTAAGATTTTCGATATCACCGATCAGCGCGACCGGGCGGTGAACGAATACCGGCAGGCGCTGCGCACCAAGGACGACACGCAGGGGGCGCTCGCGGAAGCTAGCAAGTACATCGCTGAGAAGTATCAGCGTCCGCCGAGTACGAATTAACCGCAAAATTGGCCGCGAATGGACGCAAATAATTCGCATTCATTTGCGTTCATTCGCGGCTGAGATTTTCCGGCGTCGCCGAAGCATCGGAGTTATCATAGAGGCAGAGTATGCAGCGTTCCGGATTGCAATCAGTTTTCTTGATGGTCGGACTCATCGTCGCGAGCTGCGAGTGCATACTGACTTGTACGTCAGAACCTTTTCGAGCCGCGCCCAGCAGGTCGCAGTCAACGACCGATATCCCGCCGCCATGCCACGGTCACAATTCCTCTGAGCACGGTAAGGTACCTCAGAAGTGCGCGCACTCCCCGGTGGTAGCCGAAGAAAGCGCGCCGACTGCTTCCTCCTCCTTTATGGCCGTAGTCCCGCTGGATGCCTTAGCGGTCGGGGAAACCGCTGCTTTTGTTCTCTCCGACGCGCGTCAACTAGAGTTTGAGAAGATAACCTCTCCGCTGTCATCTCCGAAGTTTGTTCTTGCTTCTGTCCTGCGAGTCTAGCCCCAACTACATCCATTGGTCTTTCATTCCGGGTGGGCCGGGAAAATTCGCGCGCCCACTATGAGCGAACTAGCAGACTTTTCAGGAGCAATATTATGAAATGGAATTTTGTGTGCGCCGGACTCCGGTCAGCCGCACTTGCGTCACTACTGGCCCTTCCTGCGTTGGGCCAACAATCGGAGGCGCCGGCGGCTGACCCTCACGCGGGGCATCAAATGCCCTCCCCCGGTGCTTCGCAGGACAGCACCGCTATGCCCATGCCCGACCACTCGCAGATGAATCATGACGCCGGACATCCAATGCCCACCGCGGATGCTACGCGGGACAGCACCGCCGACCATTCGCAGATGAACCACGGCGATATGAATGCAGCGGGGATGTTGCTGATGAGAATGGCATCGGGCACCAGTATGAATCCGCAAAGCTGGGCAATGCCGATGCTTATGCCCAAGGTCGGCTCGTGGAGCATGATGATCATGGGCCAGGACTACCTGGTGGATACGCAGCAATCGGGGCCACGCGGCGGAGATAAGTTTTACTCGCCGAATTGGTTCATGGTGTCTGGTGTACACAAGCTGGGCGGGGGCAGTTTATTACTGCAGTCCATGTTCAGTCTGGACCCGGCCACCGTCACGCACGAGAGTTACCCTTTGCTTTTTCAAACCGGCGAGACGGCTTACGGGAAACCGCTGGTGGACGCTCAGCATCCGCACGATTTCATCATGGGGTTGGGTGCAAGCTACGCTCATGCTCTGGGCGAAAACACCATGCTCCAGCTTTATTACGCTCCGGTGGGAGACCCGGCGTTAGGTCCGGTTGCATTTGCGCATCGAGCTTCGGCGATGGAGTTGCCGCAAGCCACTCTCGGGCATCACTGGCAAGACGCCACACATATCGCAGGCAACGTCGCCACTTTGGCGCTCAATCACAAGTGGCTGCGGTTGGAAGCGAGCGGTTTCTTCGGCACGGAGCCGGACGAGAACCGGTGGAATATCGATTGGGGTCCGATGAACTCTTATTCCGGACGGGTATCGGTGTTCCCTTCGAAAAATTGGGCGGCGCAGTTCTCGGCCGGACGAATCACGAAACCGGAGCGGCAAGCGGATGGTGACATTGTGCGCATCACTGCGTCACTCCATTACACGCGGCCCATGGCAGCCGGAACTGCGTGGTCGACGAGTCTGATCTGGGGTCGAAATCACGATACAGCTTCGCAGCGCAATCTAAATTCGTACCTTATCGAGAGCGTGTACCCGATCTCGAAAATGGATTTTTTAACGGGGCGGATCGAATGGGTGGATAAAGACGAACTCTTTGCAAATGACCCCGTGCTCGAGCATAAATTGGAGCGTACTGCGGGAAGCACATTTCGGGTGCAGGCTTACACCGGTGGCTATACTCGCGATATCGGGACGTTCAGTCACGTGGAGGTGGGCGTCGGCGCCAATTTGACGGCGTACGCGATTCCATCGGCAATACAGCCTTTTTATGGCGAGCACCCGTTTGGCGTTTCCGTGTTTATGCGATTTCGGCTCAAGGCCGAGTGACCGTGTGCTGACTCCTCGTGCGAGAGAGTTTCCGCTTGCTTTTCAAAGATCCCGTTCTAGTTGAAAATCCGGTCGGGGCCCCTACGAGCCGTCATTAACCCCTGAGACTTTTCGCCGATCGCGCTGCGCGCTCAGCTACCAAGCCCGCACGACCCAGTAGGACGTACGCGAGAGGGATGGCGTTTGAGTGCGCCATTACTCCCCATTGATCCAGCGCTGGCG
The DNA here is from genome assembly GCA_025350625.1 of Bryobacterales bacterium. Lineage (GTDB taxonomy): Bacteria > Acidobacteriota > Terriglobia > Bryobacterales > Bryobacteraceae > Palsa-187. Next base: position 11,593 of record JANXXL010000384.1, on the reverse strand, counting down.
GCGTTGCTCGAGTATGCTACCACCCTCGCGGCCGGGGCGCCCAATGGGAGGGCCCGACGCTGGCTAAAACTTACACCAGATTTGTTCGGCGGGGCGCGAGTGGAAAACGCGAAGTTATGGCACGCATTGACGTTGGAGTGATGGGGGGACGGTTACTGCAAAAAACGTCCTCGCGATTTTCAGATGCGTTGATACACTTGGCCTCGCCGCTCGATCGTCACGACTTGCAGCAATCGCTTCTCATCGTCCAGCACAAAGAGGATACGCCAGCCGCCGACTCGGGACTTCCGCGCCGCTTCATCATCGGTTGGTGAACATCGCGGCCCAGGCGGTCAAGATCATGCGCCGCGCCGCTCGAAAGCTCGACGCGGAATATCACAGACCGCGGGTCCGGCGGTATTCCTCGATTGTGACGGTGCGGCCGGCGCGAATGTCTTCGAGGCCTTCTCCGATGGCGGCCTTGGTCTCAGCGCTGACCTCGTCTGTGTCGTTGAGGTCCGCTAGATAGTCGAGCACATCCGCCAGACGATCCTCTGGCCGCGTGGCGACGAGCTGGTGAACGTTTTCGCGGAGGGTCATACTGGCTTTTTCTTTGATCATACGCCTTCTGCCCCCGCGGCGCTGCGCACCATCCTGCGCCGTTGAGAAGTACGGCGCGCGCCGAAAAGGTCCAAGCCCGTCTCGGCATCCCGCTCTTTGGACGGAACTCAGTATGTGTCCATCGGAGATGGAGGGTAATTCTTCTTCGGTAAATTGTTTGGATGCCCGAAGAAGCGGTGCAAGGTTTCGAGTCGGACTCGCAAATCTGGGGCTAGGGACGCGCATGAGTCACTAATGCCTTTAGGCATAATTGCCACGGATCCGTCTCCAAATCTCGGCTCGCCCCGCCAATTGCGATAGAACCGCCCCATGCACTTGCCCTCTCTGATCCATCGTTCATATGCGAATCCGGCCTCCTTACCCAAGCCAAGCGCCAGCAGGACTTCGGCTTTGATTCGTTGAACTTGAGGCTCGCCATGCGTTCCAGGATGTTCAAGAATAAGTTTAAGAGCCTCTGGTGCGTGATAAGACATTAGCAGTCCGGAGATGGCCAAAATGATCCGGTTGTTTTCACCATCATTGCTGCCGATGGATGCATAAGCGATATATTCTGATGCGGCACGATCAAATTCGACCTGGGCTTCTGTAAGCCGAGCGGGAAGACTCTGGTCTGCACCCTCTTGCAAGTACTTCGTTGCTAGCTCTCTGTGTGCCATCGCGCTCTCATAATGCGAGCCTACGTCCCGAGGATTGGGAGAAGCATTCGCCCCTTTCCCTGCGTCTTGGGGAAGGCACGGCGAGCACGCAAAAGCGATAATGATGATTGAGAGTCGCATTCAAATCCCCTTCTTCTGTTAGGACTTAACAACTGTACTAATCGGCACATCCAGATTCCTGGCCCCGTAATCTTGAACCAGAACATTATCTAATCCTGCTGGAGTGGACAGATCGATGCCGTCAATACGATAACAAGCGCCCTGCGCGTTGTAGGGTGAACTATTACAGGCAAGTGGACCGGCGATCGAAATCACGTTACCAGCATTATCTTACGCCCATGCGCTTATCCGATTATTAGTGTCAAGCGGGCATGTAGGGCAGCGTACCCTGGAGACCACTACGGCGTAGCGTATCATCGCGGATGTCATCCACCCGGCAGTGTGATACATTGGCATCTGGTTTAGAAAAATAGAAGGAAAATTATTAGGAGGCAAGCATGTCTAGTTCTTTGGTGCTGCGGAGGCTGGTATTGGGCGCGTTCATGATCACGATGCTAGTGTGGATCGGAGCGGTGACGGCCGCCGATCTGAACCCCACCCCGCTAAACCCTTCGGCGATTACCATCAAACTGCCGAAAGATATCAACTGGATTGAGAGCCCTTCGGGTTCGGCCAACGCGGTGGTGGTGGGCGATCCGAATAAGCCGGGATTTTACGCGGTGTTGACCAAATGGCACGCGGGGCACATGAGCCGTCCGCATTTCCATGCGAATGACCGCTATATTACGGTCCTCTCGGGAACCTGGTGGGTGGGTACGGGGACTCACTACAATTACGACACCACTACGCCCGTTCCGGCCGGCAGTTTCGTCACGCACTACGGCAAGCAGATCCACTATGACGGATCGAAAGAGGGCGATGCGGTCCTGCTGATTATGGGCGAGGGTCCGGCGACTTCGACGCCTGCTGAAGAGAAATAACAACGGTTGGACGGCCTCCGTTTCGGGGTCCGTACAGGTTTGCGCGCGGAGCGCCGATGTATGGACCGTTATGGCGCGAATATTTTTGGGATTTCGGCTGGAATCTGCTATTCTGCGAATTCGGCCTTCCCCTATGTTGAGTTGTCGGCTGCTCGCCGGTTTCATTCTTTCCTTTGCGGCTCTTTTCAGTGGATGTAGCGCGCCCCGTCCGGTTGCGGCGGAGGGGTTGCCGAAACTTCCCGAAGAGACCAGCGTCCCGCGTTCCCGTGAGGCCAATGACGCGGCCCGGTTTCTGGCGGGATTGCCGGGGACTGCCGGAAGCCCCTATGCGGCGCTCGAGGAAACCGACGCCTGGAAGGAACACCGCCGGCAGTTGGATGCCATGTGGCTTGAGGCGGAAGGCGAACTGCTACCGGGGTTGCGTAAATTTCAGACGGAAGAGTTAAACCAACCTGCCGTCAGGACTCCCACGGTTTTTTATCCCTTCAGCGGTCCGGATGCGCTCACTGCGACGCTTTATTTTCCGCATAATCCGCTGTATGTGATGGTGGCTCTGGAGCCGGCGGGAACGCTGCCTACGCCGCGACAAATCGCTAAAAAAGAACTGCCGGGATATTTGAGCTCGATTCGCGACACTATGGCTTCCGAACTTGGCCGCAGCTTTTTTATCACGCGGCAGATGGACCACCAGTTCCGGGGCCAGGTTACCGACGGGCTGTTGACGCCGATCCTGCAATTACTCGCGCGCGGGGGCCATACCGTGCTGGGTTTTCGCTATGTGCGCCTGGATGAGTCAGGCCAGGTGATCGACCGCGTCGCGGGATACAAGGCGCCGACTCGCTATGGCAACAAGGGTGTGGAAATCGAATTCCAGAGCGATGCCGATGCGTCGGTTCACCATCTGTTCTATTTTTCGGTGAATCTGTCGAACGACCGGCTGCGTGAAAACACGCCGTTCCAGCAGTACCTGTCGCGGCTCACCGGGACGGTTTCGATGCTGAAGGCTACCTCTTACATGACGCACCAGGGCGGGTTCTCGATGATCCGCGATGCGCTGGTGAGCAACAGTTACGCTGTCTTGCAGGATGACTCCGGCGTTCCGTTCAAGAAGTTCGGGCAGGACCGGTGGAAGCTGCAGCTATATGGGGATTACAACCGGCCTTACGGCAGCTTCAAATGGATGGAGCAGGACGATTTGCGGGAAGCCTACAAGACGACGAATCCCAAGGCGCTCCCGATGCATGTAGGTTACGGCTACCGGCGGATCACTTCAAATCTGCTGCTGGCTACACGCCTCAACTAGTCGCGCTAGCGTTGGCTAGCGGTCAGCGCCTGATCCAGATCCCAGAGAATGTCGTCGAGATCTTCGAGGCCAATCGAGAGCCGGATCATGTCCGGCTCGACGCCGGCGGCGTGTTGCTCGGGGGCGCTCAACTGCTGATGCGTAGTCGAGGCCGGATGGATCACCAGGCTGCGGGCGTCGCCGACGTTGGCGAGGTGCGAAAGCAGTTTCACGTTATCGACTAGCTTGCGTCCTGCTTCGTAACCGCCCTTGACGCCAAAGCAAAATACTGCGCCAGCGCCTTTGGGCAGATATTTCTTGGCGAGATCGTGATACTGACTGCCGGGGAGTCCGGGATAGTTGACCCAGGCTACCTGTTTGTGAGTGCTGAGGTATTTGGCGACGGCCATGGTGTTCGAGACGTGGCGGTCCATACGCATGCCCAGGGTTTCGATGCCCTGCAGAAAGAGAAACGAATTGAAGGGACTCAGGCACGACCCGATATCGCGCAGGCCTTCGACGCGGGCGCGGATGATGAAGGCGATGGGTCCGAAGACTTCGCTGAAATTCATGCCGTGGTAGGCGCGCGAGGGCTGGTTGATCTGCGGGAATGCGCCTTTCTTCCAGTCGAACTTGCCGCCGTCGACGATCATGCCGCCGATGGAGTTGCCGTGTCCGCCCACGAATTTGGTGAGCGAATGGACCACGATGTCCGCGCCGAAATCGATGGGGCGGCAGAGGTAGGGCGTGGCGAAGGTGTTATCGACCACGAAGGGCAGGTTGTGTTCGTGCGCGATCTTGGCGATGGGTTCGAGGTCGAGCACGCCGCCGCGGGGATTGGAGATGGTCTCGCCGTAGAGGCACTTGGTCTTGGGGGTGATGGCTTTGCGGAAGTTTTCGGGATCGTCGGGGTTGACGAATGTGACGTTGTAGCCCATTTTGCGGAAGCTGACGTCGAATTGGGTGTAGGTGCCGCCATAGAGCGTGGTCGCGGCCACCATTTCGTCGCCCGCTTCCATGAGGCTATTGATGGTGATGAATTGCGCGGACTGGCCGGAGGACATGGCGAGACCGGCGGCTCCGTTTTCAAGCGAGGCGACGCGCTGCTCTAGCACGTCGGTGGTGGGGTTCATAATGCGGGTATAAATGTTGCCGAATTCCTGAAGCGCGAACAGATTGGTGGCGTGGGCGGAATCTTTGAAGACGAAGGAAGTGGTTTGATAGATGGGGACCGCGCGGGCGCCGGTGGTGGGATCGGGCTGATAGCCGTGATGCAGCGCGCGGGTGTTAAATCCAAGAACGCGGTCGGTATTTTCGGGCATAGGGTCCATTTTATACGACGGAGTGTGCCGGTGAAGAGGCGCGAGCAGTTTCGAGGACGGCGTTTCCGTGATTCCTATAGCCGCGCGGCAGGTTAGCCGGCCCGGAGTGCAGATTTCCGCGGGCACTTATTTGGCGAAATCCTCACGTTACGGTACGATGAACAGCAGGGCCCTGCATCGTTTAAGGGCGCCTGGGAAGCAAGGAGAAATGACGATGAAATTGGCGAAAGCGGCGTTGCTTTTCACCCTGGCGTCGGTGGCGGCTTGGGCCCAGGTCAATGTGGGCGAACAAAAGTCCGAATCCCGCCTGCCCTTCACCATGACCACGGTGACTACATTTGAACTGCCCTGGCGGCTGGCCTTCCTGCCCGATGGCCGGATGCTGATCACCGAAAAAATCGGACCGGTTTGGCTGGTGTCCCAGCAGGGAGAAAAGATCCCGGTGGACAATACGCCTGCAGTCTATTGGCAGCGCCAGAATGGCATGCTGGGCGTCTTCGTCTCGCCCCACTACGCCACTGACCAGAGTATCTATCTCACCTATGTCGAGCCGGGTGACTATGGCGGCGGACTGGCGCTCGGCCGCGGCAAACTGAACGCCACCGCCACTTCGGCTAAACTGGACAACTTCGAGGTGTTGTGGCGCCAGATGCCCAAGGGCAAGGGCGGCCAGGAAGGCGCGCAGATCGCCTTCTCGCCCGACGGCCAGTATCTGTTCCTCACGGTGGGCGACCGCCAGCGCTTCACTCCCGCTCAGGATCCAGACCAGCCGGTAGGCAAGATCCTGCGCCTGACGCTCGACGGCAAACCCGCTCCCGGCAATCCTGACTTCGGCAAAATTGGCGCTGCCACTATTCCCCTGATCGATCCGCCGACCGACACCGAAGCCGCCAAGACCGCGAAGGTGGTGAGCACTTATACCTTTCCCGGCCCCAATCTGACGGAGGCTGAAACCTGGACCAGCGGCCACCGCACGCCTTATGGCATGGCGTTTTCGCCCAGGGGAGAACTGTGGGAGGTGGAGCATGGCCCACGCGGCGGCGACGAACTGAACCTGATCGAGAAAGGCAAGAATTATGGCTGGCCGCTGGTTTCCTTTGGCCAGAACTATAACGGTGTGCCCATTCCTAATCCCGACTCGCGACCCGAGCTGGCGATGCCGGTGCTCTATTGGGTGCCGGTGATCGCGCCGGGCAATCTGATGTTTTACCGCGGTACCCAGACCTTCCCGCAATGGAACGGCAGCGGCTTCATCAGCGGCCTGTTAACTAAATCGCTCAACCGCATCGTCTTTGACGGCCACGGAGGCGCCAAAGCCGCCGAGCGCTGGGATGTCGGCCGCCGCATCCGTGATGTGGAAGAAAGCCCCGATGGCTCGCTATGGATGCTCGAAGACGCCAATCCCGGCGCCCTGATTCATGTGACGCCCGTGATCACTGCGCATTAGGCCTGCGACGCGCGTTCCGTTTCGAAGATGGCTGATGACCGGCGCTATAATCCATACATGCGATGGCTGCTTCTATTTTCTCTTCTGGCCGCCAATCTGACGGCGCAACAGTCTTCGACAGGAACAATTTCGGGAGCCGTTACCGATCCTGACGGCCACGCCGTGAGGGTGCCGGTCCGGGTTTACAATGCCGCGACCAAGGTTGCCTACCAGGGCATGGCCTCCGCCGCGGGCGAGTACTCCATTGCGCAATTGCCGGCCGGAACGTATCGTCTTACGGTGCAGGCGCTGGCGAATTCTTTCCGGGCTTTCACGCGCGATGATGTAAAGATTGCAGCCGGGCAAACGGTCAAGTTTGACATTCATTTGGAAGAGGGCATCGCGCTGAATACCCTGGGCGATGGGCGCGAGTTTTTCCAGGATGTGGCGCGAGCGAATTCGGCCAAGCTGGAAATCCCGACCGGACCTGCGCCGCGCATGCCGGATGGCAAACCCGACCTCTCGGGTTACTGGAGCGCCGCTGGAGGCTCGTTCGATCCGGGTTTTGCCGAGTTCCAGGATTGGGCGGAAGAACTGGCCAGAAAACGCCAGGCCGACGATTTGAGGGACCTTCCTGGAGCCCGCTGCCTGCCGAACGGAATCGTGCTGGGAGTCAATAATGGCGTGCCGCAAAGAATTGCGCAGATCCCGGGTTTGCTGGTGATGTATTCGGAAGGGCAGCTTCCGCGGCAGATTTTCCTCGATGGTCGACCGCACCCTAGCGATCCGAATCCCACCTGGCGGGGACATTCGATCGGCCGCTGGGAAAAAGATACGCTGGTGGCCGACACGGTTGGCTTCAACGATAAGCCCTGGCTCGATTGGAGCGGCCATCCGCAGACGGAAATGCTGCACGTCGTCGAGCGTTACCGCCGCCCGGACCTGGGGCACCTGGAACTCGAAATGACCGTCGAGGATCGCGGCGCGCTGAAAGGCTCCTGGTTGATCAAGCGGACCTATATTCTCGATCCCAAGGAAGACATTTTAGAAAACGTCTGCACGGAGAACGAGAAGGACTTGTCGCATCTTGTCGGCAAATAAACCAATTGGCGTAAGAAGTCCGGCCGGCGCGCAGCCGCGCTAGTTACTGCCAGCGGCGGCGCTGCGGACTCCGGTGCTGCTTCTAAAACCTTCCTCCGGCAGCACGCGAAACAGGTGTAACACGGGACCGTTGGGCGTATCGGAGGAGGCCGCCGGAGAGTTCGGTTGCGTTCTGGTCGCGAGCACGGCGGCTCTTTCTTCGGGATCGGCGACATGGGACAAAACACAGTCATACAACTTGTCACCCAACTTCAGGCGGACATGCGGATCACGCATCACATTATTCACCCAACTCTTGCCCTGCGGAAAGGGGACTCCTGCGCGGAACAGCGAAGTCAGATAGAGCTGGCCGTTATGCAGGATGTGACTGGTTGTCACCGAATGCGGAATTCCGTACCAGGTTCGCGTCTGCACTTTGTCCGTCTTGTATTGGGTGGCGAATGACCAGTCTGTGACTGGAGTTGTGACAACCTCTCCACTGAGCCACAGCCCAGGGTAGTTCCCGGGACCCGGAGTATCCCCGGTAGGGCTAAAGCCCGTGAAACGAAACACTACCAGCCCCAAAGCCAAACAAGCCAGGAGTCCAGCTACAATTTTTGCGAATGTTTTCATCTTGAGTTTCGAGTCCTGAGCGCCATTGTACACTCATCCGCTCGGTGCGTTGTTAGAGAAGGTAAATGTCAGCGCAGCAGATTGAAATGTAATGTTGGTGGCTCTGTCCGGGGTCGAACCGGAACACCCTTGCGAGTACAGGAACCTAAATCCTGCGCGTCTGCCAATTCCGCCACAGAGCCACATTTAACATTATGCCGTCTTTGCGTTTGTGGTGGTCTGAGCTTTCATCGCGTATGGGTCGAGATCGAGACCTTTACGGCGGCGCTAGACTGGGGTCATTATGCTTATCCTTCATCGCTGTTGCGGATTTGAGTTCCGGCCAACCCCCGCTAAGTCCCGCGGCCTTTCCCGAGCTTCCAAAAAACATACGTGTGGATCTGCAAAAACGACACTGCAGAATCCCACAAATTTTTGAGGACAAAAAGAGGGCCAACGTGATCCACGGCGAATTTGCAAAGCCCGGACAGACCGACTGGGCCGTTCTCCGTCAGATCGGCAGGACCACGTCCATTTGGATATTTTGGAACGGCTCAGAGATCAAACCCACCCGCTTTGCCTCAAGCAGCATCGAATCCAGCACTGAATTTACGGAGGATGGTAGGACCGGAAATATGAGGGGCATTTCGACGGTGGGAAAGCGGCAAATCATGGCGAGTTACCGGCTGTTTGGTGGGACCAAGCCCCCTCCTATCGACCATCAAGGTATCGATGACGGCCTCGCGGGAAAGGCGTCCGGCATCAACTATCTCTATCGTGGAAAGTGGATCGGCTGGGCGTCATCGGATTGAGAAAACGCCAAGATCGCCTATCGTACGGCCCCCTTCCGTCACGGGTTCGCTCCGGCCGCATACCAGTGACAGCAACCCACATCACTTGCCCCGGTCGCCGCGAGGTTTAAAGTCTCGCATTTCGTAGCCGAAAAGAGCAGAGGGACAAGTCAACCCAGTCAGGCGGAGATTGTGGTGCTGAAGATTCGTCGAGCGAGTACGGAGCACGGGGCCCAAACCCGCGCGCTCGATGTGTCACGAGCCACCGGTCTGCTCGGAATCATCGCCGGACTGGCGGCGCTGTGCGGATGGTCGGTGTTGCCGGCGTATGTGATACGGCATCTGTGGTTTATTTCGCAGGTCCATCCCAATGCCGCTCTGGGGTTCATCCTGGTGGGCTTTTCTCTCCGGCTGGCGCGATTCGATGGCGCCACCCCGTGGGTCCACAACGCCTGCAAGCTCTTTCGGATTTCCGTCGGGCTGCTCGGATTGCTCTCCTTGGCGAACATCTGGTTCCATTTGAATCTCGGTATCGACAAGATCATCGTGCGCGACCCGACGGTGGTGATGCCGGGCGCCATGCCGGCCCCGGCCGCATTGTGCTTTTATCTGCTCGGCTGCGCGTTGGTGTTGTTGAGCGCCGGGCGAAGTCTGCTGTGTCTGAATGTCAATCTGCTGGTAACCGTTGTTACCACGGCGACTCTGGTCGCCGGCGGCTACGCATTGCTCGATCCACGGGCTGTCCCGGCCTACCTGACCATGCCTGCGATGACGGCTCTGATCCTCCTGATTTTGTCGCTCGGAGTAGTAAGTTCGAACACTCACGACACGCTCATGACCGTGATGACCAGCAACAGCGCCGGTGGCACCATGGCGCGGCGGCTGTTACCAGCATCCATCCTGATCCCGCTCGCGCTGGGCTTTTTGCGCCTGAAAGGGCAGGAAGCGGGCTGGTTCGATCCCGCCATGGGCTTGGTATTGCACGTAGTCGCGACCATGTTGCTGTTAGCTTTATTTATCTGGTGGAACGCGACGGCTCTCGACCGCATCGCCGGCGAGAACGGGCGAATAGAACACGCCGTGCAGGATACCCAGAGCGCGCTGCTCGATATTCTCAGACACGTGAACAATGCCGCCTTCGCCCACGATCTCAAAGGAAATTTAACCTTCTTCAATTGTGCAGCGGAGCGCATGTTTGGCATTCCCGCAGCCGACGCGCTGCAGAAGAATATCTACTCCGTAATCACTTCCCAATCGGCGGAAACTGCGCGAGACATCCTGTCCAGCCAGCTGATCGGCGGCGTGGGCCGGCCGGAGCCTCTGGTTCTGCGCACCAGCTCCGGCGAACAGGAATGTGAAGTCCTCACCGTTATGATGTGCGATCACAAGGGCAATCCGGCGGGATTCTTTTCCTTGGTCTCCCCGCTCTTCACCGGACCCGCGCCGCAAACGCCTTCGAGCGATCGAGTCCTCGAACCAGTTAGCGTGGTTTGAAATCCGCTGGGGTCCGCGCACGGCCGTCCTTTACGGCACGGGAACGGTTTCGACCGGCGAGGACTCGCCGAACTGCGTCACCAGTTCGAGCAGCGCGGAAGCGGTAACCGGCTTCGAAAGGTAACTGTCCATTCCCGCCGCGATACATCGCTCGCGGTCGCCGGCCATGGCATGGGCGGTCATGGCGATGATGGGGATATGGCGGCCCGTGCGTTTTTCCAGCGCCCGAACGAGCGCGGTCGCTTCAAAGCCATCCATCTCAGGCATCTGCACGTCCATCAGAATCAGGTCGAAGGGTTGCTCACTCAATAACCTCAAGGCCACTCTTCCGTTTTCAGCGATTGCCACCCGGTGCCCGGCCTTTTCTAAAATGCGAAGGGCGACGCGCTGGTTGACAACATTGTCTTCGGTGAGCAGGATTCGAAGCGACGAGCCAGCCTTGACTCCCTGGGCCGAGGTTCCCGCACTCGATGCCCCGGCGTGCACCCTCGGATTTTGCCCGGCGAGAGCTGAAATAAGAGCCGCGCGCAATTCAGCACGGCGAACCGGCTTGGTGAGATAGGTGGAAATCCCCAACTGTTTGCAGCGGGCGATGTCATCACCGCGATCGCCCGAAGTAAGCATCAAAATCACCGTCTTGGTCAATTCCGAAGATTCGTGAATCCGCGCCGCCAGCTCGAAACCATCCATGTCCGGCATGTGGACGTCCGTAAGAACCATGCTGAACGGCTGCCCTCGCTGCACGCCGCGCCGTAGTTGATCGAGTGCCTCCGGCCCGCTAGCCGCCGGCGCGGGCAGCATTCCCCAGCCATCGAGCATGTCCGTCAGAATGCGCCGGTTGGTAATATTATCGTCGACCACCACTAAACGAATGCCCGCCAACTGAATGGCCGCACTCAAATCAGAGAGTGGACGAGAATGCTCGTTCGACACGCCCAGCAGCGCCGTAAAGTGAAAGCAGCTTCCCTTAGCCGGGATGCTTTCGACCCAAATTTCACCCTGCATCGCTTCGACCAGACGCGCTGAGATGGTCAGTCCCAGACCCGTGCCCCCGAATTGGCGTGTGGTCGAGCCGTCTGCCTGCGAAAACGCGTCGAAGATCATCTTTTGTTTCTCCGGCGGGATGCCGATTCCGGTATCCCGAACCGAGAACTGCAAGCGCAATTGAGCGGCGTCCTGGGATTGGTGCGTCACCGTCAAGCCCACCTCGCCCTGCCTGGTGAACTTAATCGCATTCCCGAGCAGGTTTACCAATATTTGCCGGATTCGGGTGATGTCGCCCACCACGTACTCGGGTACTTCGGGGAGGACATCGCAGATCAACTCGATACCTTTTTCGTGGGCCCGCAG
>JANXXL010000380.1 GCA_025350625.1 Bryobacterales bacterium | reverse complement strand
AGGCGCAAGCCGAAGCGGCGAATGTCTACCTCACGAGCCTGGCCCTGCAGAAAATGCAAACGGGCCGAGTGTTCTTCCTTGAGGTGCTCGTTCTGTGTTTCGAGGATCTGCGCCTGTTTCTGCAAGAAAGCTGAGGTGTTTCGGGCGACCTCTGGATCGCTTGCGGATAGTCTTGCGGCAACGGCGGCGGCAAACGCCTCTGCGCCGGCAAGGGCGCTTGGTGCCTCCACCTCAGCCTTTTCGTTCTCTTCCCCTAAAATCCCTCCGAGCAAGCTTTCCGCCATCCGTAGTCTCCCGATTTGTTGTTCTTTTCGCCATGGTCGTCTATGGGCTTGCTATTGGCAACCAATGTCCGCTGAGGGGCGGTAATATCGGCTCGGTGATCGGCAGAAAATGGCCGGCAGGCGCCCGTCGCGGTCAATTCCCGGAATCGACCCGTTGCCGCCAGTTGTCAGCGTCAGATTCCAGGCGTCCTGATTGGCTCCCCTGCGTCAATCAGATCCCGCCATTAATCTCGCCTGGTTACGGAAGACTGTTGAATTGTCGTTCGGCAGCTTCGATTTCGTGCAGGTTCCTTTCGCCTCGAACCATTACGCTGGCTGCTCCGCGGGCTTGGCGCGACCAATAGAGAAACTCCTCGGAGCTGATTTCGAGGTCTACGGTGTTCCTTTGCATTTGCTTCAGTTCGTCGAGACCTAATGTGAGCCCTGCTAGGGTGTGGTACCCGCGCAAAGCTGCGTCGAAAGTACCCGGTAGAGACGACGTGGCAATGGATTGACCAATACGGAGGCCTCGCTGGGTTCCGAGTACCGCGCGAATTGCGTCCTCTCGATGAAGGTAAGCGACAAATACTCGGTCGAGGAGTCCGTTCATCTCACCGTAGGCTTCTGCCTCCTGTTGGGAAAGCAATGCGAACTTGTTGCTGCCCTTTGCGGCCTTGAACACAGGATTGTCCGGTACATCGAAGTCGTTATTCGGTATAGGTGGCAGTGGCCCCAATGCGTGGCTTCCAGTAGCGGCGTCTTTCAGAAGAAGATCCACTTGTTGGAGCCAATGAATTTCGTTTTTCGCGGCGGTTTCGACCCCCACAGTATCCCTAAGAATCTGCTCGGACTCGTGATGAAGAGATTCACGTAGGTGCTCCCTCTCGTACGCTCGGTGGACCGCTTCGACGGATTGCTCCAGGCCGACTGCGATTAAAAGACCGATACATATCGTAGCGATATGAATGAAGAAGCTTTTCCATGTATCAATCGTCGCATGTAGAGCGTGAACATCAAGCATAGATCTTTCGGTCTCCGGAGTAGAAATTGTTCCTGCGTCTGAGGGACTTGCCGCCTTAATGTTGTCGGCGGCTTCCGGTGTTAGTTCTGACTCGACTTCGTTCGCCATGCGTTGGGCTCTTGGTTCGAAGCCTTAGCCTACACTACGAGTCGAACGACCGCTTTATAGCGGTCATTTTGTCCGCACGACTGACGGGTTATGGCCGCAAGCTGCCTCTTACGTTTCGGCGAGAAGTGTTGCATCAGCTCGTTTTGATCAAGCGGCTAACTTCAAAGTAGGATTCAATCCCACTCGAGATGCCAACACCAACAGCATGTCGGCGCTGAAATCCCGCCAAGCACCTTTCATCAGTGCCGATACACGAGGCTGCGTGATGCCGAGTTCCTTAGCGGCTTTACTTTGCGTCCAGCCCCGACCTTTGATGTGTTCGCGCAGGGCGGCCATAAGATCCGCACGCATGGCGAGAACTCGCGCCTCCGCCGCGTCGAAGCCTAAATCATAGAACACACTGCGGCTGGCAGGGGTCGTATGTTGAATATTGCGTTTGCGCATGACTCTAATCCCCTATTTGAGCGAAGCGGCGTGCAGCCAGTTCGATATCCATCTTGCGAGTTTTTTGGGCCTTTTTTTGGAAACAGTGCAGCACATAAACCGCTTCCGGACGTGTGGCTAAATAAATTACGCGATAGGCCCCGGTCGCGTCCCGCACACGAATCTCTTTCACCCCCGGACCCACAGTTTTCATCGGCTTCCAGTTTTCCGGTTCGAGGCCTCGCTGCGCGAAGTCCAAATTGAAGCCGGCATCCCGTCGAGCTTCATCGGGGAACGCTTTCAAATCATCGTGGCTACTACCCACAAACAGCAGTGGTTTACGTGTAATCTCCACGCTCAAACTATACAAGTACTTGTATAGTTATACAACTACTGTATATAGACGGACATAAGCTGTGCCCAGGCGTTGCGTCGCAAATTCAATTGCTGGAGTACTCCCGCAGAGGCAGATGAGTCGGTCCCATTGGAAGATCTGGATATGTATGATTTCAAAGCCTTACCGTCAGCTAACTCGGCAAACCGTGGGACAGTTTCCGGAGCGTAAGTAGTTGTTCTTAAACATTTAAATGGTATCCATGCAGGCTTCTCTTAATCAATTGGTCGGAGGTTCGATCCCTACACGGCCCACCAAATTCCCTTTAACATCAAGCAATTGTGGCATCGACACTCAGCAGTTTTGTTTCGCGATTCTATGAAACAGCCTAGCTTCTCGACACGCGATGCTTGCAGCATTATCTCGGGCACAGGAACATCGCACACACGGTGCGCTACACCGAACTCGCGCCGGATCGGTTCAAGGGATTCTGGAAGAACTGAGTTTCCCGGTGCGAAGATCGGGCATCGCGGTCCGACATGGCGCTATCGGCCAATTGGAGACAGTCGCAATGCCGACTGCTTTACCAGCAAGCAGACATTCACCTATAAGTGCGTTCAACCAAGAAATGCGATAGCGGCACTTCGAGAATCCGGCGAATGGTTCGAAGCATATTGCTTGTGCTCTGAACGGTTCGGAAGGCGGCAAATATGGCTTCCGTAACTTGCCAAGCGCTCCGGTACACATGTGCTACTGTTCAGCGAAGAGGAAATGATAGCAGGGAGTGCGATATGCGGGGGTCGTTGCTTGCGATCGGAACTGCGTGCCTGTTGTTTGGCATGCTTTTTACCATCGAAGTCCGCGCCGACAGCGATTTCAAAGTGACACTTATCGGCACGGGATCGCCTATCCCACGGCCCGATCGTTTCGGGCCAAGTACTCTCTTCGAGGCAGGCGATCAAAAATTTCTGATCGATGCCGGCCGCGGTGCTCCCGTTAGACTTTGGCAGGTGAGAGTACCGCCGGGGAAGATCGATGTCCTTTTCCTTACCCACTATCATTCCGATCACACGTCCGGCATCCCAGACTTGTGGTTGACCGGCTGGCTGCCGCCGCCCTTCGGACAGCGCAAAACGCCTTTCCACGTCATCGGCCCGACCGGGGCAAAAGTACTGATGGAAAATTTGGAAAGAGCGTATGCCCTCGATATCAAGATTCGCATCGATGACGAAAAGCTCCCGCCCGAGGGCATCGCGGTGAGAGTTGAGGAATTCGACAAGGAAGGGGTTGTCTACGAGAAGAGCGGTGTGAAGATCACAGCCTTCGAGGTCAGCCATGGGGACGCCATCAAACCGGCGTTCGGGTACCGTATCGACTACAAAGGTCATTCAGCCGTTATCTCTGGCGACACCCGCTTCAACCAGAACGTCATTAAGTACGGTGCCGGCGCCGATCTGCTAATTCACGAAGTCGCTATGGCGCCGCCGGCGCTGATGCAAATGCCGGCAATACAGCGGATCATCGCCCACCATACGACGCCGAAAGAGGCGGGGATTGTGTTCACCAGGGCGAGGCCGAAGCTCGCGGTCTATACCCACGTAGCTCTTTTCAGCAATGAGAGTAGTGCGGAGCCGACGTTAAACGATCTCGTTGCCGAGACACGTCAAACCTACAGCGGCCCGCTGGAGGTTGGCGAGGACCTTACCTCCTTCGAGATTGGTGATACCGTGACTGTGCATCACTTCAAGCCGTGACGTGCAACTCCGCGTCGCGTCTTTAAGGTCGGATCGCCTGTTCTGAAGTGAGTAAATCCAACCTAAAGAGACGCGAACCAAAGGCGAATTACGCGGGATAAGCTCCGCAGGCTATTTCGGCGTGCCCCAGTGCAGCGATAGATGACGCCTCGATTGGGGACTCACTGGTACGCAAAGCAGCCGGCCATGGCTGGCGGCAGTGGCTCGACACCGGCCTATCCAACACGGTTCGGAATGAGCACCGCTCCGGTAGCCTCGTCGGATGGCGCGCCCGCTCCGAGTCTAGACGCGCTTTCACATAAAACCGCGCGTTGACTTCAATTCGCGCTGAGACCATCCTCGGCCCTGCATCAATGTTTGGAGCCTGACGCTCCCTGGACTTCCCAGGATTCAGTGGACACGTCGGCGTCTTCGTCCGGATGTTTCGAATTCCTCAGGACTTACGCCGCCTAAATGACTATGACGGCGTGTTGGATTGTAGAAGGAATCAATGTAGTCAGATATTTCGGCTCGCGCAAGCTCGCGAGTTCTGTAGATCTTCTTTTTGATTCGTTCTTTTTTGAGGCTGCTGAAGAAAGATTCCGCGACCGCATTGTCCCAACAGTTTCCGCGACGGCTCATGCTCGGTTCCAGATGGTTTGTCTTGCAGAATCTACGCCAGTCGTCGCTCCCGTACTGCGAGCCTTGGTCGGAATGAATAACTGTTCCGTGAGGCCGACGATGGCGCACGGCCATCAACACTGCGTCGAGTACGAGCTCGCGGGATATAGTCGGCCGCGTCGACCACCCGACGATCTTTCTGGAGAACAAATCCATGATCACAGCGAGGTAGAGCCAGCCCTCCCAGGTGCGGATGTATGTTATATCAGTAACCCAAGCCTTGTTTGGACGTGCGACGTCGAAACTGCGCTGCAGAACGTTTGGTATGAGCTCGGAGGGCTTGGACACAGAGCTGTGCCGGATTCGATATCCTCGAACCGCTCGGATTTTGTTGACGCGCATCAGACGCATCACGCGGTGCTTGCTGCAAGTCTCGCCGACCTCCCGAAGATCGAGGAATACTCTCGGCGCTCCGTAGATACCGTGGCTAGCCGCAAACGAGGCGCGAATCAACCGCAGGAGCCTAACGTCCTCGAGGGCTCGCTGACAAACAGGCTCTTCAAGCCAGGCGTAGTATCCGCTCGGAGCCACCCCCAGCACCCGGCACATCGTTCGAATGTCGAAGTGCTTGCGATTGGCTTTGATAAATTCATAGGTCTGACGGATCTTCCCCGTACTCGCTTTCGCACGCATCGGCATTCCTCCCCGCCGGTAACGCCGTTAGATTCGCGCGTCCACAAAAAGCTGGGAAGTCCACCCACCAACCTGCTCCCGGGCAAGGTGATAACCCCGCAAGGGCGATGTGGCCTCTCGGCAACAAAACGGGATCTGCTGTCGTGCGTCTAGCTTCGGTGTTGAAACAACTGGAGGTTTGCCGTGCGTGCGAAAGATTCGTTGCCACTAGGAATCGAGGGAGTTGTTACATTTCCGGAGAACGCGGTGGCGAATGGAGATGATCGCTTTCCTGATGATCACACACAATTAGCCGTGCGGCGCGTTGCTGCTCTCATCGCCAACGCCGAAGCACTACTGATTATGGCTGGCGCAGGGATGAGCGTTGACTCCGGTCTGCCCGATTTCCGGAGCGCACAGGGATTCTGGCGCGCGTATCCGCCACTCGAAAAACTCGGTTTGTCATTTGAGGAGATAGCGCAGCCGCATTGGTTCACCGAGGCGCCAAAGATGGCGTGGGCCTGGTATGGTCACCGGCAGCAGCTCTACCGCAAGACGACGCCGCACGCTGGGTATCAACTCCTCCGGGAATGGGGTCAGGCGATGTCGGCGGGTAGCTTTGTCGTCACGTCCAACGTCGACGGCCACTTCTTCTTTGCGGACTTTCCTGCGGAGCGAATAGTTGAAAGGCACGGCAGTATCCATCGCTATCAGTGCATGGCTCCCTGCACGAGTGCGATCTGGCTTGATAAAGCACCGGTCTTTAAGGTCGATTTAACGACGTTCCAGGCTTTCGGTGAGTTGCCGCATTGCCCGGAGTGCGGGAGCCTAGCCAGGCCGAATGTCCTGATGTTCAACGATGACGCGTGGATAGCAGACGTCACAGAAGACCAGCAAGAGCGTTACGCAAGCTGGCTCAGCGGACTGAGCGGTAGAAAGGTAGTGATTATTGAGTGTGGCGCTGGCACCGCGATCCCCGCAATACGCCTCGCCGCCCAAAGAGCAGCCGAAAGGTCACTCGCGACACTTGTCCGAATTAATCCTGTCCCCACTGCGGGGGACGAATCGGTAATAGCTTTACGCCTTCCAGCGCTTGAGGCACTCACCAGGATCCAGCAGGCGCTACCGGAGAGTTTTCGGCGCCGTTGTACTGATTCTGCCACCAAAGAACCTGCGCCAAGTCAGGAAGTGATCGAGCATCAGTTCAACGAGAAATTCAAATCGAGCCCTGGCGGTATCATCAGCACAAATCCCAAGAACTACTTGCCGACCATCAAAACCATCAAAAAGTCAAAGGTGTACTCCAAGGCAGATCACGCTGCCATCCGGTTGGACCGCCCGGCTCGATCATGTCGACTTGCGCCGAACCTATCTAAGAATGCTCGAAGGATTGCCTGACCGCCATCTCACGGACTATGAGATCGAGTCCGCCAGACTCTTTGTGAGAAATAACTTCCACGGACCTGAGCCCGTGGTGATTCAGCCTAAGCTATACGATGCGACATCTGTCTCGCCGATCCTTCCTGCGCTACGGTTTGCCGCGCAGATCTCCACCCTCGAACCTTTCACGGATAAAGATGACGGCTCGTGGATCAATCTGATCTGGTTCGCGGAGATCGATTGTAACCCCCTGACAGACAGGACCATCGGGGAGTAGAGTTTTCCACATAGGAGAGCTCTTGTGAAGAAATCGAAGTTCAGCGAAGAGAAGATCATCTCGATCATCAGGGAAGGAGATGCAGGCGCGAAGTGGCTGATCTGTGCCGCAAG
>JANXXL010000289.1 GCA_025350625.1 Bryobacterales bacterium | reverse complement strand
GTACTCGAAGGCGACATCCGAGGCTGCTTCGACCATATTAGCCACGAGTGGCTGATGGCTCATGTCCCCATGGACCGGGCCATCCTGCACAAGTGGCTCAAGTCGGGATATATGGAGAAGGGTTCCTTCTATAAAACAGAAGAAGGAACTCCGCAGGGCGGGATCATCTCGCCCGTACTGGCGAACCTTGTACTGGACGGTCTGGAGCGGCAACTTCGGGAGAGATACCCGGAACGCGGCCCAGGCTCGTGGCAGGGCAAACTTGCTTGCGTTCACCTGATCCGGTATACAGACGACTTCATCATCACCGGCAAGTCGAAAGAATTACTGGAAAGTGAGGTTAAGCCTCTGGTCGAGAGCTTCCTGCGCGAACGTGGGCTGGAACTCTCAGCAGAGAAGACCGTCGTCACACATGTCGATCAGGGCTTCGACTTCCTTGGTCAGAACGTCCGCCGGTACAACGGCAAGTTGCTGATCAAACCTTCCAAGAAGAACATCCACACGTTCCTTGAGAAGGCCCGGGAGGTCGTGAAGAAAGCGCAGGCTTATCCAACGTGGCAGTTGATCGCAAACCTCAACCGCATGTTGCGCGGCTGGGCGATGTATCACCGTCATGTGGTCAGCAAGCGCATCTTCAGTCAGGTCGATTACGCCATCTTCAAATCGCTATGGCAATGGGCTCTGAGGCGGCACCCACGCAAAGGCAAGCGCTGGGTCATGCGGAAGTACTTCGCACGACGCGGCAGCCGAGCGTGGTGCTTCTTCGGAGAGAAGAAACATGACAACGGAGCGCGGGAAATCGTGTGGCTGTATCACGCAACCTCCCTTCCGATCCGTCGTCACGTCAAGATCAAGCGAGACGCGAATCCATATCATCCCGCATGGGAGATGTACTTCGAGGCTCGTGAGAGCAGGCACATGGCCCAGACACTCGCAGGTCGTGGGAATGCTGCTCTATCTCTGGCGAAAGCAGGGCGGCACGTGCATCCGTTGCAGCGAACCCATCACCAAGGACACTGGTTGGCACAGCCATCACGTCATCCCGAAGGTGCTGGGCGGCTCAGACGTCGCAACGAATCGCCAGCTTCTTCACCCGGAATGCCATCGCCAACTGCATAGCCAACTCTGCCGCTACCGCCTCCGCGTCTCTAACGAGGCGTTCGGAAGGCTTGAGCCGTGTGAGTTGGAAACTCTCACGCACGGTTCTTAGAGGGGCGGTCGATGGCAACGTCGACCGCCTACTCGACCAGAAGATCGGCGCAAAGACCAAGCAAGCGTTCGCCATCGGGATGCTCGACGGGAGTCAGTACGGCTTTGCTGGCCTCTGGGAGAGTTGGAAGGAAGAGAACGGGAGCCTGCTGGAGACGTTCACCATCATCACGACGGACCCGAACGAAATCATGGAACCGCTGCATGACAGAATGCCAGTGATTATCGAGCCGAAGGACTACGACCGCTGGCTCCAACCGGCGGAAGCTGAGGCTCTCCCGCTCGATCTCTTACGGCCTTTCCCTGCCGAGAAGATGCGGGCGTGGAAAGCAAACTCGCGTGTCGGGAACGTGCGGAATGACGAGGAATCGCTTCTGGTTTGCGACGATGCTCCGACGCTGTGGAGCTGATTGCGGCAGTGACACTCGGAGCGCGCGAGTTAGCCTACACATTTTCCTTGAGTGAGGACTACTCGGGACTTTGCTTCTCGCGAAATTCGTGGACTAGGCCATACCTGTGCAACAACGACTCAACCTGTCTGTATGCTTGTGCGTAATTTAGACAGAGCCCAGCAAATTCAGAAACGCGATTCAGCTCACCACTGAAAAGTTTCCGTTCGTGGGAGTAGTCCGCGACAGCGGACTCAGGCAACGTAACGATGAAATCGTAGATGGTAGCTTTGTCTTTTCCTGGAGATCTACGAAGAATCCGTCCGCGTCGTTGAATGAACTGTCTCGGATTCCGGGAGCTAGCCATCAAATATGCAGTGTGGCAACTGGGGATGTTAATTCCTTCGTCCAGGCAGCGGATCGCGACTAGAGCATCAATATTCGTTATCTTGAAATCTTCGAGTAGCTCTCTGCGCCGATTCTTTGATTCAGATGACGTGAAACGACTTGACCTCCAGCCCAGTTCGCCGAGCAGCACTGAAACGGCCTCAACTTGCCTGAGGAATGTGCCGTCCTCTGGCATTTCAACACTGCCGTCACCACAATAAAAGAGTGTCAACGGGGATGGCTGTTCCGGCGTAAGCAAGGCCTTCAAAGCAGGGAGCTTGTTTTTGGCCGCTCCAATCAAGCGAGCCCGTTTGAACAGCAACATTTCCAGCGATGAGTCACCGGACGATCCCTCGTCCCCGATGCCCGAAACGGCCCCGGCCGCCGTCGACACGGTCCGAAGCGCACAGGCCGTCGAGCCCTCCGACAGCGTACTTCGTTATCCTTACGTTCCCGACCCAGCGCGCACGCCGGGCGCCGCGCTCGACGTTTCCGCCGCCGATATCTGCGTGCCCGGATACTCGAAACGCGTGCGCAATGTCCCCGCCGAGGTCAAGCGCGAGGCCTACGCCAACTACGGCGTGCGCTCACACGAACCGGGCGAGTACGAAATCGACCATCTCATAAGCCTCGAGCTTGGTGGCTCCAACTCGCTGAGGAATCTTTGGCCGCAGTCTTTTCGCACGCATCCGTGGAACTCGTACGTGAAGGACGCGCTGGAGAACGAGCTCCACCGCCGCGTGTGCGCCGGCACGATCGACCTCGCGAAGGCGCAGTACGTGATATCGCATAACTGGGTGATCGG
>JANXXL010000287.1 GCA_025350625.1 Bryobacterales bacterium | reverse complement strand
CTTTCCGCCATCATGTGCCTGAAGGTGTCCCGCCTGTTTGGCAGCTCGCCGGAAGTATGGATGCGATTGCAGGCAGCCTACGACCTGAAGAAGGCTGAGCAAAACAAGAAGGTCATGGCACGGGTCGCGCGGATAGTGCCTTTAAAGCCGGTCGAAGGAGTTCGGGCCTGACTCTACTACCCCGTCACCCCCGATAACACGTCGCGGTTCCCCTGCCGCCGGCGCGATTTCGGGCACATGGACGTCGAGATGACCTTCGACGATGCGAAGTATTATACGCGGCCGTTCACGATCAAATTACCGATGCGGTTGGTCCCGGACAGCAGCGACATTTTCGAAGAAGTATGTACGGAAAACGAGAAGGATCGCGAACACCTGGAGCGCCGGTGAGATAACGCCGCTCCGGGGCCAACTCGTAGTCCTTTCGGCTTTCATCTAAACGCTTCCACCGGCCGCGCGAATCCCGTGAAAGCGAGCTACTTCGCCGGCTTATCATCTTCCGCGGTGGTATTGGAGGAGCCGAGGAACAGCTTCCGTCCATCGGTCAAAGTGACATTGGCGCCATTCGCCCTATTGTCCCCGGACTTGGCCAGAAACCCTTCCACCATCACCTCCGTGCCTTTGGCCAAGGAATCCTTCGTCACACCGCGTCTATACAAGGCATTCGGGCTGCCTCCCTCGACCATCCAACTGACCGTCTTCCCGTCGTCGCCCTTCACGTCGATGTGAATCCACGCGTGCGGGTTGATGAATTCCACCCTGGTGATGGTTCCCCGCAACTTGACCGGCTTGGTCGCATCGAATTCGGCCGCGAACGCATGATGCGCCCACACCGGCGCCGCCACCAACAACAAGCCCAAACCGGTCACGATGGTTAACTTGTTTCGCATTTCAGTCCTCTCCTTCACTTGCCACGCTTCGCCGCCGCTTCAGCAGCCTTTTTTTCCTCAACGCGAGCTCCCTTGAGAGCGCCGGTCATGCCGTAATTTCCTTCGTGGCAGGCATACTCGTAGACGAGACTGTCAATCGCCTGCAAGGGAAGTTGCGCGGTCCAGGGCTTTGTAAATGCGGTCGGGTCATCGATCGTAAATTCGTAGTTTATGGTGTCTGCATCGGCACGCGTGAAACGTTCGATCAGATGCAGATTCTTGTCCGATCCGCGGAAGCTATACTTCTCGGTGAAATTCGTCGTGTCCACGACCAGGGTATCGCCCTCCCAATGCCCGCGCGGGTCGCCCATATAGGTGCGGATGCTGGGCGGAAGGTGAGGCCGGCCATCCAACGGAATGACACGGGCATCGTGAATCCTCTCGCTCAGGATCGCGACGTAACCGGGAGCTTGCACGATCTGGTGGTTATTGTTGTAAGCAGCGGGAATCTGGGGCAGCCCACGCGTGATGCAGCGCATCGAAAGGTCCAGATCTTCGGGTCCGTCCAGGGGGTGCTCCTTGAGATACTTCGCGCGTGCCTCCATGGCAGTCTTGGCCTCCTGCGTCAGGCGAGGGATCTTGCCATCCGGCGGATCCACAATCAACGAAGTTCTGCGGCTCCCCACGATCTTGTTGTTGCGTTCGGTCCAAAAATCGTTGTAAGGGACGAGCTCGCCGTCCCGGCCTTTGGATCCTAGTTCGTGCTTTTCAAACTCCGCCATGCGCTTTTCGTATTCGGCGGCCTCCGCAGCGGTCATAAAGGCTTTGTCGCCGAACTCAGCGGGCCGTTCTAAAGGAGTAAGGGTAGACGTGGTCCACACTCCCTGGAGATCGGGATGTCCGTCCGCCATGCGCGGCATCGTCCAGGTTATCTTGACGTTCTTTGCCGGTGCAGCCAGCGGCCGGGCTTGGCCCAAAATAAGCGACGGTGTCAAGAACAGGCACCCGGCCAACGCCTGAGCTCCGATCATGGTAATGAATTGACGTGTGTACATATTTCCCCACTTCCTCGCTTGGCCAAAACTACTTACTTGGCTGTTTACGAAAAGCTCCGTACAAAACCTCTTCGCTAAATTCCACGCACTTGGATTCGACGACCTGGGCGTTCTTTTCGACATGCCGGTACAGCGGCAGGCTGATCTTCCAGGGCCGCGTGAACACATTCGGGTCCTCGATGGTGGCTTCATACATCATTGTGTCCGGGCTGCGCGGAGTGTAGCGCTCCACCACATGTAAGGCGTCGCTGTGGAAATTCCCAGCCCGGTCAAACCATGAATCCTCGGTTTGGCTCGTCACATCCACGACGAGCGTCTCACCTTCCCAGTGCCCGTTCGACCAACCCATCCAACTGTCGGCGGGAGCTTTGGTGGGACTCCCCATGTTGATCACACGAACGGCGCCCGCAAACTGATAGGTGATCAGAATATTGTTCTTCGACTGGACGATCTGAAACGGATAGGGAATATACGTGGCGCGCGGGATGCCCGGCATATAGCACTTCAGTTCCGGGTCCAATTTCATCCAGTTGGCGGCGTTCTCTTTCTTTTTGGCCGCTGCCGCCGGCGCGTAGGGAATCTCCTCGCCCTCTACGATGCCGGTACCTGAAGGGACAAAGAAGGCAGCCCCGAGCGCGGGTACGGGACCAGCGGCCGCGGTGTGCCCCTGGATGTCCCAATTCGCCGTGTTCATGGCTTGCCAGATCCCGTTCAGATTGGGTTTTCCGTCCGCTGTTCGCGGTGCCCTGTATGTAGGGGTCTGACCGTTCACCGGTCTCACGAACAGACAGAAGATGGATAACACGGCGACCGCCGCAATCCCTGTAAACCGATTTTGCATTTCTACTTCGACACCTACCTCGGAGAATACCCCACGAGAGTACATTCAAACAATGCCGGTGTCAATGAAACTGTCCGGAGCTGTCCGGAGCGTGAAAGTGTCCGGAGCGGCGACGATCCAAATCAGATCGGATAAATGATGTGGTTCGCTGTCTGCACGACACTACGTCCGTACGAAAACGTGTAGCTTAGCAAGGGCAGACTCGCCTTCGCCCGCCGACCCTTACCATTTGTTCCGCCTTCTCAAGGACCTTCGCGCTCACTTGAAGTACTAAAATTTACCGTGCTTGGAGGAACAGCCCATCGTTCCCGCGCATGGATTCGCATCGAAATTGATTTGACACCCACCCGGTCCGGGCGGGGTCCGGTTACCCCCTCCTCAGCTAGGGTGTATTCTTTTTCCGATGTCGTTCCGACCTGTCCGCAAAATAGTTGGGATCGGCAATGTGTTCCTGGGAACAGAGCTGGTGGATATCGCGGAGTATGAGCTCGAAATCTACGAGGAGAATCCTGAAGATCACGAACATCATGGAGCCAACTGGGCA
>JANXXL010000201.1 GCA_025350625.1 Bryobacterales bacterium | reverse complement strand
GATCCAATTGCAGATCGATTCCCCTACGAATGAGCGCCTGAAATCCCGTTGCCTGAAATTCCACCGCGTAAGGTCCGGGATCGAGAAAGGGAACGTCGAATGCGCCGGCCATGTTTGTGGTTGCTTGTCTATGAGTGCCGGTCTTCGTGTTTGTAATCTTGACCGCGGTGTTCGGTACGACGGCTCCGCTGGGGTCGGTTACCGTCCCGACAATCTCCGCCGTGCTGCGGTTCTGCGACCACGAGGCACCCGGCAATAACAGCGCGGGAATCAGAATTCGGTAAACTGCTGTTCGCATTGCGTCTCCTATCAATACCGTAATCATTTCGTTCAACCGAGGGCTCGCGTCAGGGCTTCCTGGCGGCGCTCGGCTTAGGCCGTGCCGGTTCCGCGCTCAATAGCGTAGCCGTGTCCACGTCATAGCGATAAACTTCGACGGGTTGTGAGTTCACGCCCACACGGATTTCACCCCGCTCTATATCGTCGCTGGCCTGTATGCGATACACCGCGCCTGAACTGCAGTCGGCCCTGGCGCCTGAACCAAATCCCCGATCACCCGCCTCGATTGGCCTCAGCGTGCAGGAGGCAGCGCCAGGACGGCGCAGCGTCAACCCTCCGTCATCCGTGACGAGAGTTTCATATAGATCTTCCCCCAGATAGTCGATTGCGGGCAGCCAGACTCCCTTGCCGATGTGCGTAGTAGCCATGTGTGGCATTCCGTCGATCGTCACAATGACATCTGGAAGGAGGCGGCCCTTGCCGTTGATGTAAAAATGGGGCGCCTGTGACCCTGCAAAATGCGGCCAGCGCAGGATTAGATGAATGTGGGGCGGGTAATCCTCATGGCTCAGCGGGTTGTTGGTGTCGAATCCCATGAGGTGCATTTTGCCCAATCCGCGGGCCTCCACCTCGTCCGCCAGTTTAAGATCCCGGATTGCCTCCCTGAGGCCAAATTCGAGATTCAGCGCCGCCGCTCTCTGCACCGCGGGAAATTCGCCGCTCGCATATTTTCCGCCTCGCCGGTCTTTAAACGCGTGTTCGATGCGTAAAGCCATGCCTGGCCACTCCAGACTCGTCTGGACCTCGACCGTGGAGGACCGCGCTCGCGGCACGACCGGCAAGTCAAACGTGACAAAGCCGCTAGCCGTGGAGAACGGGATCCGATTCTTTTCGACAATCACGGCGCGGATGGGCACTCCCGCGACATCGACCCGGATGTTCTTGACGATGGCTCTATCCGTCGGGACGCGCACGTGGAAATACATCTCACGGGCATTTTCACCGTGGAATGCGGGGTCGCTAACCAGCGAGCAGTCTGCGCAGTCCGCGGGAAGATCCACGCGAAATGCCGGTGCCCGGTCCCGCGGAGCAGATTTCATCAGCTTGACGCCGACCTCCGTAAATGAGAGGGTTGCCTCCGTTGCCTCCGCTGATGCCCGCGGCGCAACACAAGTCAAGAGAGCCAAGCCCAATGCCCGCCCAAGAGCGATTCGGTATCTGCGTTGTGGTACCCACTTGTGCATGAAGCACTAGCATACGGCGATTTCCAGAAGCTGTCAAGGAAAATGATCGAATCTGGCATACTCGATCATTAAATGACAAGTAGATTTAAATATGATGTATGGATTATGATCGTTTTTCTTGTTTTACACATACAAGCTGCCTTACAATGAGGCATTGAGCCCTAAGAGTCACAAGACCGCCCTTCGCACCGAACGCATCTTGCGTGAGCTTCGTCGGGGCGGGTCCGTTTCGGTGGAGCGTCTGTGCGCACTTCTGAACGTTTCCGTCGCCACCATCCGCCGGGATCTCGGCGACTTGGAGGCAAGCGGCTTGCTTCGTCGCACGCATGGCGGCGCGGTCTCAATCGAGCCTTTGTTCTACGAGCCTTTTCGGCACGACTCCTCCTTTCAGGAACAAATCGAGCGGCACGCCGAGGAAAAACGCCGCATCGCGCTTGCGGCCGCGGAGATGGTGAACGATGGAGAGACCATCGCATTGACAGCCGGAACCACGACCACCGAAGTGGTGCGCAGCATCCGCAACCACCAAGGCGTCACCGTGGTCACGAATACCATCAACGTGGCCATGGAACTGAGCAAACGAAGAGACCTGGAGGTTTTCGTAACCGGCGGATTCCTTCGCGGCGATTGGTTCTCACTGGTGGGCCCGGCTTCCGGGTACGCGATGAGCCAGATCTATGTGGACAAAGTTTTCCTGGGAGTAAATGGAATCGACGCGGAGAAGGGACTGACCAGCGGGAACAGCGGCGAAGCAGCCACGAATCGCATCATGGTAAGCCAAGCGAAGCAGCGGATTGTAGTCGCCGACCACAGTAAGCTCGGGACAGTGTCGACATACCTTTTTTGCCGTTCGGAGGAGGTTCATGTGCTGATCACCGGGGTGGATGCCCCCGACGCTGCCATCGAGCCTTTTCAGGCGCTCGGAATCGAGGTCCGTCGTGTTTAGCCGGGAGCGGGAAGCGTCGAAATGAAGGCCATTGCCATCGACACAGGCGGCAGCCACGCGGCTTGCGCGATCATTGATGAATGCCGGATTCTGGCGGCGGAGCATATCCCCGTGGCGGACGCACGCTGTTTCGGAACACTGCTGCCCCGACTTGCGGCCGCCGCGACAGTTCTTCTGGAACGTTGTGGTCTCACTGCCCGCGATTGCAGGGGCGTGGGTGTCAGCTTCCCGGGGATCGTGGATCCATTTTCAGGCCGGATTCTTTCAACTCCCAAGGGCAAATATGAGGATTCGATCGCCCTCGATCTGCCCGAATGGAGCCGCGAGTGCTTCCACCTGCCGCTGCGGATCGAAAACGATGCGCGCATGGCGCTGCTTGGCGAAAAGCACTGCGGCACGGCTCGGGCATTTGACGATATCGTAATGCTCACGCTAGGCACCGGCGTGGGGGGGGCGGCTATGATGGACGGACGCCTGCTCCGGGGGAAGCACTTCCAGGCCTGTTTGGGCGGGCATTTGCCGGTGGTGTTCGACGGGCGGGCTTGCATCTGCGGAAGCACGGGATGCGTGGAGGCTGAAGCGTCCACCTGGGCGCTGCCCGAAATCTGCCGCGTATGGCCGGGATTCGCGCAGAGTGGGCTGGCTCGCGAGCCGGTTCTCGATTTTGCCGCGCTGTTCCGGTGGAGCGCCGCGGGAGATGCCGTGGCGATGGCCATCAAGGACCGCTGCCTGCAAGTCTGGGCCTGCGGTGCGGTCGGCTTGGTTCACGCGTACGACCCGGAACTGCTGGTGCTTGGCGGAGCTGTAATGAAGAGCGCCGATCAGGTTCTGCCGTTCCTGGACGACTACGTGCATTCTCACGCGTGGACCCCGTGGGGCAAGGTGCAATTGCGCCAGGCCGAACTGGGCGGCGAGGCAGGTCTGCTCGGTGCGGTCCCGCTGCTGAAGGAAACGTGCCGATAACAGCTTCCCAATACGACAAGACTCCCTGCGTTCCGGTGAGTGGCGACAAGGCCGAGTGCTCCGCCGGGTGGATGGACATTCTCTCCCGGCTGCGGTCGGCCATCGTTCCCGGGCCTTTCGTGCTGTGTGTGGAATGCTATCCGGGTGCATTCGTCGCGGAGATCGCCCGCGCCATCCAAGATGGCTTGCGCCCTGCCCTAACGATTGAGGCGGAAAAGTGCTTTCGCCCTGCCGGCGATCTGGAACTGATGCTGGCTCCGAACCTGACGGACGACTCGGTTTTCGGGCGCATGGAGAGCATCGAACTGGACAGCTTCCTGGAACCGGACAAGGTCGCGCAGTGCCGCCGCGCGATGCAGAACGTCGCCGGCCTGGCCGTTGTGGTTGGCACTGGGGCAGCGCTGGTCTGCGGCGATTGGGACCTGCTGGTTTACTGCAACATGGCTCGGTGGGAGATTCAGCAGCGGCAGCGGCGCAATGAGATCGGCAACATCGGGCTCGACAACCTTCAGGAACCGGCATCCGCCAAATACAAGCGCGGCTTCTTCGTGGACTGGCGCGCGGCGGACCGTCTGAAGCGCCGGCTGTACGACCGCATCGATTTCCTGCTCGATACAAACGATCGCCGGACGCCAAAAATGATCGGCGGCAACGCGGTGCGGCGGGGGTTGGAACTGGCCGTGCGAGGACCTCTCCGCCTCGTGCCGTTTTTCGACCCGGGGCCGTGGGGCGGCGAGTGGATGCGGCGCACGTTCGATCTTCCTTCGGACGCTCCGAACTATGCCTGGTGCTTCGACTGTGTGCCGGAGGAAAACAGCCTGCTGCTCGGGTTCGGCGCGCAGAGAATCGAAATCCCGTCCATCGATCTGGTGTTTCGCCACCCAATAGAACTACTGGGCAAGAACGTGTACGAACGCTTCGGCGCGGAATTCC
>JANXXL010000197.1 GCA_025350625.1 Bryobacterales bacterium | reverse complement strand
GCGCTCATTGATTCACGTCCGCCTATCCCGCATTATGACACCAAACCTTTACCTGGACGGTATACTAGTGCTCATGAAGGCCGCCGCAAAAGCAAGCGCGTTCGATCTCAAGGTGGAGTTCGACCGTGAAACCGACGGCCGCTGGATCGCCGATATTCCCGCACTCCCTGGAGTCATGGTGTATGGCCGCACGCGCAAGCAGGCGCTCGCGGCGGTCGAGGCTCTGGCGTTGCGCGTAATTGCCGACCGTCTGGAACATGGGGAAGCGGTGCCGGGTGAGATCACGGTGTCGTTCGCCGCGTAAGATTACAAGTCCTTCGGTGTGAGTCCCGTCTTCCGGCCTAACTTTTCTAACGCAACGGGGCCGAGTTCCACGCGGTCGTGGTATGCGAGGACGTAGTCGGGCCATCCTGATCTACTCAATGTTCGGTGAGACCCCTTTTGCCTCTTGACGCGCCACCCGATGCGCATGGGCGCACCCAGTACCACGCGGGCCTTGGTTGCCCGCCACCGAATAAGTGGGTCTTTAGCCATAGTAGTTTCCTCGTCAAGCAAGTATGGACGTATTCGATTGCACTGTGTCAGGACGCGTCTAGATACCTTTGAAAAATAAGCGGTTAAAAACTTCAAGCTGTGTAACCGTAGTTTACTAAACCATTTCTGTCCAGCTATGTTCATAATGAAAGTGACTCAATCCGCGCCCCCTCCGACTTTTTCCTTAAAAGGGGCGTCTTTACGAACGGAGCAAACGTTGATCTTTCGCGAGGTCGAAGATCGCGACCTGATAGCCAAAGCGCGGCAGGGAGACGTCGAGGCGTATAACCTTCTCGTATCCCGGTGGGAGAAGCGTATCTTCAACTATCTGCTGCGGTTGGTGTCAAATCGCGAGGACGCACTCGATCTTAGCCAGGAAACTTTTTTGAAAGCGTATCAGAACCTGCGGAAACTCGACGATCCGGCGCGCTTTTCGGCGTGGCTGTTTAGGATCGCCCACAACGAAGCGTTTTCGTTGCTGCGGCGGCGCAGGCCGGAGAGTGAGCTTTCCGAGCCGCGTCCGCGGGATTTCGGCGGGCGCCTGTTGCCGATCGAGTTGTCACTGGCGGTCGAGAGTGCGCTCAAGATGCTGAACGAAGATCAGCGAGAAGCGGTAATGCTGAAGGTCTATCAGGGGTTCAAGTTCGACGAAATTGCGGAGATCCTGGATTGCCCGGTCTCTACTGTGAAATCGCGCTTGTATACCGCGCTCGACCTGCTCAAGGCGACGCTCGCTCCGGCGGTGTTTCGTAAAGAAGGCGCGGTTTAGTGGATGCGGAGGATCCGTTATGAGTTGCAAGCTTGAAGATAGACCCGATTGGAAGGCCTACACGCTGGGTGAGATGGACGCCAGCGCGCGGCAGGAGGCCGAAATCCACGTCGCCGCGTGTTCCGATTGCCAGGACGAACTGGCTCGACTGCGAGTGACCCTGGACGCGATGGCGACGCTCCGCGACGAAGAACTCCCGCGGCGGATTGCATTCGTCTCCGACAAGGTTTTCGAGCCGCGCTGGTATCAAAAAATGTTCCTGCGCCCCTCTTTCGCGGCGGCGGCCCTGATTGCCGGGGCCATTCTAGTGCACGCTTTCGTGCGGCCAGCGGTTCTGCCCAGCACTACCGCGCAGGTAGATACCAGG
Source organism: Bryobacterales bacterium (assembly GCA_025350625.1). GTDB lineage: Bacteria > Acidobacteriota > Terriglobia > Bryobacterales > Bryobacteraceae > Palsa-187. The sequence continues at coordinate 13,433 of JANXXL010000197.1, read as the reverse complement.
GCTATCGAGGCTCGCGTTACCGCACGGGTCACCGAACGCTTAGAGAGTGAAATGGCTGCCGCCGTCGACACAGCCGTTACCAAGGCCGTGGCTGAAACCGTAAAGCGCGACGATCAGCGCACCGCCATGCTTCTTGCCGCCACGGAAAAGCGCTATTCCGACGCGGCGGATTTTCTCAATAGACAAGTCACCCGTATCTATGCCCTGAACACCGGGGCGGGAGTTCGTTAAATGAAGATTCCAACTTTGAAAGTTCTCACGGTGCCTTTCCTCCTCCTTGCGGTCGCCGCCTCAGCGATTGCAGTGGATGCGCCGCGCGTGCCCAGGAACACGGTCGCTCTCACGGAAAAATCCCTCGATGACCGCTTTAATAAGTTATGGAGTGACAATCCGTTTGTAGTGCTCGGCCCCACGCGCGGCGTTTATTTAGACGGCTACGGGGCGGTGTTTACGGCGGAAATCAATCTGGTGGCGGGGGTGCCCATTGGGGTTATGATGCCGCCTCCGGATAACCCGGAAAAAGCGCGGCACAAGCAGCTGAAGATCGCGCGCATTTCCGAGCTCAAAGCGGCGCTCGATAAGTTACTGGCCGAAACCGCCGCGTCTCCTGGAATGTCGGCTGTGCCTCCGGATGAGCAGATTGTACTGGTCGCATTCCTCTCGCATTTTCCGTGGGAAGACATCAGCGGATTGCCGGTGCAAATTATGGTGCAGGGCTCTAAAAGGAAACTAATGGAGGCGCAGCGCCAGGGTGGCGCCGCCCTCGAAGCCGCGATTCGAGCCGCGCAGTTCTAACGCCCATGCGGCTGGGCGAACTCCTGATTCAGAAGCACTTGATCACCGGCGAAGACTTGGATCGAGCGCTCGAATTGCAGCGCGAGCGTGGCGATAAGCTGGGCAAGATCCTGGTGGATCTGGGGTTCGTCGCGGCGCGCGATGTGTTGCTAGCGCTCGCGGAGCAATTGCAAGTGCCGCTGCTCGCGATCGATGGTCCGCCCGCCGTGTCGCCCGAAACCGAAACGCTCTCCCCCAAGTTTCTGCGCCAGTTTCGCTGCCTGCCAGTGGCGCTCTACAATCACACCGTCACTCTGGCCATGGCCGATCCTCTCGATTTTGAAACCCGTTCAACGGTGGCTGCCTGCACCGGCCTCGCGGTCAATCCCGCCCTCGCTGGCGAGCAGGAAATTCTCGATGCCATCGACCGCTACTACGGGCAAACCGAGAAAAATGAAACCGAGCTGGCGGTTCCGGCCGGCGAGAGCAACGAAGATCTGGAACAGTTGCGCGATATGGCGAGCGAAGCGCCCGTCATCCGCCTGGTGAACGCCATGATCGCGCAGGCCGTCGAAAAGCGCGCGAGCGATATCCACATCGAGCCGTTCGAAAAAGAATTCCGCGTGCGCTACCGCGTCGATGGCGTATTGGTGAATCAGGACCCGCCGCCGCGCGAGCTCAAAGCCGCGATTATCTCGCGCGTGAAGCTGATGGCGCGTCTCAACATCGCCGAGCGCCGCCTGCCGCAGGACGGCCGCATCAAGGTCAAGACGCTGGGGCGTGAGGTCGACTTGCGGGTTTCGACGCTGCCCACGCTTTATGGCGAAAGCGTGGTCATGCGGCTGCTCGACCGCTCGGCGGGCGATTTCTACGATCTCGAACGGCTGGGCTTCGACCAGCACATGCTATCGCGAATGGAGTATTACACGTCGCTTCCGCACGGCATTTTCCTGGTCACCGGACCCACTGGCAGCGGCAAATCCACCACGCTTTATTCGGCGCTTAAGCGCATCAACCAGAGCGATAAGAAAATCATCACCATCGAAGATCCCGTCGAGTATCAGATGGACGGCATCAATCAGATTCACGTGAATCCGCAGATCGGCTTGACCTTCGCGCAAGGCTTGCGCCACATTGTGCGCCAGGACCCGGACGTCATCATGGTGGGCGAAATTCGCGACCGCGAGACCGCCGACATCGCCATCCGCTCGGCCCTCACCGGGCATTTTGTATACTCGACGCTGCATACCAACGACGCGCCCAGCGCCATTACGCGTCTGACCGACATGGGCGTGGAGAACTACCTGATCACGTCGTCGCTAGTGGCAGTGTTGGCCCAGCGCCTGGTGCGTGTGATCTGCCAGGAGTGCAAAGTTCCCGGCGGCACTGCGGTTACTCCCGAAGGCGAAACCATCGCCGTTTTCCGCGGTGCAGGTTGCGAGTCGTGTTTCAACACCGGCTACCGTGGCCGGCTCGGTATCTTTGAATTAATGGAACTGAACGAGGAATTGCGCGCGTCCATCATGCGCAACGAGGATTCCGGCAGGATCACCGAAATCGCCCGCCGCCATGGCATGCAAAATCTTCGCGAAGATGGCTGGAATAAGGTGCGCCGCGGCATGACGTCTGCGGATGAAGTGATGCGCGTGACGCAGGAGTTGTAACGGGCGATGGCGACAGCGTACTTCTTCAAGGCAGTGGCGGCGGACGGCAAGCTCCGCACCGGCACGCTTTCGGCCGAGACCGATCGGCAAGTCGCCGCCGAGTTGAAGCGCCAGGGATTGATTCCGGTGTACGTGGGCCTGGAACAGAAGGCCGGCGCCGCTCTCAAGCTGCCTGCGTTTCAGCGCGGCAAGCGCCGAGACATTCTGTTCTTCACGCAAGAACTGTCGACGCTGCTGAACGCCGGCGTGCCGCTCGACCGCGCGCTGTCGATCACCGCGGAATTAACCGAACACGCCAACTTCCGGACTCTGGTGCTGGACATCGTGCGCCTGATCAAAGGCGGCAAATCGCTAGCCGATAGTCTGGGGGCGCATCCGGCGTACTTCTCGGATCTCTACGTAAACATGGTGCGCGCCGGTGAAGCATCGGGGTCGCTCTCGCAGATTTTCGATCGCCTGGCCGAATTCGAGCGCACCCGCGACGACCTGCGCAGCTACATCGTCAGCTCACTCATCTATCCCGCGCTGCTCACTATAGTGGGACTCTCGTCCATCATCGTGCTGCTGGAATTCGTGGTGCCGCGCTTCGCCCAGATTTTTTCAGACCCGCGTATGACCATCCCCGCGCCCACGTTGATGCTGCTGGCCGTCAGCCGGTATCTTCAGATGTACGGCTTGCCGGGCGCGATCGTGCTCGCTGCTGCGATCCTTTCTTTCATTACCTACGTGCGCACCCCTGGCGGTGAGATGTGGTGGGACACGTTCCGGTTGCGCGTGCCGGTGCTTGGCGACGCGCTGCGCAAGGCCGAAACCGCTCGTTTCGCGCGCGCCATGGGGACCTTGGTGGCCGCCAGCGTCCCGCTGGTGCAATCGATCGGCATCGCGCGAGGAATTCTGAACAACCGCCGCATCGCTGCCTCGCTCGAACGCGTGATCACCGGAGTGAAGCGCGGCGAGGGCATCGCCGCACCCATGGCGAAGGCGGGCGAGTTTCCACCGCTGGCATCGCATCTCTTAAGCGTCGGCGAAGAAACCGGACACCTCGACGCCATGTTCGTGCGCATGGCCGACATTTACGAAAATGAAACCCGCAGCGCCATCCGGCGCTTCACTTCGTTGTTTGAACCCTTGATCATTCTAGTGATGGGCCTGTTGATCGGGACTTTGATTTTGAGCCTGATGCTGGCCATCACCAGCATTAACGACATTGCGGGCTAGAAGGAAAAATATGCGGAAATCCAGACGAGCTCAACGCGGTATCACACTGATTGAAATGCTGGTGGTGGTGACCATCATCGCGCTGTTCGCGGCGTTGGTGGGTCCGAAACTGTTCGGGAATGTGGATAAGGCCAAGCGTACGCAGGTGCACGCGCAGATCAATTCGTTTATGACGGCGCTGGGCTCGTACAAGCTGGATACCGGGAATTTTCCGACCACCGACTTGGGGCTGAACGCGCTACGCGTGAAACCGGACGGCCTTGATCAGTGGGCGGGTCCGTATCTGCCGCAGGATGCTCCGCTCGATGCCTGGGGCCATGCCTATCTCTACAAGTTCCCCGGTGATCACGGGGATGAGCCCGACATAGTTTCGCTCGGCGCCGACGGCCAGCCGGGCGGAGAAGGGAATAACGCCGACATTGTCAGTTGGAGCAATAAATAACCGCCGACGGCCGACTGCATCGGGCGTAACGCTTATCGAGTTGTTGATCGTGCTGACGCTGATCGCGTTGGTGACCGGCATCAGCTACCCCAGCGCCGCTGCGGGCGTCGAATCTTTGCGTCTGCGTTCGGTGTCCGATACGGTGGTGAGTTTTCTCAACACGTCGATTGATCGAGCGAGCCGACGGCAGCAGGTAATCGAAGTGTGGATCTCGCCCAAAGACAACGTCTTAATCGCCCGCTCGCCGGATCTGGAATTTTCGCGCCGATTGGATTTGCCGGACGGCTACCGCATCCTCGCAATTCTGCCGGCGGCCGAAGTGAATCTCAACGAGCCGCGCCGTTTCCTGATGTATCCCGGCGGGACCGTCCCGCGCATCGGCATCGAGATCGCCAACCGCGCCGGGAACAAGCGAATGGTAAGCGTCGACCCATTCACCGAACTAACCCGCGCGACGAGGGAACCATGACAAGCTCGCGTCAACGTGGATTTACCCTGCTCGAAGTCCTGGTGGCGACTCTCATCATGGGCATCGCCGTCGCCGGTATTCTGAGAAGCATGGCGGGGGCCTCGCGCAACGCCGCGCGCCTCACCGATTACGACCGCGCCACACTGCTCGCGAAACAGAAAATGGATGAGCTGCTCATCGACCGCAACGGCCCTCGCAACCAGGACCTGGCCGCCGAGTTTAACCCGCTACTCACTGGCGGCGAGCGCTCCGGCTGGCGCGCCCGCGTGACTCCGTTCGAAGCCACGCCGGGCGCCAACGGCAACTCCCCGGATCTCGACCGCGTCGAACTCGAAATCTGGTGGATGACCGGCGCCACTCGCCACAGTTATGCGCTCGAAGGATTTCGCCGCAACATGTTGCGGATGGGAGACCGACGCTTCTAATGCGCGCACAACGGGGCGTTACACTTCTCGAAATGTTGATCGCCATTACGCTGGTGGCGGGGCTCTCGACCGGCATGCTGATGGCCATGCGAACCAGCCTGCTTACCTACCAGAAAACTGCCGGAAAACTGGAATCCAATCGCCACTTCTTGAAAGCCCAACAGATTCTATCCAGCCAGATCGGTGCTGTGATTCCGGTCTCGGGCATCTGTCCGGCCGCTGAGGGTCCCGGCATCGCAGTTCCCTCATTTCTGAGCGGCTCTGCCGACGGGTTGCGTTTTATTTCCAGTTATTCGATTGCGGAGGGCGCTCGGGGATACCCGCAGATCGTCGAGTACCGCGTGCTTTCAGGCGACCGCGGAAGTGTGCGGCTGGTGGCAACGGAACATCCTTATACCGGCCCGCAGAGCACGAATCCGTTTTGTGCGGGTACCGCACTTTCGGCATCGCCCTTCGAGCTTGGAGGCGCAAACCAGGCATCCGCGAAACCCACGCCCGAAACGTCGTACGTGCTGGCCGATCACCTGGCGTACTGCCGGTTTTCCTATCACGAACCTTACGATCAAAACACGTTTCTCGAAACTTCCTGGCTTCCGCTGTGGGACCGGCCCATGCTGCCTGCGGGAGTGCGCCTCGAAATGCAACCAGGGGCGCCCGAAAGGGGCGGCCTTTCCGCGCTGGGCATGACGATTCCCATTCAGGTCAACCGAGATCCCGCGGTGGTGTATGACGATGGGTTTTAATCGTCGGCGAACGCGCGGCGGCGCGCTGCTCGCCGTGCTGTGGCTATCGGCGGGCTTGGCTGCGATCGCCCTCTCGGTCTCATCGAACGTACGCTCGGAGACGGATCGCGTCTCAACTTCGGGCGAAGGATTGAGGGCCGCCTACCTGGCTTCGGGTGCCCTCGAACGCGGAATATTGTGGTTGCAATGGGGCAACTCCGGTTTCAGTTCGAACGCGCCCGACGGTTTGCCCCGCTTCTGGAACTACACCATGCGCCGGCTTCCCATGCGGTTTCCGAGCGGCGATGCACTGGTCGAAATCATCCCGGAATCCTCCAAGCTCAATATCAATCGGGCCGATCCCGACGATCTCTATCGCGTCGTATTCGCGGTGAGCCAAGACCCCGCCCGCGCACGGCAAATAGCCGACGGCATTATGGATTGGCGCTCGCCCAACGTGAACATAAGTGCGTTTGACCAGTACTATTTGAGCCTGGGTCCGACTTTCCGCGCGCGGCACGCGTCTTTTCTGGAGATTGAAGAATTACTGCTGGTGCGGGGGATGAGTCCCGAGTTGTTTTATGGCAATTACACCACCGGAGCCGACGGACGCTTGTATGCGCGCGGCGGGCTGCGCGACTGTCTCTCGGTTTGGGGATCGCTAGGGCCGTTTGACGTCAATACCGTGAGTCCCGCGCTCATGGAAGCCATGGGGATGACATCAGAGACGGCCGCTTCGATCGTGGCCGGACGCCAACAGCGGCAGTATGAAAATCCGCAGCAAATCGCGGGCACACTGCCGCCCCGCATTTCGCTCGCATCCGGCTTCTCGATTTACACGCTTAGAGCGAGCGCCCGCTTGCGCCGCCCCGACGGCGGTTACTCGGATGTCGTGCGCACTGCGGCGGCCACCATCAAGTTGTTCGATCCCCGCAGATCGCAGCAACCCCTGCATATTTTGCGCTGGTACGACGACGCCTGGTCGCAAGCCGCCATTCCGCCGTATCCAGGAATGCCGATCCGCGGCGGCAATGTTCCCGGGCAACCGGGTTTTTCTGGAGACTCGCAGCCATGAGCCTCCTTCGCACCCTGATCCCCGACGGCCTCAAAAGGTGGCTGGCGTTCGGGCACGGAGTCGGCATTGAAGTAGTTGGGCCGCATGGCGGCGAATCGCTGCGCGTGGCCGCTGTGCGCGTGCATCCGGGCGGAGCGCGCATGGTGGGCACGATTTCCTTTAACGATGCTTTGCATCACGCCGCCGGAGTGTGGGGTACGGAGTACGCCGCGTTCCTCCGCAAACACGGCTGCGCTCGCGTAGCTGCCACGGTCCTGTTGCCCCGCCGTGAGGTAATGGTCCGTCACCTCGCGCTCCCCGGCGTCTCCGATAAAGATCTGCCGTCGGCCATCGAGTTCCAGATGGAGGGCCTGCATCCTTACCGCGAAGAAGACGTGGCATCGAGCTGGGTGCGCATACCCGGCACTTCCTCAGTGCTGGTCGCGATTACACGCCGCGCGGTCATCGACCGTTTCATCACGCTGTTCGGGGAAGCCGGCATTCAAGTGGGGACGTTCACCTGTTCGGCCGCCGTGATCCGCGCCGCATTGCGAATGTTCCGCAAGGAGCCCCCGCCCTCGGGTTTACTGGCTTACGAAACCACTGAATCCGGCGTGGAAATTTATGGGGAGAGTCCCAGCCGCCCAGTATTCTCAGCAACCTTCGACGTTCCACTAGCGCGAGCCGCGGCTATGGCGGCGGCGGAACTGCGCTTGGAATCCGAAACCGCGCCCGTGAATCTGGACCTGCTGTTAAACGCGGCGCCGGCGCTGCCCTATGCCGCCGCGCTCGCCTCGGCGTGCCCCTTAATGGCGCTGCCCCTCAATCTGCTTCCCACCGACCTGCGGCCTTCCGGATCGCGCTGGCTGTGGATCCCCTCCGCCGCCCTCGCCGCCGCGGTGCTGCTTCTCGCCTTAGCATTAGGATTTTTTCCGCGTTATGACACCAAGCAGTATCTGGCGTCATTGAACGCCGAAATCGCCAAAATTGCGCCGGAGGCAAGCCGCTCCGCCGCCCTCGATCGCCAGATAGAGGCCGCGCGCCGCGCCACTTTGCAGTTGGACCAGGTGCGCACCCGCACCAAGAGCGATATGGACGTGCTGGGGGAAATGACGCGCATTCTGGCGCCGCCCGCCTGGCTGAATCTACTGGAAATCACGCCCACCCAGGTGACCATCGCCGGTGAGACGGCGCAGGCCGCGCCGCTATTACAGACCATTGACGCCTCGCCGTTATTCCAGGGAACCGAGTTCGTGGTTCCGCCCTCGCGCGTCGCGAGCGGAGAATCGTTTCGTATCCGAACCACGCGGGAGTCTCGAAAATGAACCTCCGCCCCCGCGATCGCCGCGCCTTAGCCTGGTTGGCCGTTTCCGCCCTGTTGGGCGTGGTGGTCCGATTCTGGCCGTCGAATGATGGCGCAGTGGTTGTAAGCGCCACGGGTAACCCAGTGACGCAGGCGGAGGCGCGTCTGGCCCGGCTGCGCGAAGCCGCGGCCACGGTTCCCGCTAAAGAAGCGGTGTATAAGAAAGTGTCCGCCGATTTGGCAGCGCGCGAAAAAGGAATCATCGCAGCCGAGACCGCCGCTCAGGCGCAGGCCCAGGTGATCCAGATCATTCGACGCTTGGGGGCCGCCGAGAATCCGCCCATCGAGATTCGCTCGACCGAGCTCAATCCCATCCGTCCCTTTGGCGATAAGTATGGCGAAGCCAGCGTGTCCGTCCAGATCGAATGCCGCATCGATCAGTTGGTAAATCTGCTGGCCGCTCTGCAGTCGCAACCGGAACTTGTTGCCACCAGCGATCTGCGGGTGCTTTCGGCCAACGCCAAGGAGAAGACGGTAGCGGCGCGCCTTACGGTTTCAGGCGTGGTTCCGCGCCGCCTGGTGCCCGAAAAATCCCTGCCTGGGAAGAAAGCGGGAGGAAGCGCATTGTGAACCGCCGAATGATTCTGTTGAACCTGGCGCTGCTGGCGCTCGCCGGCGTTCTGGTATGGACCCTGCGCGTGAATTGGCTCGAAGCGCAGGCGCGGGAGCGAGCCGTGCTCGAGCGAAAGGTAGAGCCCAGGACGGTGCTCGCTCCGCCCACTCCTCCGCCAGCCAAAGCCACCACCCCCGCCGAGTATATCGACGTCGCAAACAAGATGCTGTTTTCGGCGGACCGAAATCCCACCGTGGTGGTGGAGCCGCCAAAGCCCGCGCCGCAGCCGGTGATGCCGGCGCTCCCGGATTATAACGGCCAGATGGCCATTGCCGAACCGGTGATCTTGCTCAGCATGGCGAACGGCACCCAGCGCAGCTATCAGACCGGCGAACAGGTGGGCGATTTCAAGCTGGTGAGTTTCGACCAGGAAAAAGCCGTCTTCGAATGGAAGGGCAAAACGATCGAGCGCAGGCTCGAAGACCTGCGTCCGAAGCAAACCGTCGCGCAGGCGGCCGCGCCACCCCCGCCCGCGCCGGTTACCGCTTCTCCGAAATCAGTCGCGTCACTCGATCGCCCCAACGCCGCTCCCGCCGCGATGGCCTCGCCCGGGGTCAACTCCGCCGCGCCTCCAGCCACAGGGAAGGCGGTGACCTCGTTAAGCGGCTCGATCGGCACTAAAACCAACGACTCCAGCGCGAGCGACACCGCCGGCGACGAGGTCTTCGGCCCCGTGCTCGCGGGAGGAGCCCGCGGGTGTCTTACTGCCGACAACTCGCCCCCCGGCACGGTTCATTCGGGATATCGAAAGGTTCAGGTTATGACTATGGTCGGTGCATTATGCAGTTGGGAGCAAGTGAAATGATCCAGCGGGGAGTGAGTGAATGAGAATGCAGGGTTCGAGTGTAATTCGAGTGGCCGCGTTTCTGATGTGCGCGGGTCAAGCCTTCGGCCAAGCCCAGCCCCCCGCTGCCCCGCCCGCCCAAGCCGCGCCCGCGCCGCCTCCCGTGCCTATCGGCAATTTATCGCTGCAGAACGCCTCGCTGGTCGAAGTGATCAATCAACTGGCGCGACAGTTGAAGATCAACTACATCCTCGACCCCGCGGTAAAAGGCAGCGTGGTGCTGAATACCTACGGCAGCACCGCAAACCTTGACGCCCGCGGTCTCCTCGACCTGATCTTGCGGATCAATGGCGCGGCCATGATTCAGGAAGGCGAAGTCTATCGGATTCTGCCGCTCAAAGACGCGCCCAAGATGCCCTTGCGCCCGCAGGTCAACGCGCAAAATATCCCGGAAGACGACCAGATCATGCTGAATCTGGTTTTCCTGAAATACGTCACCGTGGACGAACTCACTAAAGTGCTGGGCGAATTCGTCGGTGAAAACGCGACCATGTATTCCTACGCGCCGTCGAACCTGCTGTTCATTCTGGACAGCCGCCGCAACATGCGCCGGACTATGGAATTGATTCAGTTGTTCGACAGCGACAGCTTCGCAAACCAGCGCGTGCGGCTGTTTGACGTGAGGAACACGCGCCCCTCCGATCTGGTAAAGGACCTCGAGAACGTTTTGAAAGCCGTTTCGCTCGACGGCAAGAGCGCGACCGTGCGGTTCCTGCCCGTCGACCGGATCAACACCTTGATCGCCGTGGCGCCCAACCCCGGCGTCTTCGACACCATAGAGGACTGGTTGAAGAAGCTCGATATCCCGGTCAAGCTGAATCTCGGCGGCGGCAGCGAAAATCACGTTTACCGTTTGCGCTACGGACGCGCCGAATGCGTCGCGATGGCCCTCAGCCAGCTCTATGGCGTGGGTGGAGGCGGCGGCTACGGCGGATACAGCGGTTATAACGGCGGCGGCAACGGCTTTGGAGGAGGTGGCTACGGAGGTTTCGGCGGCGGCGCTCAGTACGGCGGTGGCTACGGATATCCCAATACCTACGCTGCCACCGGGGGTGGCATGAATCCCAACAGCAGTTATGGCAACGCGAATAGCTTCAACAATAACTTTGGCGGCCTGGGCGGGTGTCCCGGTATGGGGGGCGGAGGTGGAGGATACCAGAACGGTGGCGGTTACGGCTACCCGGTGTTTGGCGGTTACGCCGCGCAGGCTCCCGCGGTCGCTGGGGGTCCGGCGGGTGTGGCTACGATTGTGGGGAATGTGGGCGGTCCGGCCACGCCCGCTCCTGTCGTCCCCGGCCAGACTGCCGACGGCAAGCCTGCCGTACGCGTGGTCGCCAACCCGCTCGATAACGCCTTGATCATCCAAGCCTCACCCGAGCAGTATCAAGGGATTTTGCGGATCCTAAAAGATCTCGACATCCCCCCGCGCCAGATTCTGCTCGAAGCCAAGATTTACTCGGTGGACCTCACCGGATCTTTCGCCGGCGGAGTTTCGGCGCAATTTCAGAGGGTCAACGGTTCGGACCGCGGGCTACTAGGTGCTATAGGCTCAGTCGCCGGCGTGGCGACAACTACCCTGCAATTCGGCGCGCTGGTAGGCAAGAGCAAAGAGCTTCTGGCGTTCCTCAACCTCTCCGAAAATACCGGTCGCACGCGGATTCTCTCCGAGCCCAGTCTCATCGCCACCGACAGCATCCCGGCGACGCTCAACGTCGGCACCCAGGTTCCGGTGCAGACTTCCTCCTCCACGACGGTGGCTGGATCGAGCACCGTCACCAGTTCCATTTCCTCCCGCGACACGGGAGTAACTTTGCAGGTAAACGCGCGCGTCAACCCCAGCGGCGTCGTCACTTTGGTGATCAATCAGGAGGTCAGCTCGCCCGGCGCAGGGGCCGGCTCCCTGACCCCTTCCTTCAATCAGCAAGTGGTGCAGACGCAGGTTACCGTCCAAGACGGCGATACCATCGCAATCGGTGGCCTGATCAGCGATACCACCACCAATAATGCGAGCGGAATTCCCTACCTTTCGCGCGTCCCGGGCCTGGGACTGTTATTCGGCAATAAGAGCTCCTCACATAGCCGCAACGAGCTCATCATCTTCATGACGCCCCATGTCATCTTGGATGAAAGCGATCTGATTGAAGCCAGTAACGAGCTTCGCGACCGGGTAAAGAAATTGAAAAAGTACGTTAAGGTGCTTTAATTCGCGGCGATGCAGGAATCAGCCGTCTAACCTGTCGAAATCGCCGGTGAACCCTGCAAAATCGCCATTCTCTGCGGATCTCCGGCCAAAAGTCCGCTAAACTCGGTCAAAACCGGGCTTACCCTTGGTACTTTTGCCTTGACGAGACCTGTTCGGCAATGGTATCAATAAATCTGACTGCGTCCAAGGTTCCATTGCAGTTGATAGTTGAAATCAGGGCAGGGTGGCCTAAAAGCCCCCATTCCCGCGAGCACAAGAACAATAAAGTAGAGAAGTCCATCAAGATGAGCTGGAGTAAGACAGCAGTCGAGCGGAGATCAGCCAGAGTGAAGTGTGGCTGGGAAGCTCGGTTCCCAAGGTTCTTCAAAGCTAAGGGGATTGCAAATTGAGGCTCAGGTTGAACAAGAGAACTTCCATCAATTCAATTCCAACAATTCACAAGGAGAAGGAAATGGCAGATTTTCGCAAATGGTTATTCGCGCTTGCCGTAGTGGCTCTGCTCGCAGGGCTCACTATCCCGGCTAGCGCTCAGTCAACAACGACGTGTACGGTTCAGCAGGCGACCAATTTATTGGCGCGCGCTGAGGGTTACACGGAGCAGGTTGGAGATGTTCTTCTGGCGTGCACAGGTGGTACGCCGACGGCTCCGGGGCAACTCGTTCAGCCGATCAATATTTATGTCAGCTTGTCGCAGAACGTGACGAGCAAGATCACCGCTAACACTCCGAGCGGGACCTTCCTCGAAGCGCTGCTCATCATCGATGAGCCGAATTCCGCGACGGTGCCGAACAATTCGTTCCCATCCGTTAACAACGCCGCCGTGCCGATCCTGAACTGCGGCGCCCCTCAAGCACCTGAGCTTCTGGGCCTGGGTCAGTCCGGTCCTGGTGTTTGCTCGATCGTAAGCGTTGGGCCGACGTCTGGTAATTCGTCGCCGAACACTTACAACGGCACCGCCGGTCACCCGAACGTGTTCCAGGGCCGCACCGGTCAGGGAACCAACTCAATCGTGTTCCAGGGCGTTCCGTTCGATCCCCCGGGCACGGCCACGCGTTTCCTGCGCTTCACCAACATCCGCGCGAACGCGAATGGTGCTGGTGTTGCCCAGGCCAACCAGACCTCGCTGATCACGATGGGAATCGCCTCTTCGGGCAATACCGTCCTTCAGCTCGCCATCTCGTCGCAAGCAGTCGCGACGGTTCTCAAGGGTCTCGTCAGCAGCACTGTAGCCACGAGAACCGACTTTGCGCAGTGCATCAACACGGCGAAGGGTCTTCTCACGGCCAACCCGGAGCCTAACTTCGGTCTCGCTGGCTGCGGATCTTCTTCATGCAACGGCTCGGGCGTCAGTCCCTTCGGCTCCGGATACGGCACGCCGACCATCCGCTTCCAAGAGGGCTTCGCCAGCTCCTGGAAAGTTAAGAACGTAGCGTACACGCTCGCCAACGGTGGTCCGTACTCTGTGGGCGCCGGTGCGAATGGTTACCTCTACAACGGTGGCCTCAACGCCCCGACAGACCAGAATCAAAACGTTCCGGGAACCAGCTATAACTCGGAGAGTGGTTTCACATTCCCGTCGCTGGCGCAAAATTCGAATCCGAATCCTCCTCTCGGTTTCCAGAACTTCGGAAACGCGCCGCTG
>JANXXL010000185.1 GCA_025350625.1 Bryobacterales bacterium | reverse complement strand
TTTGGCGAGGGTGGAGACGAAGCCCACCAGCTGGGTGGGCGGTGCGATGTCTTCCGGCAGCGGACCAACAATATCGATTCCAGCCTCCGGGTCCAACTCGCTCAGGAACGTGACGCCGATTTCCGATTCCCCTCTTGCGGTGATCTTCATCACTTCCGTACCGACCACAGGTTGCAGTTTGGGTTTCACTTGCTCGGCGATGCCCAACTTCACCAGCATCTCATCGAATGTGATCCCGGCGGCCGGCCCGCGTGCGGGATTGGGATACACGACGCTCTTCGCCGAAAGCAGCATTCGCTTTACCGCGTCCGCCGACGAGATGTCTGGCTTGGGAGCGCCCCTTTTCACTGCCACCCCCACGCGCGCACTCGCGAGGGGTGTCATCGAGGAAACCACGACGTGGCCCGACTTCAACACTTCTTCATAGGGCACCTGCACGATCGGTACGTCGAACGGTTCCCCGTCAGCCACCTGCTTCTTAGTGACGAGCCCTGTCCCGTACGTGGTCTTCACTTTGAAACCGGTCTTTTTTTCGAAGCCGGGGATCAGCTCTTCCACCGCACCCCTGATTCCGACGGGAGCGATCAGCGTGATTTCGGTCTGGGCGATCAAGGACAAAGAAGCGCCCAAGAACAAGCCAAGTAGTTTTCTCATTTGTCCGATTATAAAGGGGCCGGAGTAGGTCCCGAACGACGTACTTAGCCTTAGACTGCGTCTCGTGCACTCGCCCGCCACGGTCTTCGTTGAATTATTGCTATCCAACGCATCCACAGCGGTTTCGTGAAAAGCCAAGAGCTGGGTCTGCCGGATCGGGTTACCGCCTGCCGAAAAAGAACCAAAGTATTAGAACCAAGAGAAGAATCCCTCCAATTCCACCTCCGACTTGAGGGCCACCGTAGTAGTAACCGCCGCCGCCTCCTAGGAGAATTAGAAGGATCAGAATGATCAGAATTGTGTCCATGGAGCCAAATCATATCACGCTGGTTGGCCACCATCTATCTGTCAACCGTTGACAGATGCGACTATGGGAGTTGCGGGAGAAAAAGGAGGCCGGTTTCCGTCGGAGGTAGGAGACCAGCCCCCTTTGATACCTAGCAAAACTCCTTCGCGTCCGATAGGGGTCCAGCACGGGCGAGTTCACATTTCCTCGCCGGCGGTATCTATTTGAAAGATGCGCCTATTCTTTGATGGTGTCAACAGTGAATCAACGTCACGGCAGAATGTTTTAAACGTAGACCCCCAAAAACAAGGTGGTTCGCCCTCGGGGTCCTGAAGTTTTCGCGCGGCCAGGCCCGGGCTCGGTTCAATACACCCGCCAGCCGGGGGGGAAGCGTTTGATGGCGCTCGCCAGGCTTTCGCCGTCTTGTCAGTGGATTTCAGCCAGGGCGGACCTTACCAACGTCCCGGCACGATAACAACGCGATTTGATCGCGCAACGCTTCAATGCACTGGGCCGGACTCGGGTGCACAGCAGTTAAACCGCAACGGCGACAGCGGCCAGAAGGAAGCGCACTGTCTTTTCGCGGGAGGCAGTGCGTGGAGCCGCTGTAGTCGGAACTTATTCCCATTGACGAATTGTATCAGCCTGCCCAAAAACCTATTCTTCGTCCCTTCTGAGTTTGACGGAAACATTGCGACGACGCGATGGCTCTAATATGCGTACTACGCGGTCGGGATCATCCTTGAGCCGCCAATAGGCCGGGGCGGTTCGCACGCCGTTCCGGCCTATTTCTTCCTTATTCCACGGCGCTGATTTCTGAAACCTTTTGTCCCGCCGTGGCTCTAATCCACAACGAAGCAAGTAAATAAGAATACGACTCACAACAAACTGCACGGCCGGGACGCGCGGCGGACACCCATCGTCCCGGCCTTTTTTCACCTACTTCGCCGCTGCCATAACCGCCCTACTCTCTACACACCATTTTTGCCACGTATCCAACCGCATCCAATAATGGGTGAGGCCGCTCGAAATTAGTAACTTTAGACCTTCGCGCTTTAGCACACGCCGCACGGTCCCATAGCCGCGGAAAATATCACCCTCGCGTGGGTCAATCCTCGGATCGCGGGTCATGCTCTGCCCAATCTCAGGTGATGTCGTCGCTCTTGAGCCTTGTAAATATCCAGCATGACCTGTTTAGCCAGAGCCAACTGTGTTGCTTTCTAGGATCGCCCTCAATTCGTCCTTCATCTCAGGTGGAGTGGTGGGTTTGTCAAGGTAGCCGCGGAGAATGTCTATTCGCGTAGGAGCGAGCCCGTCCTGCGCGGCAACGAGGCCGCGTATTGATTGCAGGGGAATCAAGTCGGTTTCACTCGGCGCTTGGCCAAGAGCCCGGTTGATTTTGCGCTGAACTCCCACGGCATTGTTCGGCTCCATCACACGGACCAGGCGTTCCAGTTGCACCGTGATCTCCGCCTCGGCCAGTTGCTTGTCTAATTCGGCTTTTTGACTTTCGAACTGGCGGATGTCGTTTTTCAGTTCGCTGCGTCTGTTCTCCAGCCGTATCGTCTCCGCTTTGAAGTACCCGGTGAAGCGGAGTATCAGCAAAGTGCCCATCCCAACCACGGCCGGGAGAATGGCTGCCAAATATTCGGGCCGGAGAAACCATGCCCTGGATAGCTCACGAATTTCCAGTTGAAGCTTCTGTTGTTCGAGGCGAGCGGTCGGAATAGAGTCCTGTGATTGAGCGAGAGCAAAGGACTGGATTGATGGCGAGAGCAAAGCGAGGCCAAGCAGGAGCGACCCAAAGAGACGGCACATCAAATCAGGGTTTTGTGGCGTGCTCATTTCGTTAGCGGCTTAATGCGCCG
>JANXXL010000076.1 GCA_025350625.1 Bryobacterales bacterium | reverse complement strand
TCGGATTCGACAGGTAATCGTCGAACGCGGTCAGACCACACACGGTGATATTCACTTGGGCAGGTCTCATACAAGTACGTCTGGGCTCTAGTTGTCGCGAGTGGAGTCGAAACGAGCAATAGCAGGATAAGTATTAGCAGGCCGAACTTTAGTCCTCGCGTCATAATCCCTCTAAATGGCCCCGAGTCGATCTGTAGCTCTGCACGCTTAACGCCAAACCTGGCGCCGCCGTCAGCGTTTACCGGAAAGCCAATTGGCACGGAGGGGATCATGTCAATTCACGGTGTGGGGTTCCGGGTCGCTTCGCGTGCCTAGAAGGAATCAAATGAAATCTGTACAGCACAACAGCGTCGGATTCAGGTAAGTGCGTCACATATCTCAGGGGCAAATTCAATGTGCGTTAATTCACCCTAGTGTCTCGAAGGCCGGCGTTTCCGCACAGAGCGTACGTTGAAAGAACCTTCTCATGGAGGCCTTGACCGTTGGCAATGCTCGTGCTGGTACCCCGGGGTGATAGGAGGGTACATGAACTTCAAGGCCTTTTTTGCTCGCCAGATCGGCATTCGCCTGACGGATGACTTGAGCGGGTTGGTGTGCACGGTCCGACGCGGCTGGTTCCACAGGAAAGCTGATGAGTTTGCGGTCGACTCCCGCCCGGCGCAACCTTTGGGACCGATCGACGAATACGTCATTTCTGAACCAATACCCTCTCAGTATCGTCGGCCCCGAAATCCTTGATCGGGAGCATAGAACCATATGACTCAGATCATGCGGCAAGTGCAAACGTCAGTCCAGCGGCCTCGCGGTTTGACGGGGGCCGAAGCCTCCGCGCGGCTGCGGTTGTACGGCCGAACGTCCTTCCCGCCAAACGCCGGCGACCAATATGGTGGCAGTGTGCGGCACAGATGGTGCATTTCTTCGCCCTCATGCTATGGGTCGCAGGCGGGCTGGCCATCCTGGCGGGAATGCCCCAGTTAGGATTCGCCATATTTGTGGTCATCGTCCTTAATGGGATCTTTGCTTTTGCCCAGGAATACCGGGCTGAGCGGGTTTACGAATCGCTTCTCGGTTTACGCTGTCACGGCAGAGCTGGGACTACTCCTACTGTTCCTGCATTTTCGTCCGCTGGCCGCGATTCTCGGCCACACCCCTCCAACTCTGGTTGGGAAGGCGTTCGCGCTGCTTGCGTTTTCGGCAGTGGTTCTCGTCGATGCGCTGCACAAGCGCATCCGGAACCGGAGGCATTACCGTTTTGGAGAGGAAGTCGCGTTGCCATGATCCTCTTTGCCTTTGAAACCTACGCAGCCACGGCCCCAGGGCTCCGAAAAGATTGGGAGGGAAGAAACTCATGTAACGATGATCGTTGACAACTGCTTGGTGCTCCAATGGAGGGATATCCGATGAAGAGCGACCACATCGCGATCTTTGCTTTCAAGTCTGGGATAGAGTTTGGGGGGGCAGTGTGCAGCCACCTGGGGGTTCCACTCAGCGCGCACGAGGAAAGAGAGTTCGAGGACGGAGAACATAAAACGCGACCACTCGAATCAGTCCGGGGAAAAGACGTCTTTGTCGTTCACAGCCTCTACGGCGAGGCCGGCCAAAGTGTAAACGATAAGCTCGCCCGGTTACTGTTCTTTCTGGGTGCACTTCGTGATGCCTCCGCCAGACGCCTAACGGCCGTGGTCCCATATCTTTGTTACGCACGCAAGGATCGGAGGAGCAAGTCTCGTGACCCGGTGACCACGCGATACGTGGCCGCTTTGTTCGAAGTGATGGGCATCGACCGGCTTGTGACTCTGGACGTCCACAACCTTGCCGCGTTCCAGAACGCTTTTCGGATCCCCACGGACCATCTGGAAGCTAAAAACTCATTTGTCAAGTATTTCGTACCGCTCATCCACGACGAAGAGGTTGTGGTGGTTTCGCCGGATGTCGGAGGGGTCAAGCGCGCTGAGTCCTTTCGTGAGGCTCTCAGCGCGGCGCTGACCAGACCCGTGACGAGTGCCTTTGTGGAGAAGTACCGAAGCGCTGGTGTCGTCAGCGGCGCAGCATTGATAGGGGACGTGACGGACAAGACCGCGATTATCGTTGACGATCTGGTCAGCAGTGGGACCACGCTTGCCCGTGCTGCGCAGGCTTGCAAAGCCCGGAAGGCAAAGACTGTGTACGCCGCGGCAACCCATGGCGTGTTCGCGGGCAACGCCAGTCAGGTGCTCGCTGAGGCACCCCTAGAAAGAGTTGTGGTCACCAATACCATTCCGCCGTTCCGGCTCACTTCTGATGTTGTCCGAAACAAACTCACCGTACTGGACACTACGTCGCTGTTTGCAGAAGCGATTCGCAGAATCCACACCAATGCGTCAATTGTGGATCTCCTCGAGTGACTCTGCGCGGCGAAGATAGTCCTTCGCCTTCCCAATCCATTTGGCCGGGTCACGCACGTCAGGATCCTTGAGGTGCCAGACTGCAATTTTCGCCCGCACAAAAGCATGGTGTTTCTTGTAATAAACCAGCAACGGTCCGGGCGGACGGTCGCCGGTTTCGCATTGATACGTATCCAGGATCAAGTCACTCACCCACGGCGCGTCGAGCCGCTCGCATTCCAGGCTGAGGAACGCCAGCTCGGATACCGGATCTAGCGCCCGAAAATCCGCGTTGAACTCCAGGCAGTCGATGACCACCGGGTTGGGTCCGACACAGATGTGTTCGGGACGCAAGTCTCCGTGGGCATCCACAACCTTGCCCTGTCGCACACGTTCGTCAAACATTAGAGCCTCCCTCTCTATAACGCTTATTTGATCCGTGCAAATCGAGGCGATCAGCGCAGTAGGTAATGCATACTCGGGCCGGCAGAGTTCCGTTGCGCACTCTGCGGTCGCAGCTTCCAGCCGAGTCGCGTATTGTGCAGGACTCCAAGGAATCTTTTTCGCTTGTTTGTAGAAGCTCCCCAGCAAGACTCCAACCCTGTGGACATCCTCGCGGCTAACCGTGTGTGTGTTGATCGCTACGTCGAGCATTCGATGTTCGGGAAGTCGGCGCATCATGACGAGCCAATCGACAATCCGGCCCTCGCCGCCAAGCTGCATCCGACCGTGTGGATCACTCACCAAAGGCACAACGCCCAAATAGACGTCCGGTGCTAGGCGCCGATTCAGTTCGACCTCGAGCTCACAATCTGTCTTTCGAGCTTCAACAGTGCTGAAATCGAGGTAGTCGTAGCGCGCAGGTTTCTTTAGTTTCCACACATGCCGATCTGTCAGAAATACCCAGGACATGTGTGTTTCCTTCCACTCGACGCGGGCCGGTCGAATTGCATACGCTTCGGACTTACTCAGGAATGCGACTTTTTCGGTAATGCCCAGTTCAGACACAGTTCGCAGCCTCCACAACGCTATCGTGGATGGTTCCATTGCTCGCGAGGACACCGTTGAGGTGCTGGAGGCCGGGGCCGTTGTAGCGTAGGGGTATTCCTTTGAGATCAGTCATCCGCCCGCCAGCTTCGTGCAGAAGTGCGGCTGGCGCACACGTGTCCCACAGAGAGGTCCGCCCGCTCATATCCAAATAGACGTGAGCACGGCCTTCGCAAATGAGGGCGACCTTGAGCCCGATGCTACCCGACCGAATCGAGCGCGTGATCCTGAGGCGCCTGCACACAGTATCAATCGAGGGCGAATGGTGCGATCGGCTCAGGGCAATCGTCATGCGCCGCGGATCGGTCTCGCGGGACACCCGCAAAGACGCTTCTCCTCCGTGCTCCTTGAGGGCTGCGCCGAAGCCATAGGCCGCACAGTACAGTTTTTCTGTTGCCGGGTGGTAAATGACTCCCAGAACCGGTGCTCCCTCCAGCGCAAATCCGATCATCACAGCGAATTCGCTGCGATGCTCGATGAACTCTCTTGTCCCGTCCATTGGATCTATGATCCAGACGCGCGACTTTCGGCAACGGTCAGGATCTTCAGGCTCCTCCTCTGAGACTATGGCGTCATTGGGAAAACGACTTCTAAGCCCACGGATCAGAAACTCGCTCGCAAGGCGATCCGCCTGCGTGACTGGATCGCCGCTGCCTTTCCACTCTACTTCCGGCTTGCGTTCGTAGTGCCTACGGAGGAGTCCTCCTGCGCTCACCGCCAATTCGCTAGCTACGTCCAGTTCTTTCTGCATCTTTTCCATAGCTTGGTCACTGCCACGTTAATCTATCCCCGCAGGCCGGATATAGAGTGATCATTAGGCACCCTGCACGTGGCTTCCAGGACTTCAGGTAGCTGGTAGCCAGGCCGAGGCATCGCGTCCAGAACATAAGTCGCATGACCATTGGTCATCTCTTCCAATGAGCGTGAAGTCGAATGCCTTCGTGAACTCCATCAAGAGAACCCCATTCTGCTCGCGAGCTTTGGAATACTGCTCCGACCGGCGCTGTGCTTCCTTCGTAGTCTCGGAGCTTCTTCGGCCGACCTCCTGTTTGAGCCTTTGCAGTTCCCTTTCCTGCTGGTCCGGCAGGAAAGGGTTCATGATTGATGGCGATGGGCATATAGTAGTCAGACCCTGAGATGCTAAGCACCTGGTGCGGCTTGCGGGTTGTCATTCCTTTTGATGTCGTGAGATCGCGCGGAATAAAGGCAAAAGCTGGCGCCTCGTTCCAATCCGACTGCATCGTGCTTCCCGCTCGGCGAACGAGGTCTTGCGCATCGATACCATCGCCGCCAAAACAGATCCTAAGTAGCGCGATCAGGGGAATACATGGTTTCATTTGGAAGGGCTGGGAAGAAGGCTACACGTCTGCTAACCATGCTGCACGTTAACCTCCTCTCCTAGGCGTCAGCCCTATCGAGAGCGTACCCAGACTGCTCTGCACCCCCAATGTGTCGAGTGCATCATGAATCATCGGGCTGGGAATACAGTTCTTGAGTCAACCCCACTTCGAGCGTGCCGTCTCTACGCCATCAGCATCCGCAATCCATTTTCGCTAAGACGCAGATTGCTGATGGAGGCGCTATTTTCCCCCGGCATGGGTGTAATAGCGCAATGATGCGGCTCAGCCTTAAGCTGGGTCGCGAAAGATTATGGCGGCCGTTCATCGTGGAACAGCGTCAGCAGTAGCGCAAAAACTACTCAGTCATCGTTGAAGCAGCATCCCATGCAAGGAACCGCAGAGTTCCGGGTGGTCAACTCGGCAGAGCAATCTATCCGGTCACCCGCCCTAGTAGTGGACCTGGATGGCACCCTGGTGAAGACGAATCTTCTGCTGGAGTCTCTTGTGGCTCTGTTAAATGAGAAGCCCGCTTGCTTTACCGGCATGGTTGTTGAAGGGAAGGGCCTATCTTAAGCAACAAGTGACCCGCTGGGTCTCGTTGGATGTCAGCGTCCTCCCGTATCGAGAGGAATTCCTGGACTATCTCAAGGCGCAGCGCGCTGAAGGACGCTCCCTGGTTCTGGCAACCGCTGGCGACGTGCACGGTTATGGGCCATAAACTGACGGGCGACCTGTTTCGCAAGCGAAGGATTGAGCCCGCGAGCGATGGTAGATCGCTGCCAGTTCCTCGTGCTCGTCGCCTGGTCGTCTGCTTTGAGTTCCTTGCGCTCACGATCGAGGTCAGCCCATGCGTTGTGTGCGATGGCGTTCCCCGTGACCTACCGGCATCCTCATGCTCCTTTGACGAATCCACTAGATCCCGAAAGTTCGTTCTGTCTGCCACCGGACCTCGGATGTGCTGCGAGCGGACGGCGTTAACCCAAGCTAAGACTTGCGGTCCGCCATATGAGTCAGCAACAGCGCGTTACTAGGCGGCAATCCTGTCTTAGAAGACCAACCTATCGTCTCATCCGGACCATTTCCACCACGCCGTCGTTCAGCCGAGGAACCGACGGCCAAGGACGCGCTCCAATAGTGATTTGCCGTCACGTCTTCCGATGATAGTTGCGGCCAGGGCACGTTCTTCTTTTGCATCTGGCGGTGCATCTAGCGGGCCTCTGCTCTGTCTCTGCTGATTTTGGCGCAACACAGCGTCCATTCGCGCACCGCGCCTGACCCGTTTTCTCAGCAACTTCAATCGCTCCAGCATTTCCGGAATGGAGGCAGCGTTGCCCACTCCTGTAGCGAGGGAGGTTCCCATGCTAGTGAAAGACCTGATGACTAAAAACGTGAGCTCCTGCCGTCCGGAAAACAATCTGGCGGAGTTAGCGAAAGTGATGCTGAACCAGCGATGCGGAGCACTGCCGATTGTGGATGGCTCAGGAAGAGTGACGGGCATCATTACGGATCGAGATATCTGTATTGCCCTTGGGACGAGGAACATGAGGGCATCGAACGTGCTTGCACGAGATGTTTCACCTCGGGGCTATATCAGTTGCAGTCCCAACAACGATGTGCGGGACGCTTTGAAAACAATGGCCACACAGGAGGTCAGCCGTTTGCCTGTCGTCGATGAAGCCGGCCAACTGGTCGGGATTATTTCAATTGACGACGTCATCTTTCGAGCGGGTGGCGGACGCTCAGATCTCAGTGACCGTGAAATCATTGACACCATGAGGGCGATGCGGGAAGAGCGCATTCACCAACCGGACGCGGTCACGCAAGACAGAAGCGATTTGCACTCGGATATCAGAA
>JANXXL010000053.1 GCA_025350625.1 Bryobacterales bacterium | reverse complement strand
TTTTCGACGAATACGTGCTTGCCGGCGTCGATCGCGGCGGTCATGTGGAACGGGTGGAACTTGGCTGCGTTCGCGACCAACACCACGTCCGCGGATTCGATCACGTTTTTGTAGGCGTCGAACCCGGTGAAGCAATGGTCGTCGTCCACCGCCGTTTGCTCGGGAAACTTCCGCCGGAGGAGATCTCGCTTCTCGTGGATGCGTTCCCACAGCATGTCGGCCATGGCGACCAGCCGGACTCCCTTGTGGGCCCCCATGGCTTGCATGGAAGCTTCGTAGCCGCGACCGCCGCAGCCAATGACGCCGATCCGGATCGTATCGGTTCCAGCCGCGTGCGCACTCGCCGCAATCGGCAGTGCGCTGGCTGCCGCGGCAGACTTGAAGAAATCCCGGCGTGTCGGACTGTCGGACATGGTTTGTCTTCTGCCGGAATAGTATCAGACCCCGGTGCCCGAAATGCTCCTCGCCTGGCGGCACTGAGTTGCGATAGCATCGGTCGCGTCAGGCTTATGCGAATCGGCTTTCACACGGACGCGTTCAACAGCGCGTATTGGAACTTCGGCCAGTGCCTGGTATGGGCGCAGCGCAACGGCGTCGAATTCATCGAGTGCGGCGCGATCGATGGCGTGTCGTGGATCCACGGGCTCGGATACCAGCCCCACATCGCACTTTGGGAAGACCCGGTTCTGCTGCGGCGCCGGATGGAAAAAATGAATGTGCGGTTCTCGCAGGTGGACGCGGCATTCCCGCTGTCGCTGCCGGAGGGCGCTACGCTCGGCGTCGAATACATCCTGCATACCATCCGGTGGGCGAAGCTTGCGGGTTGCCCGCGCGTCGACACAACGGACGACCGCTTTCGTCCGAAAGAGATGACCGACCGCGAGGCGATGGACCACATGCGACGGTGCGCGTGGCCGAAGCCTATGGCATCGTCATCAACATCGAGCCGCACGGCTACTACACCACCAACCCGGAGTTCATGGGCGAGATGCTGTCATTCGTCGATTCTCCGTGCCTGCGAATGAACATGGATACGGGGAACACTTTCATCGCGGGGCAGAATCCGGTCGAGTTCCTGCAGCGCTTCGCGGATCGAATCGACCACGTTCATATCAAGGATGTCAGCCCGACGCTGGCTGCCGCTTCCCGAGGAGAGCTCACGGGTATCGCCGTGAGTCATTGCGCGATTGGCGATGGCGCCAACGCGGATAATATCCGGGAGTGCCTGCGGATGTTGCGCGAGCGCGGCTATGACGGCGTGCTCAGCATGGAGCGCGAAGGCCAGGGCGGACCGATGCTCGAGCGGAGCCTCTCCTGGCTGAGGTCCGCGCTGGAAGGAGCCTTATGAAAATCGGCATTAATACACTTCTTTGGAGCGGCGGCTTCGGCGAGGCGGATTTCCCGCTGCTGGGCCGCATCAAATCGTGGGGTTTCGATCTCGTCGAGATCTCGCGATTCGACTTCGACGGATTTCCGGCCGCGAGAGTGCGGCGGGCGGTAGAGGACGAAGGGCTGAGTTGCAACTTCTGTTCCGCGCTCACGGGCGACCTGAGTATGGTTGGGCCCGAGCCTGGCCGCGCGCTCGATTTCCTGCGCCGGGGAATTGAGGTGGCGGCTGAATTGGGCGCGCCCGTCTTCTCCGGACCCTACTGCGCGCCGGTGGGCTACCTGCCCGGGCGCAGGAGAACCGACGCCGAATGGAATCAGGCGGTGGAGTATCTGCGCCGGCTCGGGCCGGTTCTGGATGGGCACGGCGTGTCGCTTGCGGTCGAGGCGCTCAACCGGTTTGAGACGTTTTTCCTGAACACCGCGGCGGACTCCAAGCGGCTGGTGGACGAGGTGGGCCATCCTCGCATCGGCATCCTGTTCGACACCTTTCACGCGAACATCGAAGAAAAGCACGTGGCCGCCGCCGTGCCGCTGCTCGGGTCGCGGATCAAGAACGTGCACACGTGCGAAAACGATCGCGGAATACCAGGGACCGGGCACGTGCCGTGGACTGAGTTGTTCAGCGCGCTGCGGGGTATCGGGTACGAGGGCTCGGTGGTGATTGAGAGCTTCGGCTCGACAATCCCGGAGATCGCGGCGGCGGCGTGCATCTGGCGCGATCTCGCGCCGGATGCCGAGACACTCGCACGCGAGGGGCAGGTTTTTCTGCGCGCGGCGGTGGATCAGGGGCGGCTGCGGTGACGGCTCGACAGTAGAATCAAGGGCCGGCGGCAGCGACGAAACACTGTCGGGAACTCACCCGGATTCACGCGATTCACCGGAAGCTTACAACGCCAGAAAGATCCCATCACCCTTTCTGGCCTGAGCCACCGGACCGGAATCGCTCAAACAGCGAACGCAATGAACGCTCGTAGAGGTCGTGGATTGGATGCGCACTTGGCGGCGACTGGGAGGCCAAAATGCAAATCTGCGATGACATCGGTCGATCTTCCCGAGCCCGCCCCGATGATGTACTACAGAAGCTATCAAGAAACGGGCGCTGAAGAGTCTTCACTTACGTGAACGCAGTGTACGGACTTGGAGCCGGGCTGTAGCTTACAAACATTGGACCAAACCATGAGTGTTAAGAACCACTTTGCTAGTGATAACACAACTCTCTGGCCTCCTCTTGCTGGTCGCCACTGTGATCCTGCTATTGTTTCGCCGCATTTAGTTGGATTCGGAAACTAAACAACCAAGGAATCTAGTAAGAGTAAGCTAAACATTTCGGTTCGTCAGAAGAATTCATGGGTCGATTCGGGCTCGGGTAGCTTGCCAAGTGAGTGATAGAGGGCGAGTTCAAGGCAGCGGAAGGTACGGAAGCCGTAGGATTTTCTCATAGTGACTTTAGCTTTGTTGTTCAGACCCTCCACGACGCCGCTGGAAAGCAGTTTTTGAGCGCGGAAATAGTTGAGAATCAGTTCGCGGTGCTCGCGTAGTGATCGTGCAATCTTCTTCATGGGTTCGATGCGAGAGCGCATAACCTGACGACACCATTGATCAAGGAACTTGCCGGCCCAGGCTGGGGAGTTGTAGTCCCAGAGTTGCTGAAAGGCCTCCTTAAGAAGGTAAGCGCGGACGGTTTTCAGATTGTAGCGGAGCAGATCGCGAAGCCGGAAGCGCTGTTCGACTTTTAGGTTCTCTTCACGCTTCAGCAGCAGCCAACGCGACTTTTTCAGCACAGGCGTGAGGCCCTCACTGGCCATGCGGCGCGATTCGCCGGCGCGAACCTCATCAAGAGCCTTGTTCATTTTGGCCACGATGTGGAAGCGGTCGAGGATATGCAGGGCCTCGGAGCATCGCTGGCGGATGACCTTCAGGTATGGCTCCCACATGTCGGAACAGACGAAGACGATCTTCGAGGCAATTTCTTCGCCAATGACGGTGAAGAATCCCTGGAAGGATTCGATGGTTCTTTCCTTGCCAATCCAGAGCAGGCGGATGACGTCCAGATCGATCTGATAAACCAGCGTCAGGTATTTGTGACCTCTGGCATACTGGATCTCATCGACTCCGATAGCGTCGATCTGGCCGGGCACCCGACGCGCCAGCCCAAAAGTGACGACGTGTTCTACGGCATCGAAAACCATTTCCCATGAAGTGTGGAACGCCTCGGCCGTTTCCTTCCAGGAAAGGTGGCGTGCCCAGCGCGCCAGAAACAGCACATAGGCTTTGGTCAAGGTGCGTTTGCCATCGCCCCAAGGAACCTCTTGGACGACCACGGCGGCGCAACGGCCGCAATCGACGCGCCGCATGGTGTACAGCAGGAAGACAAAAAACCCCCCAGAGAGGAATGAACTCGAAGCGGCGTTGGGCAAGTTGGTCATAGCCGGGCGCCGGTTGGTGGCAGCGCGAGCAAACCGCCGCCGAAGCTTTGCGTGGACGCACGGAGATCTCGATGCTCTTATGATCGCCACTGAAACGAGCCTGCTGGTAAACGAATCCTGGAAAGCGATGACAGCGGTTTAGAATCGTGATGAGCTGCAGCATGAGATGGAAAATGATGACGGCGAGAACTACCAAGATAAAACGCGGCACCAACACGCTACATCACGACCTCGAACACTACTGCCGGAATCTCAACGGTTGGCCACGCTCATGGATGGGGCTGGAAAAAGATCTGGCGCCAGGCGAACAGTTGGTGGCTCTGTTCCGCCCGTTCTTGGAACATCTGGCCGCGTCGGATCTTTCAGCAAAAACGATTCAGCAACATGTCGACAATATGTGGGTGCTCGGCGGGAAATTCATCCGCGACCTCAACGATAACCCAGCTACGAGAAAGAAGCCTGTCGAGCGGGTGCTCGCCGACATGATTGAATACGGCGGGCCGCCTCTCTATCACGGCGGCGAAGATCAGCAGAGATCCTTCGACGCCACGTGCAGCAAGTTCCGCCGATTCCTCACCGAAACGCCCCGCTAACGTTCGCTGTCACCCACAGATTCCCCCGGCGAGGCGGATTTTAAGGAGCGCGGAACTCTCAACGACCGCAACGATCTGGCGGACTCCATTTATGTGGGCGCCGTGAAGCGGGTCCGTCCGAAAGTCATGACCATCTGCGTGATCGTGGCCGGCCTCGTGCCCATTCTGTGGAGCCAGGGTGCCGGCGCCGACGTCATGAAACGCATCGCCACGCCAATGGCCGGGGGCGTGGTCACCTCCGGCATCATGGAACTGGCAATCTATCCAATCATCTTTTACCTCTCACGAAGCCACAGGCTGCCCAAGGGGGAGCCCTTCACCGGATTCCATCACTTGAGGGAGACATCATGAAATACGCCGTTATGTTGCTGGCATTCGGAGCAATCCTTTCGGCGGAGACGTTCCCCGCGAAGTTGATAAAGCCTCTTTGGCCCGACCGGGACGGAACTGTCGAGATCAACGACGAGGGAATCGCCTACACCGCGCCGAACATGAAATACGGCCCGCAGTGGCTCGGCACGCAACACGTTGGGCACGCACTGGACCGGCTTGCAAACCGCCCGCACAATCTTGCATGGAAGTGGCTCGATATTCAGTATTTCGACCGCATTGGCCCGAAGGAATTCGTGGTGTGACCTATCGGGACGACTGGCGCTTCTTCGGGCGCGACGAGGAGTACCGGTTCCGACTGACCAAAGGCGAACTGACTGACAGCCTCTTCCAGAGCATCAGCGACCACCTGAAGCGGCCGGTAACCGACCGCGTGCCACCCTGCTAAAGTATCACCTGTCTATTCCATTCCGGTGAAGCACGATCGCGCGTTTGGCGGTTCCGAGGGCGAGCTGGAATTCACGGCCAATGCAATCTATTACGTGACGAAAGACAAGACTGACGGGCGGACATGGCTCATGGATCGTGACGTCGTCTCGGTCTGGTCCGATGATCCCTACCGCCTAGAGGTCCGCGCCTACGACAACAATCGTCGCGAATTCAGTCGAACGGGCACATACAAGTTCGATCTGAAAGAGAAGCTCAATCCGGAGTTTTATCGTGAGCTGAAGCTCAGACTGTACGGTTTGGAGACGAACAACGAAGTGATTCGTTAGCTGTGGCTCTCGACGAAACTAACGCGGCGCCTGGGCGGATTGGCCCGCGAGTTGGAGGAAAGCGCCCACATTGCCTCCATGTTCGGACGCGAAGCGCTCCGCGGCAGCCCGGTTAGCGAACGCAATGATACTCGGCGAGCAGCGGTCGAAATCCATCGGCGCCACCTGTCCGTCCCGGTTGAGCATCTGATGCGAACGAACGCAGAGGACCAGGTTGCTGCCTTCCACAGCGAAGGCATCGCCCGGACGCAGAGCGCGAGCCGTTTCGTAGTCGGCCAGTTGCTCAAACCGAACCGGTTCGTGCGTCTGGACGCCCTCGTTGAGCGCACAAGTTGGACAGCAGAACACTTCGCGCCTACTGCCCACGAACGCAACGGTTCGCATGTTTGCGCGAATCGCGCGTCCACAGGCTTCACACGCGGCCGCCTATAAAGGGTTCCTCATCCGCCAGCCTGCGTATCCGAGGCCCAAGGCCAGCACGATACCGAGTCCAAGGATCTGCTGGATACGGCTCATCGGTCTCGCTCCCTCAATTCATCGTAACTTCGATTGCCGCTGGCTCGATTTGTGCCGCACACGAAGTTCTGAAGTCCGTGGATGATTTGTGGAATTCACTGAGACCAACTACAACACACTGAAGAGAGCCCACTCAGAGGTTGCCGTCGCATGTCGATCCCCGCAGGCTGAAGCTTCTTGATTGCTTCCTCTGCCTCGATGTGCGTCTCATAAACAGCAACCGCTGCGTTTCGTTCAGGCATTTCCTGTCTCCTTTGGCATTCGTACCGCCTCTATGCATTCATCAACGGCGGCTGAGAGGGACGTGCACACAGGGAACCAACCTGCTGTTGTGTAAAACCCATTGGCCGATTCTGTCTCAGCCGTTGGGTTTGCCTGGATTTGTGATTATCCGACGAATGGCCTTCTATAACCAAGGAAAGCTCGACCAAATATCGCCATGTGGCTGGGGACGGTCAGAACGACACATTAAGACACGTGCTCTACCCCAGCGACCCCAGCGCTATAGGGTGCAGGCGCCAAGTGATCTCATCTGCTGAAGTGACGTGAGCCAGACGCCGAGGCATCAATCCGGTGGGACCGGCGCGATGCAAATCCTGCACTGTCGGTGCCAGAACTTGCAGTTGCCTCAACTGCCTCCCCCGTTCCGGCAGCCCAAACAAGCCGCTCGAATCGCGGGCCGCAATTCCAGCAGTTCCGAATGGACGAGCGGCGGGAGATGGTACCAGGCGTGCATTGGCTCGAGAGTCGCCACAGCGCGCAGTGGGAACGGTAGAAGTAGGGGAATCGTGAGAGACGCTCGTGCACAGGCGGACTCACGAGCGGTCGCCGGCGACATGCTTTCGGCGCCAGAAAGAGATCATGAGCAAACACACTCGTGTCAGCCACCCCATCTACCACCTGCGCCCCACCGAAATTGAGGGATTCGATTCGTTGGCGGAACTCGCCTTGGATATGCATTGGTCGTGGAATCATGCCACCGACGAAGTTTGGCGGAAGCTTGATCCCCGGCTGTGGAAGATCACTCATAACCCCTGGGTCGTTCTGCAGACGGCTTCGCGCGACGATATCGAGCGGCTGTTAGCGGATCCCGTTTTTCGCAAGAACGTCGATGGCCTGGTCGAAGCCAGCCGGCAAGCGGCGGAAGCGCCCGCCTGGTTTCAGCGGAATCATTCGGGAGCTCCACTGACCTGCGCCGCGTATTTCAGCATGGAATTCATGCTGAGCGAAGCTCTGCCCATCTACTCGGGCGGGCTTGGTAATGTAGCCGGCGATCAACTCAAAGCCGCCAGCGATCTAGGCGTGCCAGTGGTCGGCGTGGGACTGCTCTACCAGCAGGGCTATTTTCGCCAGATAATCGGCAAAAACGGTGAGCAAGAGGCCCTCTACCCGTATAACGATCCCGGCCAGTTGCCGATCACGCCGTTGCGCCAGCCAAACGGGGAGTGGTTACGGTTGGAGATCGCGTTGCCTGGATACTCCGTCTGGCTGCGCTCTTGGCAGGTCCAGGTCGGCAGAGTGAAGCTTTACCTGCTGGATAGCAATGACGCGGCGAACTTCCCCGCTCATCGGGGCATTACCAGCGAACTCTACGGCGGCGGGCCGGAGTTGCGCCTCAAACAGGAAATGCTACTCGGGATCGGCGGATGGCGACTGCTCCGCGCGCTCGGGGTCCGACCGGAAGTCTGTCACCTGAATGAAGGGCACGCGGCGCTCGCCGTCCTGGAACGCGCCCGCGACTTCATGGAAGAGACAGGTCAGCCATTCGAAGTCGCTCTGGCGGTCACACGGGCGGGCAATCTCTTCACCACCCACACGGCGGTGGCCGCCGGCTTTGACCGTTTTGCTCCCGGCCTCATCGAGCAATACCTTGGGGGGTATGCCGAACAGAAGCTCGCCATTTCACGTCACGACTTGCTGGCGATGGGCCGCCAGAACCCGGACGACTCGTCGGAGCCTTTCAACATGGCATATCTGGCGATCCGCGGGAGCGGGGCTGTGAATGGGGTGAGCCGTTTGCACGGGAAGGTGAGCCGGCACCTGTTTCTGCCTCTATTTCCGCGCTGGCCGGAGGACGAAGTACCGATTGGACACGTGACCAACGGAGTCCACATGCCCACCTGGGACTCGGCGCCTGCCGACGATCTTTGGACGGAAAGCTGTGGAAAGGGCCGCTGGTTGGGAACGACGGAGACCCTCGAACAGGACATTCGCCAAGTCCCGGACGAAAGGCTGTGGCAATTTCGGACCGACGCCAGTAAGTCGCTCGTCGAGTACGCTCGCGAACGGTTATCGCTAGACTTGGCCGCGGCGGACGCGCCACCTGAAGCCGTCCAAGCCGCGAAGCATCTCTTTGACCCCAACGCTCTGACGCTGGGCTTTGCACGCCGCTTCGCTACGTACAAGAGATCGAATTTGCTGCTGCACGACCCGCCGCGGCTGCTTCGTCTCCTGGCCAATTCACAGCGTCCCGTGCAACTCATCATCGCAGGCAAGGCGCACCCGGCGGACCATGCAGGCCAGGCGCTGATTCGGGAGTGGATTCAATTCATCCGGCGGCCAGAGGCGCGCCCGCACGCAATCTTCCTCAGTGATTACGACATGCTCCTAACCGAGCACCTGGTGCAAGGCGTGGACGTCTGGATGAACACGCCGCGGCGGCCTTGGGAGGCGAGCGGAACGAGCGGCATGAAGGTGCTCGTCAACGGAGGCATCAATCTGTCGGAGTTAGATGGCTGGTGGGCGGAGGCATACACGCCTGAAGTGGGCTGGGCGTTGGGGGACGGCCAGGAGCATCATGACGATCCGGCTTGGGATGATGCCGAAGCGGAAGCTCTCTACGAGCTACTCGAACAGCAGGTGATTCCCGAGTTTTATGCCCGTGACGGGCGGGGCATCCCCACTGCTTGGGTGGCTCGGATGCGGAACAGCATGGCGAGCCTGACGCCCCACTTTTCCGCGGACCGCGCGGTGCGCGAATACACGGAGCAACACTACCTTCCGGCTGCGGCAACCTACTATGAGCGTGCTGCCGATAAGGGTGCGGCCGGCAGGCAAATGGTGGATTGGCAGCAGGCCTTAGAAAGGG
This sequence comes from Bryobacterales bacterium, assembly GCA_025350625.1. Classification (GTDB taxonomy): domain Bacteria; phylum Acidobacteriota; class Terriglobia; order Bryobacterales; family Bryobacteraceae; genus Palsa-187. Next base: position 2,352 of record JANXXL010000053.1, on the reverse strand, counting down.
AGTGGCCTGCGTTGCGCTTCGGCGACATGAAGGTCGAGACCGGCGGGGACCAGCACGTGTTTGAGGTTCAGATCTTTCTCAATGGGCTCGACCCGAATGCGGCGCGAGTAGAGCTTTTTGCCGATGGTGTAAACGGCGACCGTCCAGTGCGGCAGGAGATGGATCGCGTTCGCCAATTGCATAGCACGTCGGGCGGCTACGTCTACAGGGCGGCCGTGCCTGTGGCCCGCCCGGTAGCGGACTATACAGCGCGGGTGATACCGCACTGCGACGGCGTCGCTACTCCTCTGGAAGCCGATCGAATCCTGTGGCAGCGTTGATTTGACTTCGAAGGGAGAGCCGGAATGGAAACTGAGCGCTACGAAATCGGCATGATCGGCCTGGGCGTGATGGGGCGCAACATGTTACTGAACATGGCTGACCACGGCTTCCCGGTGGCGGGCTACGTCAAGGACCCCAGCAAGGTGGAAGCGTTACGGAAAGAAGCGGCCGCAAACGATATAAAGGCCGTCGCCAACGTCCAGGAGCTTATCGGACTGCTCCGCCGACCGCGCGCCGTCATGATGTTGGTGCCCGCTGGCCCACCCGTGGATTCCGTGATCGGCGATCTGTTACCGCATCTCGAGAAGGGCGACCTGATCATCGACGCTGGGAACTCCTACTTCAAAGACACAAACCTGCGTGTGCGCAACCTGACCGAACATGGCATTCAGTTTCTCGGCGTAGGAGTGTCTGGTGGCGAGGAAGGCGCACGTCACGGCCCAAGCATCATGCCCGGGGGACCGAAAGAGGCGTACGAGCGGGTCCGCCCGCTGCTCGAGGCCGTCGCCGCCAAGGTAAACGGAGATCCGTGCGTTGCTTACCTCGGCCCCGGCTCCGCGGGGCATTTTGTCAAGACGGTCCACAACGGCATTGAGTATGCATTGATGCAGCTTCTGGCCGAGACCTACGACCTGATGAAACGCGGCCTTGGTATGAGCGACGACCAACTGCGCGACGTGTACGACACGTGGAATCAAAGGGAGCTCAACGGCTACCTGATTGAGATCACCAGTCGCATCTTCGGCAAGGTCGACGAACGGACCGGCAAGCGGTTAATCGATGAACTTCTGGATGTGGCCAAACAGAACGGCACCGGGATGTGGACATCGCAAAGCGCCATGGAGCTACAAGTGCCCATCCCGACTATCGATCTCGCAGTCGCGATGCGGGACATGTCCGTGTTTGAGAAGCAGCGCGAGACGGCAGGTGAGATCTTCCAGCGACCCATCCCGCCGTTTGGCGGCGACCGCGGGATCTTCGTCGAGCAATTGGGCCACGCGCTCTATGCCGGAATGATCATCACCTACGCCCAGGGCATGGCGGTCCTGGCGGCGGCGTCGGACAAGTATGACTATTGCCTCGATCTAGCGACCGTGGCACGCATCTGGAGAGGTGGTTGCATCATCCGCGCAGCTTTGCTGGAGGACATCCGACAGGCATATTGCCACCAGCCCAACCTGCCGAATCTTCTCCTGGCACCAGAGCTGTCGACAAAGGTACTCGCTAACGAGAAGGATCTGCGTCGCGTCGTCAGCGCGGCGATCGAAATGAGCCTGCCTGCCCCCTGCTTTATGACGGCTCTGAGCTACTTTGACAGCTACCGTAGCGCGTGGCTGCCGGCCAACCTGATTCAGGCCCAACGCGACTACTTCGGCGCGCACAGCTACGAGTGCATCGACGTCAAAGGCACCTTTCACACGGACTGGACAAAGAGTTGAGCGCGATGAAAACGAGCGATCAACTCGCACCGAACATATTCGTCATTTTCGGCGGAGCGGGAGACCTGACCTGGCGGAAGTTGATGCCGGCTCTGTTTGATCTTTCCCAGAGTCATAGCATTCCGGCTCACTTTGCGATTATCGCGGTGGACCGTGTCGAACTCAGCGATGACGCTTTGCGCAAGCGCCTGCATGCGGGCGTTAAGAAGTTTGCCCGCGCCGGCAAAAGCCCGGTCAAGGAGTGGACCGCGTTCTCGCGGCATATCCGCTATTTGCAGGGCGATTTCAAAAGCAACGCGACCTATAAGGAACTCAGCGACCAGTGCGCCAGCCTGGAAAAGGAATGGGGCTCCAAAGCCCAACGCATCTTCTACATGGCCACACCGCCATCCCTATTTGGCGAAATTCCTTCCTTCCTAAACTATGCCGGCTTTGCGGCCGACCGGGAACGGTCGCGAATCGTCATCGAGAAACCCATCGGGTACGACCTGGAGTCGGCACTGGCGCTCAACCGGACACTCGCCAGCGGTTTTCAGGAATCTCAGATCTTCCGCATTGATCACTACCTGGGTAAGGAGACCGTGCAGAACAT
>JANXXL010000035.1 GCA_025350625.1 Bryobacterales bacterium | reverse complement strand
AGCGGTAGAGGAGCAGGGCCGCGTCATCGGGCGGCAGATAGCGGACATCGAAGCCGCCAACCGTAACGGGGAGTGGCCGCAGCGTCCCGGAATCAAGTTCCCCGACGCCAAGTGCACGTTCTGTCCAATGCGGGGGCTGTGCCTAAATGACGACGCTTTACGGGACGAGTTGATAGAGAACCGTACCGTAGCGGCGGATAACCTTGGAAATGATCTTGAGAAGTTCTTTGAGGAGGAGTAGATTGCTTTATATTTTTGATATCGACGGAACCTTGGCCGACCTCTCCCACCGCCTGCACCACATCGAGAAAACCCCGAAGGATTGGGGATCATTCCACGAGGCATGTGTTGATGACAAACTTATAGTACCGGTTGCTGAGGTGTTGAGGGCACTTCATCCCACCAACACCGTAGTTTTCTCCACCGCCCGCCCTCATAGCACTTTTGAGGCCACATGGAACTGGCTCACTACCAATGGATTGGCTTGGGAGGCGACGGATAACCTGTACATGAGGAAATCCACCGACCATCGACACGCTGGCATCATCAAATCGGAGAACTTGGACCGGATATTGTTGCGGCTCCCCTTGCCCCTATCAGACATCATCGCCTTTGAGGACCACACCCCCGTGGTGGAGATGTACCGCGCTCGCGGGATTCGCACGTTTCAGGTGGACCGTGGAGACTACTAACAGTTGTGGTGGACGCACGGCGCTGCAAATAGCCAATACTCTCGCCAAAATGTCGGCAATCCGAGGGCTGGAGATGAGCGGCTCTAAACTACAGCGTTTGCTGTACTTCTCGCAAGGCTGGTATCTGGCTATATATGGAGAACCTCTGTTTGAAGAAGATTTTGAGGGGTGGGTTCACGGACCTGCCGTACCGGAGGTTTCCGAGGCGTTCCGGTATTATTTTTCAGGGGCTGCGGCGGGATCGGGTGTGGAGGAGGGGGAGGGGTGCAGCGATATTGTAGGCCATCTCGAGGAGATACTTGAAACCCACGGCGAGTTTAGACTCTGGGAATTAGATCGTATCGCTAAACGGGGGGGTTTGTGGGCGGCGTCTAGGTATGGTTTAGATAATATTCAATCCGGCCGTGTAGTGATACCAAAGGAAGACATAAAGAAGTTTTTCTCGGGCCAGTGCCGCAACCCTGTTACAGAAGCCTTTCAGGAAGGCAATTAGATGAATAGGAGACTGACATTATGAACGCCGAACTGATGCAGGAAATTTTCCAGCTGATGGTAGAGAAGACAAGAGAAGCCCTTATTGATTGGGGCTACAGACCGATGGTTCTCGACCCGTTTACCGATATAGCCGGATGCGAGTTGACGCTTATGGAGCGTGGCGATGATCTTTCAATGAAGGTGTACGACAACCTTACCCATGATTGTTGTACGTATTCCTGTAGTTCCGAAGGAAAGGACCGAGAGGCCTTCCTAGCCCTGTTACGGGCTATAGAGGCGATTAAAATAGATAGCCCGCTCCATAGGGTTTTTTTCGCCCTTCAGGAGAGGAAAAGATTCGGATATTAGGATGCCTCTAGAGCCATCCGACCCTTACGGGCACCCTCCTCCATGGTTTCGCGATATGGTGTTCCGCCAGTATCAAGCACTGCATTGTTTGGGCATGAAAAATCGCGGGGATGAGTTCAACCGATCTGTGTGGGGCCTCGTCCTCCCCGGCATGAACTACCGTGTGGCAGTGAGCAACTGGTTCATAGAGTTCTACCAGAACCCCGGCTTCACCAGCCCCCGCGCTCCTACCCCTGAAGGATTGGCGTCACTGCGGGCGCACTCAAGCAACGGAGAGGGGGCGGATCGCCATGCCGCGTTTTTCGGGGAGGGATTTCTCGCCTTCCGACGCGCGGCGGTGGTAGAGCGCGCCATCCCAGAATGCTTGGGGATTTACACAAACGTAGTGCGGGCTCAGGCAGACGCTTTGTTGATCTCTTTAACCGAAATGAAAGGCGGTAGATTTTGAGTTGGCAAGCAACAGCTTGGGTTTTAGCGAGGTCTCGGGCGCGTCTGTCCGACCGCCTTGTGCTTTTGGCTATCGCTAACTACGCTTGGGCAGACGGAACCAACGGGTTCCCAAGCGTGGAGCGGCTGGTGGATGACACCCTTTTGAGCGAAAGTCAGGTGCGGGAAAGCATCAAAGCTCTCGAAGCGATGGGGGAATTGGAGGTAGAGAGAAACGCCGGAAGGAACCGCTGCAACCTGTACCGAATCATGATGGAAAAAGCGGTCTACGGGGGCGAAAAAAAGGAGACCCTCCAGAATGTGGACCCTCCACAATGTGGACCCATACCCTCCACAATATGGACCCTGACCCCCCAGAATGTGGCGTTTGACCCTCCACAATATGGACCCAAACTGTTATATAACAGTAAAGGAACGGTAAGTGAACCAAAAGCGCCCGCCGAAAAACTTTCCAAGCCGCAGAACCCCGCCTCGGCCTGCTCGGCTATCGCAACGGAATTCCACCTAGCCCCCGAGCCGCTGTCCAGAATCCGGACAGCCCTCAAGGAACTAACGGGGGTGCCGGGTGAGCGGATAGTGTCAGCTTTCCGAGAGTGGGCGTCGTGTCAGCCCGCCGGAAAGCGCTTTCCCATCTCCGCGTTCGTAAAAGACTCCCCGCGCTGGATGGGGGAAGAAAACGCTCAGGATGCCCCACAAGTCGATTCTGAGACCGCGATGGCTGTCTACGTCCAGATAGCGACCATAAGTGGCAGCAAGGTGGCATTCCTCGCGTCCCAGCGGGTTTCAGTGAACAGATCTATTTCACGATTTGGTGAAATTGCGGTTTTGCGGGCCTTCCGAACATTCTGGTCCGGCGTAGACGACTACCGTGAGAAGTTTGCTGCCCGCGACTTCTCCGAGACTGTTGACGTACTTGCCGCAGCGGCTTCGGAGACTATCCGCAAAGAGCGCGAGACGGTTCATCAATTGGCCGCAGCCGCTTCAAATCATCAATCTGCCGTGGATGCGTCCATAGCGGCAGCCGCGAGTGAAGTTGGGGAAGAGTTCGAGATGATGCAGGAGGAAGCATGACCCGCAGGGTATTCCTAGCGTCGTTGGGGATAGGCGTTCTGTTGTCGGGGTTGCCGCTATTGGTCCCCGATCCCGAAACGGTCTCCGGGGAGGAGGGGTCCCTATCGGAGTCCGGGTCGGCTACCGAGGGGCGGGCTGTAGGGAGCTACAACGTAAGATTCTGTACGGAGCCGCTCCCGACGCCGGAGGAGTGGGCGGTGTATAAGATCTACCGCACCGCTTGACAATCAGGGGTCATCTCCGTTAAAATCGTTTACAGAAGATACCCCCACTAGGAGAGCGACAATGAAAAACGAACAGTTCGAGTTACAGGAAGCCGCAAAGAGATCCGCGGAAACAGAAACGGCGGATTGCCGTTCGGGGAGTAGCCGACAGTCGGCTCACGTGCGCGGCTTCCTAGCGGGCGCTACGGCTGCAAGGCCGGAAGTGGTTGAGCGCCTCCTGAAGATGGCGGAGGAATCGTCGGTCTACAGCATCGAATTCAGGGCCGCCGTTAAAGCATACCGTGATTACATAACGCCACCGGGCCGCAACTTCTCTTGGGCAGCAGAACGGATGCTGGCGGGGGAGCGGGTTCACCACGAAAATTGGGGCAAGGGTAGGTATTGGGCGCGGTCATTCAGAGAGGGGTACGAAGACTCAAATGCGTTTTTCTCCCCCCGCGCGCATGAGATGTGGGATGGCGACAAATGGCACTCAGGCCCTAAGCTCTAGG
>JANXXL010000032.1 GCA_025350625.1 Bryobacterales bacterium | reverse complement strand
CTTTCGAGAACTTCCCGGCCGCCGAAATCCGCAAGTAGGGATTGCCGCGATTGTCATCGCCGTTGTAGTGGTGCTGGCCTTCGGTCGCACCATTTGCAGTTACGTAATCGACTACTTTTGGTGGCGTGAAATGGGTCAAGTGCCCACCTGGTTGCGAATGACGGCCTACCGTTATTTGCCGGGACTGGCCGCCTGGGTGATCGTTTTCGCGGTGCTGTGGGTGGCGCACGCGCGCGGGATGAGACACGCGGGTGAACGGTTGGGTGCGTGGCCCCTCTATGCGAAACTGAGCACGCTGGCCGTGGCCTTTGTTTCGTTGATCCTCACTCTTTCTACGGTCGAGGGCTGGACGGTGGCGCGCTACGTGGGAGGTCGCGGAGCCTCGACATCGGCCTGGACCGATCCGGTGTTCGGCAAACCGCTGCCGTTCTATTTCTTCGACCTGCCGTTCTACAACATGCTTCTAAGCTGGGTGGCGGCCACTGCGTTCGTTGGAGCGCTGGTTTATTACGTGGCGGCCCGGGGCTGGCAGCTCAAGCACGACATGCCGGGATACGTGCTCGGCCAGGAACTCGACCTGCGCGATCTGGGCCGTCTGGGGCGTCTCGAAACCGGCTTGCTTAAAGGTCTGGCAGCGTTGTTTTTGGTCGCTCTCGCTGCACAGTTCTGGCTGGGGCGTTACGAGCTGATGCTGAGCGATCACGGGAATCTGATGGTGGGGATCGATTACCTGCAGCAGAATCTGGGTTTGCCGCTGCAGGCGATTAAAGCAGGCGCGGCGGTGCTGGCGGCTATTCTGGTCGTTATCGGCCGCCGTAAGCTGGCCATCGCGTGCGCCGCGGTGCTGGTGATCGATTTCCTGCTCCCCCCGCTGGCCGCCAGCCTCTACGTCCGGCCCAACGAGCTGATGCTTGAAAAACCTTACATCGTGCGCCATATCGAAGCCACACGTGCCGCGTACGGTCTCGATATGCGAGCGCGCGTGGTCGATTTCGCGGCGCAGAAAGAAGGACGCATTGACTTTGCCGCGAACCGTCCCCTGCTCGAAAACGTAAGGCTGTGGGACTGGCGCGCGTTTCACGACACCCTCAGCCAGAGCCAGCCGCTGCGCCCGTATACTTACGCCGATACCGATGTCGACCGCTACCAGATCGACGGCCGTCTGCGTCAGACCTTACTCGCGCCGCGCGAACTGGATCTCAACCAGTTGGGCGACGCGCGCAACCGCTGGATTAACCGCGCCCTTACGTTCACTCACGGCTACGGCTTCGCCCTCGCGGAGGCCAACCAGATCAGTGACACCGGCCTGCCCCAATTGCTGGTGCTCAATGCTCCGGTGGAAGTAAAGACCAAGAGTCTGAAGGCCGACCGGCCTGAAATTTACTATGGCGAGACTATGGACGAGACGGTGTTCGTCCGGACATCCCAGCCCGAATTCAACTATCCCTCCGGATCGAGCGAAGTGAACACGCGTTACGAAGGCAAAGGCGGGTTCTCGATGTCGTCCTTAGGAATGCGGACCCTCGCCACGATCGCCGACGGCGATTGGAATATTTTATTGACGAACTCGCTGACGCCCGAAAGCCGGATGATGATCCATCGCAAAGTCACCGAGCGTGTGGCTGAACTGGCTCCCTTTCTGAGTTGGGACGAGGACCCTTACCTGGTAACCACTCCGGAGGGCCGTCTGGTCTGGATCATCGACGGCTACACCACCAGCGAATCGCATCCCTATTCGCGGCCCGTCGGCATGCAGAATCTTGGACGATTCAACTATATCCGGAATTCCGTCAAAGCGACTGTCGATGCTTATGACGGCGACGTCCACTTGTACGTTTTCGACGCCGAGGACCCGCTCATCGCCGCGTATCAGCGCTTGTTCCCGGAATTGTTCACGCCGGCTTCCGCCATGCCCGCAGGCTTGCGCGCCCATACCCGCGCGCCTGAAATGCTGTTCCGCGCGCAAGCCGAGATCTATCGCACGTATCACATGCGCGATCCGGAATCGTATTACAACCGCGCCGACCTGTGGGATCTGGCGACTTTTACCACCGGCGCTGCGGGGCAGCCCGAACCGGCGCCGCCGACCTATATCATCGCCGAGTTGCCGGGCGAGAAAGATCCCGAGTTCCTCTTGATGATCCAGTTCACGCCGCGCAATAAGCAGAACCTGATCGGAGTGATGGCGGCGCGCTGCGACGGAGAGCATTTGGGCGAGCTGGTGTTTTTGCAGCTCCCCAAGCAGGAAGTGATCCCCGGACCGCTGCAGGTGGAAGCGCTCATTAATCAGGATCAGAATATTTCGAAAGACCTGACCTTGTGGAACCAGCAAGGCTCGCAAGTCCTGCGCAGCCAGATTCTGACGCTGCCGATTGACCAGACCTTCCTCTATGTAGCCCCGATCTATATTCAAGCCGCTCAGGCTCGCATGCCGCAGTTGAAGAAGGTGGCGCTGGTGCGCGGCAGCACTCTGATTTACGCCGATACCTACGAACAGGCGCTGGCTCAATTGCAAGCGGTGCAGGGCGGAAAGCCGGTGCAGGTGCTCACTCCGTCGGCCCCCGCAGGTTCGCCGCCGGGGACGCAGGTAACTTCAGCCGCGCCCCCGCCCTCGGACTCTCGCATCGACAACATCCGATCGCATCTGCAGCGCTACCGGGAACTCTCCGCGCAAGGCAAATGGGCCGACGCGGGTAAGGAACTGGAAGCCGTGGAATCGGCGGTAAAGCGGTAGAGCCTTGCGGCGGGCACTCACGGTCGCCGGGATCGCGATGCTGGGCGCGGCCTCCTGGCAGATTTTGAATATCGCGTTGCTGTACGCCGGCAACCCGACGGGACTCTTCTACACGGGCGCCAAAACGTCGCTTCCGCCTGCCCTCACCGCGGGGCATACTCTGCGGGTCGGCGATGACATTGGATATGACGGTCAGTTCTACCACCTTATTGCGCACGACCCTCTGAATCGCCGCGGATTCATTTCCTATGTCGACAATCCGCGGCTACGCTGGCGCCGAATCGGCGTCCCCGGCCTGGCGGCGTTACTCGCAGCGGGAAACGACCGGACCGTCGACTATTTTTACCTCGCCATTGACCTCGCGTTTGTCTTCCTGGGCGTGTTCTGGCTGAGCCGTTTCGTCGAGAAGCGGGATCGGCACCCCGCCTGGGGACTGACTTTTCTGCTGATTCCAGCGGTGGCGGTGTCGCTTGATCGCTTGACCATTGATTTGCCGCTGGCGGCGATCTGCGTGGGCTTGGCGGTTTCGGCTGATGCGCGCGCGACCAATTGGCAGGTCTACGCGATGCTCTGCGCCGCCCCCCTCATCCGTGAAACCGGGATTCTGTTGGTGCTGGGTTGGTTCGTAGTCCGCATCGCACAGCGCGATCTCCGAGCAGCCATACTGAGCGCGGCGAGTGCCGCACCAGCGGCCGCCTGGTGGCTGTATGTGGCGAAGAACACGCCCGCCGATGGAACTCGCTGGCTATCGAGCTATCCATTCAGCGGGATCGTCAACCGTACGCTTGAAGGCACCGGAGATCCAATCTCGACACCGTGGCTCCGCGCCGCGAACATTCTCGAAGATGTAGCGCTCGCGGGCATCTGGCGGGCGTTGTTCCTGGCCTTCTATCTGGCGTGGAAAAAGCGGGGCGAGTTCATCGAAATCACCGCGGTCCTTTTCGCCGGATTTTCGGCGTCGATGGGGAAATTCGATCTTTGGTCGTCGGCTTACGCGACCGGAAGAACCCTGTCGCCGCTGCTCATCCTTCTTGCGCTCGTGGCATTCGATAAACGGCGGTATCTTTTTGCGGTCCCTCTATTACTGGTGGTTCCCCGGATTGCGTTGCAGTACGAAGCGCAACTGAAGGCCATGATCCGAGGCCTCCGGTGAGAACAGTTGTAGGATGAAGGTAGATGGGAGTTTCCCACCAGCACTCGCATGCGCATCCGCCCGTGGGCGATGACGCCCGGATGAAGCGTGTCCTGATCGCCTCGCTGATGCTGACGCTGGGCTTCGTGGTGTTTGAAACGCTCGCCGGTCTCAGCGCCCACAGCTTAGCGTTGCTCTCCGATGCCGGTCACAATTTCACCGACGCCTTCGCCCTGCTGCTGGCGGCTTTTGGAGTTTACTTGCAGGCCCGGCCGGGCGATCACGAAAAGACCTACGGATATCAGCGGGCAGGAGTGCTGGCGGCCTTCGTGAATGCGTTGTCGCTGGTGGTCCTGGCCGGAATCCTTTTCTACGAGAGTTACCAGCGTTTGCTCCACCCGCAGCCAGTGGCCGCCAACACCATGATGATCGTAGCCGCAGTAGCCCTGATGCTAAACCTGGGCATCGCGGGGGCGCTCGGTGGGCATGGCGAGCATCATCACGATCTGAACGTGCGCGCGGCGTGGCTGCACATGGCGGGGGACGCGGCCAGTTCGGCGGCGATTATTCTGGGCGCTTTGCTGATCCGCTACACTGGCTGGCTGGCAATCGATCCGATTCTTTCGATTTTGATCGGCATCGCCATAGTGTGGTCCGGTTGGGGGATTATTCGCGATTCGCTCAATATCCTGTTAGAGGGTTTGCCGAAAGGGCTGGAACTGAAGAACGTCTCCGCCGAATTGAGCGGCGTGGATGGAGTGATCGATGTTCATGACCTGCATATCTGGAGCCTGGGCTCGGACTCCCGCGCCCTGAGCTGCCACGTGCTGATCGACGACATGCCGCCGTCCGAAAGCGATTCGATTCTGCAGCGGATCAACGACGTTTTGTGCGCGCGCTTTCAAATCCGCCACACCACGGTTCAGTTCGAGCACGTAAAATGCGTCCTCGCAGGGACACACTGCACTACCGCGATCCAAGAAGCGCGGCAGCAGGAGCACCGGCACTAGCTGTAGCAACACACTGATGGAACATCCATCGCGCGTAGGCAAATACGAAGTCGAAGAATTTCTGGGCGGCGGCATGTCACGCGTATACCGCGCTAAGGACAGCATTCTCGGACGACGCGTCGCGCTCAAAATTTTGACCGACGCCGCCGCAGCCGACCCGGAGGCTAAGGCACGTTTCCTCGAGGAGGCTCGCCTGGCGTCCAGCATCGCTCACGAAAACATCATCGCGGTCTACGATTTCGGTGAAGAGCAAGGCCGCCCTTTTATGGTGATGGAGTTTCTCGAAGGCGAGAGCCTGCGGGACGCGATTCAACAGCATCGCACCGGCGACTTCGCGCGCCGAATGCAGATCGCGCTCCAAGTGGGACGCGCCCTCGGCCACATTCACCAGAAGAACATCGTCCATCGCGATATCAAGCCGGAGAACGTTCGCGTCGATCCGGCCGGCCGCGCCAAACTCATGGATTTCGGCATCGCCAAGGCGGATGGCATGCCGCCGACTAAGGCCGGATTCACTGTGGGAACGCCTTACTATATGGCTCCGGAGCAGGTGATGGGCGAGGATGTCACGATCCAAGCCGACGTATATTCCTTTGGCGTGGTGATGTATGAACTGCTGACCGGGAAAAAACCAGTCGAGGGCGAGACTTCCGAAATGATCTTTCATAAAGTCCTTTATGAGCCTTTGAATCTGGAGCCGCTGCACGAAGCGGCAGTGGTCCCGGCTGCCATCGACCTGGTGAGCCGGTGCATGGCCAAAGCGCCCGCCGACCGCCCTCAAGGGCTCGGCATCGTATGCGGAGGCATCGGAGAAATTTTGAAGCAGGGTGCATTGCAGCCTCGTCCGGCGCCTGCGGAGCCGGCGGGGAAGCCCGTCTCGGTCGATGCTGAACTGCCGGAGTTCCTGCAAACGTTCCCCGCGCCTCTGCGCACACAAGGCGGGTTGGCCTTGCTGGCAGGAATCGCCACGATTGTGGTGATGACTGTGGTGTTTTTCGCATTGCGGCTGGCACGGATCATTTAGTCATCGATGCAACTCTTGTCGCCGCGTTCCGGACGTCCGGTAGTGCTGGGTTTACTGGCCGCGATCGGCATGGTTACGGGCGCAGCCGCGATCTATTTGTGGGCTCATCGAGTGGTCGCGGTCCCTGGAATGATTTATTATCCGGGCGGAGCTTTCCCGTTCGGCCCCGATAAGAAGCCGGTAAACCTGGGGCCGTTTTATATCGACGAAGCCGAAGTCTCGAACGCCGATTATGCCCAGTTTTGCCGCGCTACAGGATGTGCGCCTCCAGCAGGCCCGGGGGACTTGCCGGTGGTTGCAGTGACCATCGCCCAAGCCCGCGCCTACGCCCGATGGAAAGGGCGTCGCCTGCCCACGGCTGAGGAATGGGAACGCGCGGCGCGTGGCGTCGACGCCCACCGCTACCCGTGGGGCAATGAAGAGGATCCCAAGCGCGCCAACCTGTCGGATAATCCTACGCTGGTGAATCACGCTCTGATGCCGGTGCGTTCCTTCGCGAAGACTCCCGAATATCAAATGGCGGGCAATGTGTGGGAGATGGTCGATACAGCCGTCACCCCTAACGATGTGGCCCTGGCTAGTTTCGCCACGTCGCGGGAAGTACCTTGGATTCAGATCCGCGGAGGGTCCTATAACACGCCTCTCGCCGCCGCCGTCACCTATGAGTACCGTCCCATTCCGGAGAGCTACGCGTCGCCCGAGATAGGCTTTCGCTGCGCCAAGTCGTTTCCCTGAACTTAGCGGCTCCCCATGTGGACGTTGTCTTTTTCGTTTTCGCAGATAGATTCGATCAGGTCCGTGTCGGGCAGTAATTTGTGCGGAATGCTTATCGACCAGGGCTTGGTGTACGACTTCGGATCGTCAATCGTCACCAATAGATCCATGTGTCCGAAATCGCGGCGCTGAAAGCGTTCTGTGGTGTGCAAAGCCTCGCTGTGCGGATGCCCGGTGTCATCAAGCCAGGTCTGATCGTTGAATCCGCGAGTCTCAATCACGAATGCATCGCCATCCCATTTCCCCGTCGAGTATCCGAACCAGGTTGGCTGGGGATCGACGGGCAGCGCGCGGCCATCGGTGAAGATCTGCCGGAAATGGTTGAATTCCTCGTACAGAATCAGAGCCATTTTCGGAGTCTGGACGAGTTGAAAGGGGCCGCCGTAAAGCATCGCATCCGGAATGCTGTGGGGAAGGCAGCGCTGAGAGGGTCGGCCTGCTCCGAGACTCGCAGCCCGCTGCTTGAAAAGTTCCGCAGCGGCGGGGCGCATCGGGATTTCGGCGCCTTTTGGCAGGAAATACTGCAAACTGCCGGGAAGTCCCTCCGGGTTGGATTTGGGCTCATTCGGAGCGGATTCGCGCTCCCAGATGCCCGATAAATCCGGTCGGCCGTCCGCGGTTTTGGGCGCGGGCGCGGTCAGATTCGGCTTGCCTGCCGCAGTGCGCGGCGTGGCCGGGTCTTTGCGTTGCTGCCACTGTGCCGGAGCCTGAGAATACGTGGAAACCACAAGTGCCACTCGAAAGGCAGCACTAAGAATAGAACGGGGTAATGGAGCCATAACGGTCGACGCCTCCCCTGCCAGCATACCAGTCAGGCGCGAAATCGGGCTCCGGGCCAATTTTTCTTGCTACGCTCGAAGTATGAGCTTCTCGCAGTCTTTTTTCGCCGAACGTTTCGGCATCACTGAGCACGACCTGGAATCGTATTTGAGCGAGGCGCTGTCCGCTGGGGGGGATTACGCTGACGTCTACTTCGAATACCTGGCGACCAGTTCTCTCGGCATCGACGAGGAGATCGTCAAGAGCGCCACGGAAGGCGTCAGCATGGGGGCGGGCGTCCGCGTGATCGCTGGCGAGCGCACGGGCTACGCTTATAGCGACGATCTGAGCCCCGCGAAAATTCGCAAAGCCGCGCATACCGCCGCTTTGATCGCCAAAGGCCCCGCCAGTATCGTAAAGACAGGTTTCGAAGAGGCCCAGCAGCACAATCTTTATCCGATGCTTCATGCCCCCAACGAATTGGGTCTGGAGGAGCGCGTCGCATTGATTAAACGAGCCGATCTCGCGGCCCGCGCGTACGACTCGCGTGTGTTTCAGGTGCAGGCCACTTACGCCGACAGCTTGCGAAACGTGTTGGTGGCGACCAGTGAGGGCAAACTCAGCTTCGACCGCCAGCCTATGGCGCGAATGAGTGTGATGGTGCTCGCGCGCCAGCCCGATGGGCCTCCGCAGCACGGTTACGCGGGGGGCGGCGGTCGCGTGACGCTCGATTTCTTCTTGAATGAAAAGGCGCCGGAGGATTTCGCACGGGAAGCCGCGCGCCAGGCCATCGTCCAGCTCGATGCCATTGACGCACCGGCGGGTGAGATGCCGGTGGTGCTGGGCGCAGGCTGGCCGGGGATCTTGCTGCACGAAGCGGTGGGCCATGGCCTCGAAGCGGATTTCAATCGCAAGGGCACATCTGCTTTTAGCGGGCGCATCAATCAGCAGGTGGCCAGTCCGCTCTGCACCGTGATCGACGACGGAACCATCGGCAGCCGCCGCGG
>JANXXL010000014.1 GCA_025350625.1 Bryobacterales bacterium | reverse complement strand
CCGAAGTTTTCGCCACTCGGACCTCGCCAGCACGGAAGCGCATGATTGGGTATGTCGCTCGTAGGTTAGGCCGAGCCGACATTGCCGACCCCTTGATCGCCGAGGCGGAAACCAAAGTAGATGTATCTAATCTTGGTTGCGGGGGAAGGATTTGAACCTTCGACCTTTGGGTTATGAGCCCAACGAGCTACCAGACTGCTCCACCCCGCAACGCTATGGTAGCGCAGTGGGTTCGACCCGTCAAATTTTTCGGGCTATCAGCGAGTGCCTGCGTCAATCTTAAACTGCGCCCTTTTCTTCGCGCTTCAGGTCTTCTGGCACAATCCCGCGAGTCAGAAAATCATTGAGGCGGTTATGGGCGTCCAGCATTTCTTTGCGCGCTGCCGTGAGTTTGCGGGAGGTGTTACTGATGTGTTGTGTGCCGTCGGGGTGAGGGAGACGGCTAGGAATGTTACCAATGGTGGCGTTGAAATCGGTAGCCGCCACCTCGGCGCGCCTGGTTGCTTTGGATAAATCTTGGATGAGTGCCGCGTGAATGTTACAGTTCTGCCCTTTGGCCTTCGCGTCTCGGATTGTCGCACACTGCATGCAGATAGGGACGCCATTTTCGTGTAACTCGGTTTCTATGGTTTTGCAGTGGGCACATGTTGCCATGAGAAATCCTCTTTCATGCAAGTCGAAAGAGAAGTCCGGGCGTATGCGGTGCGGCATCTCTATAATTGAATCTCTCAGGATTCCATGTGCCCACGGTTCCCCCCTCGCACGCAGTCCGGCAGGGACGAAATTCGTGCGAGTGGAACTCCGATGTCAAGACTCCTAATGGTGAACCTTAGAAGTACTAAGGTGTACATCTAATAGTGCTCGCGCGCGGAACGCGCCACCATAGTTACGTGGGCGAGACCAAGCCGGCCAAATTCCGTTCGTTGTCGTCCAAGTTCTCCCGCTTCACAGTTTTGTTGTTTTGTTGGGTGATGATGCTGATCATCCTGTGGGATGTTCGCAGTCACACTTTCGACATCGCCAAAGCGGTCACCATGGGCCTGATTGTAGCGCTGGTCGGCGGAGTGATCTCGCGCTTCACCATGGGGGCGCTGGCCCGCCCGCTGGCCTTATTACAACAAGGTATTACTTCGGTCCGCGAAGGAAAATTCGAGCCCATTCAAGTCAGCGCCACTCACGACGAAATCGAATATCTGGGCGAGAGCTTCAACCAGATGATCGTCGAAATCAAGGCGTCGCAGGAAGAAGTGCGGCAGCACCGGGAGCTGCTCGAAGATCGCATCCGCCAGCGCACCGAAGATCTGGAAAAAGCTATGCGCACCGCGCTCGCCGCCAGCCAGGCGAAAAGCGAGTTTCTGGCCAACATGTCGCATGAGCTGCGCACGCCTATGAACGGGCTGCTGGGCATGCTCGAAGTGGTGCTCGATAGCCCGCTCGCCACCGATCAGCGGGATGAACTCGAAATCGCCCAGCGCTCCGCCTACGCCTTGCTGGCCTTGCTGAACGACATCCTGGACCTCTCCAAGATCGAAGCCGGCAAGATGATGATAGAGGCCATCCCCTACGACGTGCGAACGGTTCTGGAGGATTGTGTGAAGTCCTTCCAGGCGCGCGCCACTCAGAAAAAGATCGCGCTCCATTTCGAAGTGGACCCGCAGGCGCCTTCAAAAGTTATCGGCGATCCCCTGCGCGTGCGCCAAATCGCCGCGAATCTTCTGTCGAACGCTCTCAAATTCACTGACCGCGGCTGGGTGTGCCTGCGCCTCGCCGGCATCGCAGAGGACTCGCGCCCAGCCGGGATCAGCATAGCGGTCAGCGATACCGGAGCCGGAATCGACCCCGACAAGCTCGCAGCAATTTTTGAAAAATTCACCCAAGCCGACGGCAGCATCACCCGCAAGTATGGCGGCACGGGATTGGGACTCGCCATCAGCAAACGGCTGGTCGAGATGCAAGGCGGCCAGATTCACGTCGACAGCAAAGTTGGTAACGGCAGTACCTTCAGCGTCACTCTTCCGTGGTCGCCGGTGTCCGAACCCATCGCGCTTTCTCTCGCACCGCGGACGCCCCAGTCACTCGAGAGCGCATCGCACTCGCCCGTTTACGTTTTGCTGGTGGAAGACAATCTGATCAATCAGAAAGTAGTGCAAGCCATCCTGCGCAAGAAGGGCTATCGGATCGATGTAGCCAACGATGGGCGCGATGCGCTCGCGAAGCTCGAAGCCCAAGGCGATGCCTATAATATCGTGCTGATGGACGTGCAGATGCCGGTGCTCGATGGTCTCGAAACCACCCGCATCATCCGCAAGGACCGTCGCTGGGACCGCCTTCCCATCGTCGCCATGACCGCCCACGCCATGAACGGCGACCGCGAACGTTGCCTACAGGCGGGCATGAATTCCTACGTATCCAAGCCCGTGCAGCCCGCCCATCTCGTCTCCGTCATCGAGAATCTTCTGAATGAATGGAGCCACACTCCTCCCCCGCCCCCCGTCACGGAATTGGATCGCGGCCTGGCCGACCGGTTGATGCTCGAGGAATCGGGCATGGCCAACGATCTGCTCGAAGTATTCTTGCAACTCGCCCCGGAGCGCTTGCAATTTATGGAAGCTGCAGCATCCGCCTCCGATGGCAGCAAGTTAACCGCCGAGGCCCGGAAAATCGCCGATGCCGCGGACCAATTGGCGTCGCGCGCACTAGGCGAATGTGCCCAGCGCATCGAACTCGCGGCCTTAAGCCGGGACTTCCCAGCTGCCCTCCAAGAGTTGGAAACCTTGCGTCGCGGAATCCAGGAACTTGCCGCGCTGGCCGTCTGATCAGAACACGCGGCGCTTCAACCGGTCCACTTTAAACGTGGCGGTATCGGCGACCGCCATCACGGTCATCACTCCAGCCTGCACCGGATCTGTCACCACCAGGTCGGCCGCATCCGGAACGCTGCCCGCCATATTGAGGCTGACCACCAGCAGCCCTTGCGCGCGCACCTCGCGCACCGCGTTTTCGATTTCGCCCCCCATCAGCGAACCCGCCATCACGATCGCCTTCACGCGCGGCAGCCGGCCCGCGGCCCGCACCGCCGCAGCCAGCGGTTGCTCCCCCACCAGCGGAATCGTGTCGATCGAAATATGTTCACCCCGAATGTTGTGGCGGTCAGCTTCGAGAATCGCTCCTAGCGCAACCTGCCCCACCTGCGCTCCACCGCCCACGATGATGATTCGTTTCCCATAGATTTTCTCCATGGTGTCGACCTTCACCGCGTGGCGAATCATCGGCAGTTGCCGCAGCTCCTCCAGCATCGGCGTGGGATCGCCCGTCGATTCGATTTCAAAGTAAACGTGATCGGTGCCCGCCTCGCGTCCCTCAATGATCTCGACGCTGGTGATATTTCCGTTATGCCGCGCGATCACGCCGGTGGTCGCGTGCAAAATTCCCGGCCCCGATCCGGAAAGAATCTCAATGCCGATCTTGGGAATCGCCACTCACTCCACCTCGTATTTTTTCAGCAGCGCGTCCCAGTAACCTTGCGCCTGGAGCAAAATCTCCGCTATTTCTCGAACCGCACCCGCGCCGCCCGCCGCCGCAGTTACGTAGTGAGCGCAGCGCTTGACCTCAGGACGCGCGTCGGCCGGAGCAAACGCCAGCCCCGCGCGCCGCAGAATGGGAACGTCAGTCAGGTCATCCCCTGCGTACGCGATCTCCGCCAGTTCGAAGCCGCTGCGCTTGATGATTTCCTCCAGGATCGGCACCTTCTCAATGTGCCCCTGATAAACATAAGTCATCCGCACCTGGGCCGCGCGCACTTCCATCGCCTTAGAGACCCGTCCGCTGATCACGCCCGTTTGAATGCCGTTCCACGACAGCCACTGCAGCGCAATCCCATCTTGCGAGTTAAAGCTCTTAGTCTCGACGATCCCCTCCGGTCCTGGCACATTATAAAGCCGTCCATCGGTGAGCACGCCATCGACATCCATCAAAAGCAGTCGAATTTTCGCCGCGCGTTGCTGAAGCTCGAGATCTATCATCGATTACCCGGCACTACAATAAGGAAAGAGTTCGCCGTGCTGGAGCGGGTCCGCAGAAGCATTATTCGTTATAACATGCTGCCTCCTGGGAGCCGCGTTGCCGTCGCGGTCTCAGGCGGCCCCGATTCCGTCTGCCTGTTGCATGTGCTTCAAGACCTCGCTCCGTCCTTCAACGTTTCATTAGCGGTAGCGCATCTCAATCATCAACTCCGCGGCGCCGCCTCCGATGCAGACGAAAAATTTGTAGCGAGTCTGGCCGAACACCTGGGCCTCCCCTTCCATTGCGCCCGTGCCGACGTCGCCGCCGTCGACGACAATCTGGAACAAGCCGCCCGCCACGCCCGCCGGGCATTCTTCGCCAGCTTAGGCGCCGATCGCATCGCCCTCGGACACACCCGTGACGATCAAGCCGAAACGGTTTTGTTCCGTCTCCTCAGAGGCTCCGGCCTGCGCGGACTCGCCGGCATTTTCCCGGTCACCGCCGCCGGCTACATCCGCCCCCTCATCGAAGTGACCCGCGCCGAAGTCGAAGAATTCCTACGCGCCCGCCGCATCCCCTGGCGTTGCGACGCGAGCAACCTCGATCCCCGCTTCGCCCGCAACCGCATCCGCCACTCTCTGCTGCCCCAACTGGCCCACGATTGGAATCCACGTATCGGTGAAACGCTAGCGCAACTGGCCACCCTTGCCCAGGACGAAGAAAGTTGGTGGCGGACCTATATCGATGAGCTGTCCCCCGGCATTCTGCTCCCCCGCGCCGGAGGAATTGAGCTAAACGCGCCAACTTTAGCCGGACTCCCCGCCGCCCTGAGCCGCCGCCTGCTTCGCCGGGCCATCGCCCACGTAAAAGGCGACCTCCGCCGGCTCGAATTCGCCCACATCGAGCGAATTCTCGAATTGGCCGCCCAGCCCGAAGGTGACGGCCGTTTACGGCTCCCCGGTCTCGACATCCGCCGCTCTTTCGATTGGATTCGCATCGCCCCGCCCGCGCCCCGGCCCGAATTTCCCGCCACGCGCCTGATCATCCCCGGCGTCTATCCGGCAGGCGACGGAGCGTCCCTCCATCTGGAGCTCTCCCACGCCCCACCCTCGTCAAAGGATGCTACGCTAAAAGCAGCCGAGTTGAGTCTGCGGCGCCTCCCCCCTGTTTTAGAATTGCGGGGGTGGAAACCGGGCGATCACTACCGTCCCGAAGGACAAATCCGGGATCAAAAGATCAAGGAAATGTTTCAAGCGGAGCGGGTGCCCTCCTGGTTAAGGCCGTCGTGGCCGATTGTCACTAGTGGAGACACTATCTTGTGGGCTAGAACGTTCGGAGCCGCCGCGGAGTTTGCCGCCTCGCCCGAGCCGGGCCCAGTGTTACGGGTCTGGGAAGAGAATCGCCGAACAATTGAACCTTTTGCGACGATAGTATCGTCTGTAGAGTAGCAGGCAATTTTTGCCGGGATAGTTTGGGAGAACGCATGAATTCAAGCGTGAGAAATCTGGTCTTGTGGGTGGTGGTGCTGGGCCTGGTTGGCCTGGTCTTCGCCGTAGTCAAAAATACCAAGCCGACGGGAGCGCACCCCGACTTTTCGGTTCTGGTCCGCGACGTCAAGGACGGCAAGGTGGAAAAAATCACGCTGAATAGCGTGACCGGCGACGTCCACGGCAAGTATAAGAATGGTGACGAGTTCACCTCCACCGTTCCGCATACGTACAACGACTTCACCACCCTGTTAATCGAAAAAGGCGTCGCCGTCAACGTAGAAAAGGACGCGGGCGGGAACTGGGTTTCCCTTCTGATGAACGCCATCCCCTTCGTGCTGCTGGTGGGCTTCTGGGTATTCATGATGCGCCAGATGCAGAGCGGAGGCAACAAGGCCCTGAGCTTCGGCAAATCCCGCGCGCGCCTGCATTCCTCGCAGCAGAAGAAGGTCACCTTTAAGGATGTGGCCGGCGTCGAGGAAGCCAAGGAAGAGCTGCAAGAGATCATCGAATTTCTGCGTGAGCCGCAAAAGTTTCAGAAGCTGGGCGGCCGCATCCCCAAGGGAGTGCTGTTGGTCGGCTCCCCCGGGACCGGTAAGACGTTGCTCGCCCGCGCCATCGCCGGTGAAGCCAACGTGCCGTTCTTCTCGATTTCCGGATCGGATTTCGTCGAAATGTTCGTCGGTGTCGGCGCCAGCCGTGTGCGCGACCTGTTTGAGCAAGGTAAAAAGAACGCCCCCTGCATCATATTCATCGATGAGATCGACGCCGTCGGCCGCCATCGCGGCGCCGGATTAGGCGGCGGCCACGACGAGCGCGAGCAAACCCTCAACCAGTTGCTGGTCGAGATGGACGGTTTTGAATCGAACGAAGGCGTCATCCTGGTGGCCGCCACCAACCGCCCCGACGTGCTGGATCCCGCTTTGCTGCGCCCCGGCCGTTTCGATCGCCGCGTAGTCGTGGGACGCCCCGACTTGAAAGGCCGCGAACAGATCCTCAAAGTCCACACCAAGAAAGTTCCGCTGGGCGACGATGTAAACCTCTTGACCATCGCGCGCGGCACCCCCGGATTCGTCGGCGCGGACCTTGCGAACTTGGTGAACGAAGCGGCACTCGTGGCAGCCCGCCAGAATCGCAAAGTCGTCATGCAGTTCGATTTCGAGCTGGCCAAGGACAAGGTAATCATGGGCGTCGAGCGCCGCAGCCTGATCCTCAGCGACGACGAGAAGAAAAACACCGCCTATCACGAAGCCGGACATGCGCTGGTGGCGGCCATGATCCCCAATGCCGATCCGTTGCATAAAGTTACCATCATTCCGCGCGGCATGGCCCTGGGCCTCACCATGCAGTTGCCGCTCGATGACAAGCACAGCTACGACAAGGATTACCTCGAAACGCAGATGGCCATTCTGATGGGCGGCCGCATCGCCGAAGAGATTTTCATGCACCACGTGACCACCGGCGCAGGCAACGACATCGAACGCGCTACCGATATGGCGCGCAAGATGGTGTGCGAGTGGGGCATGAGCGAACTCGGTCCGCTTAGCTTCGGGAAACGCGAGGAACAGATCTTCCTGGGACGCGAAATCGCCCAGCATCGGGATTACAGCGAAGCCACCGCCATCCGCATCGATGAGCAGGTGAAAAAGCTGGTGCAGGACGGCTACGACCGCGCCCGCAAGATCATCGAAGAACGGTCCGACGCGCTCGACCGCATCGCCCGCGCACTGCTCGAACGCGAAGTGCTGGACGGCAGCGAAGTGCGCCAGTTGATCGACGGTGAAACACTCGACGCGATGCCGTCTCCTCCGCCGCCCTCCTCGAGCGGTGACGGCACCCAGCAAGTGATCAAGCCGGAGCCGCCGCGGCGTCTCCCCGGAATGCTCGAAGGCGGCCCGCAGCCCGCTTAGTGATTCCGCCGTTCCCGGTTTATGTGTTCGACGTCGACGGTACTTTAGTCGACTCGCAGGCCGACATCTGTGGCGCCGTGCAAGACGTTCTAGCCGCGCGCGGCCGCACTGATGTTACCCATGAACTCCTACGCAGCTACATCGGTCGTCATCTGGTCGAAGAATTCCTGGAGCTCGGCTACACGCTTCCGGAAGCCGAACAGATGATCGTCGAATACCGAGGCATCTATGCTGCCCGTAAGCATGGCGGCACCGCGGTTTACCCGGGCATCGCGGATGCCCTAGCCCGCTTAGGCGGCAGGAAGTCCACCGCAACTACCAAGGGCACGCTCACCACCCGCCTGGTGCTGGAACAGTTCGCGCTCCTTGAGCACTTCGATCACGTGCAGGGCACCGATGGTTTCCCCGCCAAGCCTCAGCCCGACGTCCTGCTCAAATCGCTTGAAGCCCTCGGCGTCCGCCGCGAGGATTGCCTGTTTGTAGGCGACTCCGCCGCCGACATGGAGGCAGGCCGCCGCGGCGGAATCGCCACCTGCGCGGTCACCTGGGGATATGGCGAGATTGCAGAGCTTGCGCGCCATCACCCCGACTTTTGGATCGACGCCCCTCATCAACTCTTGCCCGATTACTAAGGGCATTCGCGCTTATACTTTCGTTCCAAATAACGCCCCGACCCCCGCAGTCACAGCCATCGCTATTGCACCCCAGAAAGTAACCCGCATCGCTCCCACTGCGATGTTCGCCCTTCCAACGTGCGCCGCCACTCCTCCCAGTAGCGCCAGGAAAAACAGCGCAGTTCCCGCTACCAGCCAGACCAGCCGCGCTTCCGGACCCAGCGCCGTAATCAGCAAAGGCAGCCCTCCCCCCACTGCAAAGCTGGCGGCGGATGCCAGCGCCGCCTGCATGGGGCGTGCTTTCTGGTGTTTCGTGATCCCGAGTTCGTCGCGGGCATGCGCTCCCAGAGCGTCATGGGCCATTAACTGCGCCGCCACTTGCTTCGCGAGCGGTGGATCGAGACCGCGCCCCACGTAGATGGCCGCCAGTTCCTCATGCTCCCCCTTCCTGTCGGATTTGTGTTCCTGGCGCTCCAGTTCCAGATCCGCTTTCTCGATGTCCTGCTGCGAGTGCACGGAAACGTACTCGCCCGCGGCCATCGACATGGCTCCGGCAACCAGGCCCGCAGCGCCTGCGACCATTATGTTCGCGTGAGTCCCATGGGACGCCGCGACGCCAAGCACTAAACTCGCCGTAGAAAGGATTCCGTCGTTGGCGCCCAAAACCGCTGCGCGCAGCCAGCCAATATGTTTGGTACGGTGCTTTACCCCCGGCATTCCTTTGCTCCCTATGTGATCTCAACCGCGCAGTGCTTCTTTAACTTTACCGGCTCCGTGATACGATTCCGGCATGGCCAAACGACGCCGCGTAACGCGAACCCAGGTAATTGCCAGCCTCCCCAACTCAGTCGAGCTGACCAAACGTAACAGCAGCAACTCCATGACCCTCGAAATTCGCACCGGCGAAGTGCTTCTCGGAACGCTCTTCATGGGCCGGGGGAGCGTCGAGTGGTGGCCCCGCGGCAACCGGGTTCACGCCCTCAAGAAAACCTGGACAAGCTTCGCCGCCATGCTCGACGAACATATGTAAACGTGCGGTCACCGGCCGCCGTAGGGACGTATCTCCAGCAGTTGCGCCATATCGCAGTTGGTCTCGCGCCGCTCGCCGCAAATCGCAGCGTACGCTCCTCACATGAGAGTCGGGTCCGCTCACTGGGGAGCCCGATCGCAAGTGTGCGGGAGTCTCGAGCTCCTCCGCCGTTGCAAGATCAGTGGGAGGTAGCGGAGCACCGGAACTCCGCCCCCCTCGGTAACGGCCGTCGGGTCGTGGATCTCGGGATGAGGTCTCAGGGGTTAATGCCGGCTTAGGGCGCGCCCATTAGTAAAGGAAGGTAGTACAGTCAAGCGGAAAGCGCAGCGAGTTCGGCAAGATCCAGGCGCCCGGTATAAATCGCCATACCCAACGCCACGTGGATGTTCATCGCCTGCAATGCGCGAATTTCCTCCATGGTTGTGATGCCGCCCGCCGCCGTAATTTCATGCCGCGTAGCCGCGCGCAGACGCCGGAACCAGTCGAGATCCGTCCCTTGTAGCATGCCTTCTTTGTCTACATAAGTGCACAGAAAGCCGCCGCAATACGGCTCCAGCCGCCCGATCACTTCCTCGGCCGTGAAATCGGTCGATTCCCGCCATCCCTTAATAACGATCTTTCCGTTTTTCGAATCGAGTGCAATGAGGATTCGCTCCGGACCCACCGCCGCCCCGATGTCTTCCATCACCGGCGTGAACGCCGCCGTCCCCACCACGACCCGATGCGCTCCCTGATCGATCAACCGCCGCGCCCGATCCGCCGTGCGCACGCCTCCGCCAATGCGGCACTTCGCGCGCGCTGCCAATAATTCGACCAACGCCGAGTTCTCACCCGTGCCCATGGCCGCGTTGAGATCGATCACGTGGATCTCGGGAAACGCCGCGAACCGCCGCAGCATTTCGAGCGGCGCATCGCCTTCAAGAGCCTTCTCGCGGCCCTGGACCAGTTGCACCACTTTGCCGTCCATCAGGTCAATGCAGGGCAGAATCACCGGCGAACCTCCACCCCATGTTGCGCGAGAAACGTTTTAAGATCCCCCACCGTGTAAGTGCCGTAATGGAAGATGGAAGCCGCCAGCGCCGCGTCCGCACCCGCGAGGACCTCCACAAAATCCTCGGGCTTCCCCGCGCCTCCCGAAGCAATCACGGGGATGTGCGTGGCGTTCCGCACAGCCGTCGTAAGCGCACAATCGAATCCAGTCTGGACCCCGTCAGTGTCCATGGACGTGAGCAGGATCTCGCCCGCACCCAGCGCCTCACCACGCGCGGCCCACTCTATGGCGTCGATTCCTTCATCATGGCGACCACCCTTGGTGAAGACGTTCCAGCCGCCCATTCGCCTGCGAGCGTCAATCGCCAGGACCACTGCCTGTGCGCCGAACTCCTGCGATAACTCGCCGATCAGTTCCGGCCGCCGCACCGCAGCGGTATTGACGCTGACTTTATCCGCGCCCGCATGCAGAATCTTTCGCGCATCGTCTACCGTTCGGATGCCGCCTCCCACCGTCAACGGAATGAAAACCTCGCGCGCGGTGCGCGCCACCACGTCGACCATAGTGCCGCGATCGTCGCTCGACGCCGTGATGTCGAGAAAAACCAGTTCGTCTGCTCCCTGCTGGTTGTAACGAGCGGCCAGTTCCACGGGATCGCCGGCGTCGCGCAGGTTGACGAAATTGACGCCCTTGACGACGCGTCCGCCGGTAACATCCAGGCACGGAATGATTCTTTTCGCGAGCACGTTTAGCTCTCCACGAAATTACGCACGATTTTCAAGCCGAGATCGCCCGACTTCTCCGGGTGAAACTGCACCCCGCAAACATTGCCCTGTTCCAACACCGCCGTATAAGGGACCGAATATTCACAGGTCGCCGCCGTCTCCGGAACCACCGGAGCATAATAGCTATGCGCGAAATAAACGTAGGGTTTGTCGCCGGTATCCCGCAACAGCTTCGACTCACGCACTCGCTCCAACTGATTCCAGCCCATGTGCGGGATGCGCATGTCGCCCTGAAAGCGTTTGACTTCACCCGGGTAAATTCCCAAACCACGCTCTTCCGGAGCCTCTTCGCCCGATGTGAACAGAGCTTGCATCCCCAGACAGATTCCGAGGAACGGTACGCCGCCGTGAATGGACTCAATCAGCGCGCCGCGGACATCCATTTCTTCGAGAGCGCGCATCATCTGGCCGAAGTGCCCCACGCCCGGCAGAATGAGCTTGGTGGCCTTCCGAATCCCAGCGGCGTCGCGGATGAGTTCATATTCCGCGCCAATGGCTCCCAAAGTGTTTTCGACGGAGCGGAGATTTCCAGCGCCGTAATCGAAAATCGAAATCACAATAGCCCTTTGGTCGAGGGTAACTGGTCCTTCAAGCGTTCATCGGTCGAGCAGGCATAACGCATCGCACGGGCGAAGCACTTGAAGATGGCCTCAATCTTGTGATGGTTGGATCGCCCGTAAAGTACCTTCGCATGCAGGTTCGCTCCCGCGTGATTGACGAATCCGCCGAAGAAATCTTCCACCAATTCGGTCTGCAAGTCGCCCACCAGCCGGACGCGCACGCGGTCCTGGTAAACCAGCGCCGGACGGCCACCGAGATCGACAGCCACCACAGCCAGTGTTTCGTCCATCGGCAACACGAAATATCCGGCGCGATTGATCCCCTTGCGGTCACCGAGCGCTTTGGCGAACAACTGGCCCAGCGCGATGCCAACATCTTCGACGGTGTGGTGTTGGTCTACATCGAGGTCCCCGGAAGCAGTCAGCTTCAAATCGAACCCGCCGTGTTTGGCAAACAATTCCAGCATGTGATCGAAAAAGCGGATGCCGGTTGCCACCTGGTAGGTGCCCTGGCCGTCGATGATGAGGCTGCCGCGAATCTGCGTTTCCTTGGTAGTGCGCTCGACCGATGCCTTGCGGGTTTTCATAGCGCCCCCTCAATCTCATTGATGTTTTCAAGAATCGCGACGGCCTTCTCTTCTTGGAAGAGTGCGATCAATTGGTCGCGCTTGGTGTGGGTGTGGGCGGCGATTCCGATAAATGGAACGGCGGCCGCGCGGGCGCAGCGCGCATCATCGACAGTATCGCCGACGTACCAAAGCTGTTGTTTTGGTTTGCTCTGCTGGATCGCGAGAAGTCCTTCTGGCGCAGGCTTGGCGGCAGCAACATCGTCGGCGCAAATCATCGGGTCGAACGCCACACAGGGGGCGAAGCGGCGCAGGGTGATATCGGCTTCGTAGCGCAGACGGCCGGTGAAAAGCGCCAGCCCGTAGCGCTCGCTCAGGCGTTCTAGCAAGCCCGGCTGCGGAAACCAGCGTTCGCGCTGGACCAAGCCGTCGCCGTTTTCACCGAGAAAGAAGCCGTTGAACTTCGCTATCACGGTGTCGTAATCTATCTGGACGCCGAAATCGGCGGCGATTTTCTGCGATAAAGCCCAATCGTTATTCCAGCCACCCTGGTTCTTATAATCCTGAATGGCGTCGCGGGTCACAGTTTTCCCAGTGAAATATTTCACTGTCTGCACAATAGATTCCCGGTAGGACTCGGTCACTTCGGCCAGGACTCCATCCATGTCGAACACAATTACCGAGCCCACAGGTCCTCCAATTCGCCGAGGAACCGCTCGATCTGGCCGCGAGTGCCGATGGTGACACGCACGCATCCCGGTATTTCATAACTGCGGTCGCGGATGAGGACGCCGCGATCGCGCAGAGCGTCACGAATCGGAATGGCACGCTCGCCGGCACGGAACAGCACGAAATTCGCCTGGCTGGGATAGAACTTGATGCCCAGTCTGCGCAATCCTTCGTAAACCAGCTCGCGCGCGGCCAGAACCTCTTTGACATAGTTCGCGACGTGCTGCCGGTCCTGTATGGCGGCGCGTGCGGCCAGCGCTGCTAGCATATTTACGCTATAGGGCGACTGCGCTTTGTGCATCCAGCGAACATTTTCGACTGAGGAAAACAGGCATCCGCAGCGCATCGCGGCCATGCCGAATACTTTCGAAAAAGTACGGCTGACGAATAGGTTCGGGTACTGCCGGACCAAGGGCAGGGCGGTCACTCCGCAGAACTCGAAGTAGGCTTCATCGATCAAGACGGCGGCTTGAGGGGCGGCGTCGAGAATCCGGCGGATGGCGTCCAGATTGATGCCGGTGCCGGTCGGATTGTTGGGATTCGCAATCAGAATCGCGCGCGTGGAGGGACGAATCGCGGCGATAAACTCATCGACTGGAAATTCCAGATCTGCGGCGGCGTAGTCGATTTCGCGGACGCTCGCGCCGGCGAGTTCCGCGTAGAACCGGTACATTGCGTAGGACGGCTTCAGCAGCAGTACGTCGTCGCCGTCATCGACGAAAGTGTTCATCAGCACCTGGATGGCTTCGTCGGTGCCGTTGGAGAGCAGCAGTTCGCCAGGTGCCACCGCGAAATAGGCGGCGAGTTCGCGCATGGCGTCGACGTATTCCGGATAGACCGTCAACGCATCCGCCGTCAGCTTTTCTTTCAGGTATTCGATCACTTTCGGCGAACAACCGACAGTGTTCTCGTTGAAATCGAGACGCAGTTTGCCTTCCCGGCCGCCGGTGGGCGGATGATAGGGCGCTATCTTTTGGACGGCGGGGCGCGGCGTGAGACCTTTACTCATTGCGGATCTCCGCGGATCGCGCGTGGGCTTCGAGTCCTTCCGCGCGGGCGAGTGCTGTGATCGCGGGCGTCAGTTTTCTGAGCCCCTCGCGGCTGAGTTCCTGCACGGCGATCACTTTTACGAAATCCGCGGCGGAGAGACCACCGCGCAGACGGGCTGCGCCGGAGGTCGGCAGCACGTGATTGGGGCCGGAGGCGTAATCGCCCGCCGACTCGGGACTGGATGCGCCCACGAACACCGCGCCGGCGTGGCGGATCTTCGCGAGCAGACTGCCATCGTGCAATGCCAGGTGCTCCGGTGCAAGTGCGTTTGAGACTTCCACGGCCTGCTCCAGACTGTCGAGCACCACGATGGCGCCGTTCGATTCGATGGAGGGCCGGGCCACGGCAGCGGTCGGCAACGTCAGTAGCTGCCGATCGATTTCTTTCGCGACGGCGTCGGCGAGACTGCTCGACGTGGTCAGCAAAATAGCGGAGGCATCGACATCGTGCTCGGCTTGCGCCAACAGGTCGGCGGCGATCCAGCGCGGGTCGCCGTCGGCGGCGATGATGACGATTTCCGTTGGTCCGGCGACGAAATCGATGCCGGTCTCGCCCGCGATCAGTTTCTTAGCGGCGGCAACATATATATTGCCAGGGCCTACGATCCGATCCACCTTGGGCACGGTTTCAGTCCCATACGCCAATGCGGCGATGGCTTGCGCGCCGCCCATGCGGAACATATGAGTCACACCCAACCACTGCGCGATGCCCATGATTTCGGGGCTGGGATTCGGGCACGCTACGCAGGTGGTCGCGACACCGGCAACCTGCGCGGGAATCACGGTCATCAGCAAAGTGGAAGGCAACGGATAGCGGCCCGCTGGAACGTAAGCTCCCATGGCGTCGAGTGGTCGCACGATCTGTCCCAGTCTGCGGCCATCCGGAAAATCGGTGAACCATTCGCGAGGAAGCTGGGCTTCGGCATACTCGCGGATATTCTGCGCGGCGGTCTCGACTGCGCGCGCGAAGAGCGGCTGCAAATCACCGCAAATTTCCAGGCGCACGCTGGCGCCATCGAAACCGTCGAATTTGCGCGCATATTCGAGCAGCGCCACGTCACCGCGCTCGCGAACGGCGGCGAGAATCGGGGACACAACGCGCTCGGCTTCTTCGAGACGCACGGTCTTGCGCTCTATCAGCGACGGCGTATCTTTGGCGGTGAGTATCCGGATCATCACATTATGATTTTGTTCAGCGGATATTCCACGATGCCTTGCGCGCCCGCGGCCTTCAGACGCGGAATGATGATGCGCACGGTGGACTCTTCAAGGATCGTATTCACGGCCAGCCAGCCGTCTTCGCTCAGCGTTGAAATAGTGGGGCGTTTGAGCGCGGGCAGCACGGCGAGCACCGCGTCCAGATTGACTTTTTCCACGTTGAGCATCAGGCCGACTTTGCCCAGGGCGTTGATCGCGCCTTCGAGCAGCATTCGCATGTCCTCGAGTTTCTGGCGCTTTTCGGGGTCCTTCCAGGACTTGAGGTTGGCGATCAACTGGGTGTTGGATTCGAGCACGGTTTCAATAATGCGCAGCTTGTTGGCGCGCAGCGATGAACCGGTTTCGGTGACCTCTACGATGGCGTCCGCGAGCTCAGGCGGCTTCACCTCCGTAGCGCCCCAACTGAATTCCACTTTTGCGGTTACGCCGTTACGTTCGAGATAGCGCTTGGTTGCGGCGACCAGTTCGGTGGCGATGATCTTGCCTTGCAGGTCCTTCACGGATTTGTAGGGCGAGGCTTCGGGCACGGCTAGCACCCAGCGCACCTTGCCGAAACTTTGCTTGGCATAAATGAGATCGGCGACGTTTTCGACCTTGGCTTCGTTCTCCTCCACCCAGTCGCGGCCGGTGAGTCCTGCGTCGAGCACGCCATCTTCGACGTAACGCGCCATCTCCTGCGCGCGGATCAGCATGCACTCGATTTCGGGATCGTCGATGGCCGGGAAATAGGAGCGGCTGCTGGTGGTGATCTGGAATCCGGCGCGGCGGAACAGATCGACGGTCGCGTTCTCCAGGCTTCCTTTGGGGATTCCAAGTTTGAGTTTCATGATTTGTAGACCGCGTCGGGATCGTAGGTGCGCTCTTCGCTGACCTTCCACTCGCCATTTTCAAGGCGGCGGAAAAAGCAGCTCTGATAACCCTCATGACATACGCCGGGGCCCTGCGCTTCCACTTTGACTAGCACGGTGTCGAGGTCGCAATCGGTTGAAATGTCCTTGACGAGAAGACGATGGCCGGAGCTTTCGCCTTTGAGCCACAGCTTGTTTCGAGAGCGGCTGAAGAAGGTCGCGAAGCCGGTCTCGACGGTTTTGCGGAAGGCTTCTTCGTTCATGAAGCCAACCATTAGGACGCGACCGGTCTGGTGATCCTGAATGACGGCCGGAAGAAGTCCATCGAGTTTTTTGAAATCCAGTTGCATAATTTAAGCCTCAAAAAGAAAGCCCGCCAGGATCAACCGGCGGGCTCTCGAAACTATCTGAATCGGTGTGTGATTAAGAATGAGCCCGTCGCGGCATGGGATGCCCGTGGTGATGATGGGGTCCGTGATGATGGCTCCGTGCGACGAACATGAAGGTCCAATATAGCACACGGGGCAGCAGATGTAGTATAGTTTGCGCGATAGCAGGATAGAAGGAGCCGAAATGAGACATCGCATTACAAGTTGGGGATTGGCGGCGCTGTGCGCGCTCGTGCTGGGCGGCGTAGCGAAGGCTCAGAACGTGCCGGAGCAATTTGTCGTCAGCGGCAAAGCCGCCGAGAAGATTCAGGATTTCACAACCATCAATCTGGCTACGGCGGAGCGCATAGCCCAGGTGTGCGAGAAGGCCGCTGCTACCGAAGGCGTTCAGATCAGCATTATGGTGCTCGATAATGCCGGCAACCAGGTCTACATGGATCGCATGGACGGCCAAGGTTACCTCAATATTGCTACGGCCGACATGAAGGCGCGCACTGCGCTGCTGAACCGCGGGCCCAGCAAGAACCTTATGAATCGCGTGATCCACGAACCCGCCGCTGAACTTCAGCTCATACAGCTCGGCTATTTTACGAATTCGGGCGGACTTCCGATTGTGGTCAATAAACAAATGATCGGCGCTGTGGGCGTCGGCGGTTCGGCGCCGCACGTGCCGGTGTGGAGCGACGAGATTTGCGCGCACAAGGCGTTGCTCGAAGTGATCGGGCCATCGGTCGCGCCGCTGGTGGAAGACCTTCCGCCGGCTCAGAACCCCAATCCGGGAAATGCTCCGGTTCCGCGCTTTGCCACTGGTACGCCGCCCAAATCGATCCTGCCTGCGGAGTTTGTTGTCAGCGGGAAAGGCGCAGGCAACGTTTTCGACGGCAATCAGATTTCGCTCGCGGCAGCGAAGAAGGCCGCGCGTGTGTGCCGTGATTGGGCGGCGTCGAAAGGCGGCGCGATGTCGCTTTACATCATCGATAACGCCGGCGAGTTGGTGCACATGGAGCGTATGGACGGTCAGGTCCACAACAACATCCTAACTGCGCAATTGAAGGCGCAGACTTCGCTGAAGACCCGCCAGCCCACTTCGATTAATGCGGCTCAGCTGAAGAATAATCCGGCGGGCATTCCGCGTTCTGCTGCGTATTTCAATCTGTTTACGAACTCGGGCGGCATTCCGATAGTTGTCGATGGGCAAATGATTGGCGCTATCGGTGTCGGCGGGGGCGCGGGGGGTGGCGATGAGAATTGCGCTATCGAGGGATTGAAGGCGGCGTTCGGCGAGCACGTTACGCTGCCGGTGTATCCGGCTGCGGCGGGAGGGCGTTGAGAATTTGGGGGCGCAGTGCTTATAAGCCCAGCGCCTGATCGATATCCGCGATGATGTCCTCAATCGCTTCGATGCCGGTCGAGATGCGGACCAGATTGTCGCGAATGCCCGCGCGCTCGCGATGCTTTGGCGAAATATCGCGGTGCGAGGACATGGCGGGGTAGAGCATCATGGTGTGAACGTCGCCGAGGGAAGTGGCGCACACGATCATCTTCAGCTTCTCCATGAAGGCGAAGACTTCGGTTTTGCCGGCGTCCTTCAGTTCGACGGTCACCATGGCTCCGTAGAGATTCGGCGGCAGCAGGCGCTGGATGTTGGCGGCGTCGGGGTGCGACGGGTCGCCCGGGAAATGGACTCGCTCGATGCGCGGGTGTCCAGCAAGCCACGCTGCCAACTCGCGGGCGTTGGCGCATTGTTTCTCCATGCGGAGCGCCAGCGTCTTGATTCCGCGCATGGTGAGATACGCTTCAAACGGTCCCAGGTTGGGGCCGATGGTGCGCAATAGCGTGGTCAGGATTTCAGTGTGTTCGGCGTCCGAGACGACCAGGCCGCCGAGCACGTCGCCGTGTCCGGCCAGATATTTGGTGGCGCTGTGGACCACGATGCTCGCGCCTAGTTCGAGCGGCCGCATCAGCATGGGCGTGGCGAAAGTGTTATCGACGATCAGAGGAGCGTTAGCGCTACGGGCCATCACGGCGATTTGGTCGAGTGCGCAAACGCGGAGTAGGGGATTGGTGATGGATTCAACCACCACCGCGCCGGGCTTGGTCTTGGCTATGGCGGCTTCGAAGGCCGGCAGATCGCTCGCATCGGCGAAGGTCGTCTCGACGTCGAGCGCGCCGAAGACGTTCATCAGCAAGTTGGTGGTTGCGCCGTAGAGCATGTGACCGGCGACGACGCGCTTGGGGCGGTCGACCAGCGCGGCGAGGACCGACAAATGCATCGCCATCATGCCTGAGGAACAAGCCAGCGTGCCGTGGCCGCCTTCGAGTTCATTGACTAACTCTTGCAGGGCATTGACCGTGGGGTTGTCATAGCGGGCGTAGGATTGGCCTGGCTCTTCGCGTCCGAAAACGCGGTCGAGCTGCGACATCGATTCGTAGGCGTAGCTGGATGCCGTATAGATAGGCGTAGTGACGGGAATGAAATTGCCGGCCTTTTTGCGGTCGCCTGCATGCACGGTTTTGCTCTCGAATTTCATGGCGAGTTACTGGCGTTTCCAGCGCACTCCTTCTTTGGTGTCTTCGAGAATGATGCCTTGTCCGGCGAGTCCGGCGCGGATCTGGTCGGCGCGGGTGAAGTCGCGGGCTTTCTTGGCGGCGATGCGTTCGGCGATCAATCCGTCGATCTCGTGATCCGACAGGCTGATTTCCTTGGTGGAGGGGGCGAGCACGTCGAAGATCGAGTCGAAGCGCCGCAGAAATTCGAGCGCGCCGATGGCATTCGCGGCCAGGAATTCGCCTGCATCCATGGCGCTGTTGGTGTCGCGGATATATTCGAATACGGCGGCCAGCGCTTCGGCGGTGTTGAGATCGTCGTCGAGCGCTTCATCGAAAGCGCGGTGAGCTTCCTGGGTACGGGCTTCTAGTTTCGTGTTCGTGCCATCGGGGAATTTTGCGGTCTCCAGGCGCAACTTGTAATTGCGCAGGCGATCGATGGAAGTCGCGGCGGCCCTCAGGCCATCGAAGGTGAAATTGAGTTTCTTGCGATAGGGGACCGAGGCCAGCAGGTAGCGAATCGGTTCCGGGGCGTAGCCTTCTTTCAAGAGATCGCGCAGGGTGTGGAAATTTCCTAGCGATTTCGACATCTTCTGCGCGTCGATGCTCAGGTGCTCGGCATGCAGCCAGAAGCGCGCGAAGGGCTTGCCGGTGATGGCTTCCGATTGCGCGATTTCGTTTTCGTGATGGGGAAACGCCAGATCCACGCCGCCGGTATGGATGTCGAGGGTCTCGCCCAGATACTTCATGGCCATCGCGGAACACTCGATGTGCCAGCCAGGGCGGCCTTCGCCGAGCGAACTCTGCCAGGCGGGTTCCTCTTCTTTTTTGGCTTTCCAGAGGACGAAGTCGCGCGCATCGGCTTTGTCGTATTCATCCATATCGACTCGCGCGCCGGAGCGGATGCCGCTGAAGTCGTTGTGCGAGAGTTTGCCGTACTCAGGAAATTTGGCGATGCGGTAGTAGACCGACCCGTCGCTGATATAGGTGTAGCCGCCTGCTTCGAGCTTCTGGATGGCGGTCACCATATCCTGAATATGATCGGTAGCCTTGACGATGTGTTCGGGGCGCTCAAGGCGCAGGGTGGCGCTGTCTTCGAGGAACGCCGCGGTGTATTGGGCAGTGTATTCGTAGATGGTCTGGTGCGCGGCGGCGGCGTGGCGGATGATCTTGTCCTCGATATCGGTGATGTTCATCACATGATCGAGCTCGAAGCCGCGCGCGCGCAGCCAGCGCCGCAGGATGTCTTGAAAAGTGAAGGTTCGCAGGTTGCCGATGTGGACGTAGTTATAAACCGTCGGCCCGCAGGTATACATGCGCACCACATTGTCGTGCAGGGGAGCGAAAGCTTCCACCTTTTGCGTGAGTGTGTTGTAAAAACGGAGGGCCATAGCGAGACGATTCTTCCATCCTAGCAGTCCGTGATAAGCGGCCTGTTACGGGTAACGCACCTGGCGTCCGCCACCGGTAAGATCGAGCACCAGGCGGCCGTCGGCTTGGGTGGCGCCTGCGCCGGACAAGTTGTCGGTTCCCTGCGTGACTTCGAGCGCCGAAAGTTTCCAGCGGGGGCCGGCGGCGGCCATGCTCACCTGGAAACGGCCGGAGACGCGGCGGAAGTCGGCGTCCGGAGAAAAGGCGATGGCGCGGCCGCGCAACGTTCCTTCTGCTTGGGTACTCGCGAGTAATGCGCGGCCGGTACCCGCGGCGGTTACTTTGCCGCTGAAATCGACTTTGCCGCCTTTATAGGCGACGTCTTCGAGCTTGCCCTCGAAGCGGTAGCTGGGAGCGCGCCCGGAAAGATCGACGCGCAATTCGCCTCCCAGCGCGGCATCGGCGAGTTTACCCTGTATACCCCAAACGGTCACGTCGGGGCCGTCCCAAACTACGCGCGCGCTGTTGACGCGGAGGTGGGTATCGGCAACGGTCAAGTCCTGAATCGAAACCGCGCCCTCGGCGTTGCGACCGGAGAGCCATTCGGGGGGAGCGCCGGCTGTGCCCAGCCGCAGGGTCCGGGCCAGCAGGCCGCCTTCGCGGGCGATGGT
The DNA here is from genome assembly GCA_025350625.1 of Bryobacterales bacterium. GTDB lineage: Bacteria > Acidobacteriota > Terriglobia > Bryobacterales > Bryobacteraceae > Palsa-187. The sequence goes on along the minus strand of JANXXL010000014.1, from coordinate 110 downwards.
CGGCTGAAACAGACGTTCGATCTCGACGGAGTCGGCTTCGGCAATTTGCAGGCGGAATCGTTGGGGGGTGGTGAGATCGGCAGTCCAATGATATTCACCGCCGAAAGCGA
>JANXXL010000417.1 GCA_025350625.1 Bryobacterales bacterium | reverse complement strand
TGATGATTGTGACCGGCGTCGGCTTCCTGATTCACGTTTACGCGGTAGGCTACATGGCGCACGAGGGCGGGTATTACCGTTTCTTCGCGTACTTGAATTTGTTTATGTTCTTCATGCTGGTACTGGTCTTAGGCGCGAACTATCTGCTGCTGTTTGTCGGATGGGAAGGCGTGGGACTGTGCAGCTACCTGCTGATCGGTTTCTATTTCACTGAAAAGTTCGCGACCGACGCGGGCAATAAAGCGTTCATCGTAAATCGCATCGGTGACTTTGGATTTTCGCTGGCCGTGTTTTTGATCGCGATGCATTTTGGATCGCTCGACTTCGGCACGGTGTTGGGTAAAGTGCAGGGAATGCCGGTCGAATCGAGCGCCGGCTGGATGACGGCGATCGCGCTGCTGCTGTTTGTCGGCGCCGTGGGTAAATCGGCGCAGATTCCGTTGTATGTGTGGCTGCCGGATGCAATGGCGGGCCCGACGCCGGTCAGCGCGCTGATTCACGCGGCGACGATGGTGACGGCGGGCGTCTATATGGTGACGCGAAGTGCGGCAATCTTCCTGCACGCGCACGGGGCGCTCGAAGTTGTCGCCATCGTAGGACTCGCGACTGCGTTTCTTTCGGCGACGATCGGCCTCGCACAGACCGACATCAAAAAAGTTTACGCGTACTCGACGGTTTCGCAGTTGGGCTACATGTTCCTGGGTCTCGGAACCGGAGCCTTTTCGGCGGGCATCTTCCACGTGATGACCCACGCGTTCTTTAAAGCACTCCTCTTCCTGGGCGCGGGAAGCGTGATTCACGCGATGTCGGGCGAGCAAGACTTGCGAAAGATGGGCGGTCTGCGGAAGTATATTCCGATAACTTTCTGGACACTACTCTGCGCGAGCGTTGCGATTTCCGGAGTGCCTCCTTTCTCGGGCTTTCACAGTAAGGATGCGATCCTCGCCTCGGCTTATGAATACGCGCCTTGGATGTATTGGGTGGGTGTATTCACCGCTGGTATGACGGCGTTCTATGTGTTTCGCGCGTTCTTTCTGGCTTTCTTTGGCGAGCCGCGCTGGAAGACGGCCGACCATGCCGATGGCCACGGTCATGGGCATGGCGAGCCCCACGAGTCGCCTGCGTCGATGTGGATTCCGCTTGCGATACTGGCGGTGCTGAGCCTGGTGGGCGGCTACATCAACATTCCGAAGTGGCTGGAGCCGATGTTCAAGCTGCAGGAAGAAGCTCCCGGCACCGCCTGGACGGTATACGTATCCGTAGCCGCCGGCCTCATCGGCATCGCGCTGGCGGCCTTGTTCTACTTGAAGGCGCCAACGATTCCCGAGGGCTTGGCGCGCACGTTCAGCACGCCCTATCGTTGGATTTATAACAAATATTATGTGGACGAGTTCTACGATTCGGTGGTCGTCAACCCCATGGTGGACGGCTCGCGTTCCCTGCTGTGGCGGATTGTCGACGCCCGCGGGATCGACGGCATCGTGAACGGCGCGGGAATGACCGCGCGCAACGCCGGTGGCATCCTCAAGCGCATGCAATCGGGTTCGATACGAAGTTACGCGGCCTGGGTGGTGCTGGGCTCGATCGTTGTCATCGTCGCGATTACCATGGCGGGAGGCGGCCGATGACATTTCTCGACATCGTCCTGTTCCTTCCCCTCATTGGCTTTTTGCTGATGCTGGCGATTCCCAAGAGCAATCCGGGCCTGTCGCGCATGGCGGCGCTGGTGATTTCGATAGTAGTGTTCCTGGTTTCGCTTGGATTGATCGGCGCTTTGTCGGGTCCGGCGCCGGAGGGCTATGCCTTCGCTCACGATTCGGAATGGATCACGTCACCGCCTATCCGCTATCACGTCGGCCTGGATGGATTGAGCCTTTGGCTGGTGCTTCTGACCACGCTGCTGACGCCTGTTTCCGTGCTCGCGTCGTGGAAGCACATCGATCATCGCGTCAAAGAATTTTACGCGTTCCTGATTTTGCTCGAGTTCGGGCTGATCGGCGTGTTCGTTTCGCTGGATCTGTTCCTGTTCTACGTGTTCTGGGAAGTTGGCCTGGTGCCCATGTACTTCCTGATCGGCATCTGGGGCCACGACCGCCGGATCTACGCCGCGGTGAAGTTCTTCATCTACACCTTTACCGGATCGGTGTTGATGTTGGGCGCCATCATCTTTCTGTATAATCGAGCCGGCACGTTCGACTACACGCAGATCCAGAGCCAGTTGCAGAGTGGTCGTCTGGCACTGAGCAGCCAGACTGAGATGGTTCTGTTTCTGGCGTTCTTTCTGGCCTTCGCTATTAAAGTTCCACTGTTCCCGCTGCACACCTGGCTGCCTGATGCGCACGTCGAAGCGCCTACCGCAGGTTCCATCATGCTGGCCAGCGTCATGCTGAAAATGGGTACTTACGGGTTGGTGCGGTTCTGTCTCCCGCTATTCCCCAACGCGGCGCACAAATCCGCGCCGTGGGTCATCGGACTCGCGGTGATCGGCATTATCTACGGTGCGCTGGTGGCGCTGGTGCAACCCAACATGAAGAAGTTGGTGGCGTATTCCTCGGTCAGTCACCTGGGCTTCGTAGTGCTGGGTGTGTTTTCTTTCACGCAGCAGGGCCTCGACGGGGCTGTGTATCAAATGTTGAACCATGGAATCTCGACGGGGGCGTTGTTCCTGCTGGTCGGATATCTTTATGAACGGCGCCACTCGCTCGAGATTTCGGCCTATGGCGGTGTCGCCACCCTGGCGCCTAACCTGGCGATTGTGTTTCTGATCAGTACACTCGCCTCCATCGGACTGCCGATGCTGAACAACTTTATCGGTGAATACTTGGTCCTGCAGGGCGCGTCCTACGTGAGTTTCCCGGCCACGGTCTTCGCGGCCATAGGCGTTATTCTTTCTGCCTGCTACATGCTGTGGTTATATCAGCGGACGTTTTACGGAAAAGCGTCCGAGTCGCTCGGCCACCACATGCCGGATCTGAGTGGACGCGAGTGGGCCGCCATTCTCCCCCTGATCCTTCTGATGATCTGGATGGGCACATATACGCAAACCTTCCTGCCCGCGATCAGCTCGCAGAACACGCGAATTCTGGAGCAAAGCAAGCAGCGCGTCGCGCAAATACCGGCGGTACGGGAGGTGGCGAATGCCCGCTAACGTATTCCCCACCGGCGTCGAGTACTTCCGCATCCTGCCGGAAATGATCCTGACGATCGCGGGCGTGATCGTCATGTTCATGGAAGCGGTATTCACCAACGACGAGCAGCGTAAAATCTTCGCGCCATTCTCCGTAGTTGCTCTTCTCGCCGCGTTGTTGGCCTCGATTTCGGCCGCCGGCGATCCCGGCGCCGCCTTCAGCAACATGCTGATCATCGATGGCTTTGCATCGTTTTTCCGCGTGCTGGTGATCGGGATCGGCGTGCTGGCAATTCTGAGTTCCACCGAATACCTGCGGCGCGAAAAGTCGGCTGGCGGTGAATACTACGCCCTGATTCTGTTCAGCATCGTGGGCCAGTGCGTAATGGTCACGGCCAATGAACTGATTATGATCTTCATCGGCCTGGAGATTTCGTCGATCGCGTCCTACGTGCTCGCGGGCTACCTTCGCGACGACCCGCGCAATAATGAATCGGCGCTCAAGTATTTTCTGCTGGGTTCTTTTGCGACTGCATTCCTGCTCTATGGCGTCGCCTGGATCTACGGCTTGACCGGCTCTACGAATTTGGATCACATCCGCAGCGCGCTCGAGACCTCCACTCCACCGCTCGCCCTGGCGGGAGCTGCCGCCGGACTGATGTTTGTAGGTTTCGGATTCAAGATCTCCGCGGCTCCCTTCCAAGTTTGGGCGCCCGACGTCTACCAAGGCGCTCCCGCGCCGGTTTCCGGATTCCTTTCCGTAGGCCCTAAAGCCGCGGCGTTTGCGATTCTGTTGCGCGTCTTCATGACCGCCTTCGGACCGATTGCCAGCCGCTGGGAGCCTATCGTTTGGGTCTGCGCGCTCGCGACCATGATCGTCGGCAACTTCGCTGCGCTCCAGCAAACGAACATCAAGCGCATGTTGGCTTACAGTTCGATTGCGCATGCCGGCTACGTGCTGGTTGCGGTCACCGCACATTCGGGCGTAGGCTCCGCGGCGGCCATGTTCTACCTGGCGGCCTACGCATTTACCAACATCGGCGCTTTCGCTGTGGTGACTTACTTCTCGCGCAAGGGCGAACGCTATGTCTCGATCGATGACTTCTCCGGGCTCTCGCAACGCCAGCCCGCCATGGCCGCGATGCTCACCATCTTCCTGCTCAGCCTCATTGGAGTTCCGCTGACAGCTGGCTTCTTCGGCAAGTTCTATATCTTCAAAGCCGTGCTGGATGCCAACGAGGTGTGGATCACGGTCCTGGGCTTGCTCAATAGCGCGGTGGCGGCTTACTACTACCTGCGCGTGCTGGTTGTGATGTATTTCAAAGAGCCAGGCGATGCAGTGGAAAACCTGGAGGCCCCCGGAATTGGCCTGAAGATCGCCGTATACGCTTCGGCGTTGGGTACCCTGATTCTCGGTATTTTTCCCGGCTGGGTGCTGGATATCGCTACCCGAGCTGCGCTCAAGTAGGCCGTGATCGTCATCGAAACTCCGCGTGTATTCTTGCGTCACTTTAC
>JANXXL010000399.1 GCA_025350625.1 Bryobacterales bacterium | reverse complement strand
GATCCAGGGTGGACGGTTCCAAACAAGGGTTTGGCCTTAAGTGACCGATTCGCTTCCGGTGGCGGTGACGCCGTTGACGGTGACCTCGCCGTTGTTCAGTTTTTGTTGCCAGGCTTGTGGGGTTGAGTGGAGGTAAAGGCTTGCCAAGTGGGCAAGCAGGGTTTGTCCATGGTATTTGCTGCTGATGATTGTGGTGAAGGCATAGCCCCGGTTGAGCATGTAGTTTGAGTGTAAGCGATGGCATCTACGGCACGGTGGATCATGTTGGTCGGGTACCCAGGCTGGACGCTCGTACCGGTTTGGCGTCGATCCCTAGTGCGGATAGTGGCCTAGGTTGGTTCGAGTGAAGTTGCTTTTATGCTGCGATGGTTCGAAATGCGTCCAGTGTGGGGAGCCAACTTCCAAGCCCTCGATTTCATCGATCGGCCTGTCGGCCCAAAACCGCTAATTCCTCTGGGTCAGGCTCGAGTCCAAGCTGGGATCACCGCGCAATTGCGAAATTCAGCCTGCGCAACTTCCCAGAACGGGACTTCGCGGGAGCGCAGTGGCAGTTCTGAGAGTCTGTTGAGAATAGCGTGTACCGCGCAGGGCAAATTGGAGGGATTCGGAGCCTACTCGGGCATAGGTTGCGTCCGACCCGTGCCAATCTCGGCCGTCAAGAGCGCGTGCGGCAGCGTTCCGCCTTTCAGCCCCTAACCTAAAGACGCTTCCAACATCCCGACTGACCTCCGATACAGCTTCAGGACGTTATGCGTCAGGCAGATCAGTTGCCACTCCGCTCCGACCACCTCTAAGCCTCGCATCAGGAAAGGGGGGACCCCACGAGCTTCTTTGATCTGCCCGAACACCGGCTCCACGGTCTGCTTTCGCAGCCGGTAGATGGCTCAGTCAACCACGTCCCGAATGCGCTTCCGCATCCGTTCGGCGATCCCGGATCGGGCAGCGTTGGCCGGCGCTTGCGATCGCTTGCGCGCGGCGTCCGGATTCACCATCAGATTCCAGCCGTTCTTCTCCAATGCCTCCATCGGCTCAGTGGAAAAATATCCGGCATCGGCCAGCAGCGCCTGCGGTTTTGCCCCGACGAACTGCTCAGTCAGTTCTGCCATCGGTCGCAACTGTGCTCGATCGTCGATCTCATTTGTTGCCGCGGGGGTGAGTCCCTATCGCGCACGGGCATGAACGCGCTTGCATTCTTTACGGCGAAGCATATGATCACATCGCTGCGTTGCAATTGGCGCCGCTCTTCCTCCCGCATCCAGACAGGCGAATCGCTTTCTATTGTCACCTAAGGGAGTCGCAACCAAAGGCCAGCTTCTTCGATTGTGTCGACAACGGACTCGATGTTCAGTTTGCCGGCCTCGCCATCCACCCGAGCCTTAAAGAAGACCCAATGAGCAGGTGGCCCAACCGGGGGGACTCCGTTCTTCTGGACTATTTGTTCATCATCGGTGTCACCGAAAAAGTGCCTAGCTCAAAGAACCGCGCAGGGCGGTAGTATCACTAAACACTGAGCGGCTTTACGGGTTTAATAAGAACCGATGCACCTGCCATAGCCCCACCTGCGACTCCAGGGCACCCAACAGCGTCGTTCGGCGAAATACGAGATAGTGCTACGATTAGCTCGGCGTGACATACGCCAAACTCACCGCCGCTGGAGGACTGTTCGTGCGAACGAAAGCATCCAATCTGAAACGAGCAATGGGCAAACGACCGGGCGCAATGATTGCGGTTCACGCGGCAGTGTTGATGGCTTCCACTCTTTGCGTGCTCATGGCTAGCACGCTTGCTCTTTACCCTGGCGCGAAAGTGGATCCGGAATTTCAAGATCTCTCGCGGAGCCGAAAATCAGAACTGAGGCAATACTACACTTCAGATTCCTTCGACAAGGTCGCTGCATATTACAGGAAACTAGGGGGGCTTCAAGGTTCCGAGTCATTCATCGACACAAAAACGCGCCGCCGGATCACTTTCCGTGAAAAGCGTGACGACAAAAATGCAACGACTATCGAGTGGTCTGACGAGAGCGGCGAAGACAAGACTAAGACTTTCATTCTTGTCGACAGCGCGAAGTAGGGCGCTGCTCGGCATCAACGGCGCAGGGTAGAGTTATCGGCCCACGCGCCCGAAACGGGGTTCTGGGAAGCGTAGAGTCCGAATGTTTGCGTCGGCGACCTGGGAAAGCAAGGCCTGCTATCCCTACCGGAGTTCGAGCACAATCCAGACTGGGTGCCCAACCTGGATGCTATGCCGACTCTCGCTTGTATGCCAGCCTGCACAAAGGAGTTGACTCGGTTCGAGCAGAGGAGGATTTAGGCCGCAAGAGTTCTAAATGCGTCCACTGTGGGGAACCATTCAAACCTACCTTTTCGATTCTATGATTTGCAGCCTACCCCCTTACGCGCTCGAAATACCAATGGAATCAAAGGCTTACAAGCCAG
>JANXXL010000371.1 GCA_025350625.1 Bryobacterales bacterium | reverse complement strand
CGATCACCTATGCTGTCAAGAAGATAGGCATCGAACACGTAGGTATCGCTTCCGATTTCAACCACGGCGGCGGCGTGATCGGGTGGGACAACGAAGGCGAGTGCCAGAACGTCATCGCCGAGCTGCTCCGCCGGGGTTATTCCGAAAAAGACATCGCTAAGCTGTGGGGCGGCAACTTCTTACGGGTATGGGCTGCAGCGCAAAAGGCCGGCGCCGCCCGCCACTAGCCGCGCGATTAGGTGCAACCACTTAGCCCCCCCAATCATCCAACAGCTAGACGCGGGCCCACGCCGGCCCGTCCTTATATGAATTGGCACATTATCAACAACCGGGACTACATCGATGGGCCGTTTGAAACCTATGAAGAGGCGCTCCAGGAAGCCCGTTACCTAGGCAAGGAGACCCGCGCCGAGCCGCGCATCAACCGGCGCAATGCCGACTTCTACGTCTATCGCCCCCCCTACGACCGTGAAGAACACTGGCAGCCCGAGTATTGGATCTGCACCAAGGAAGCCGCCCTGGCTCAAGGCGTCCGCGAAGTCATCTTCCTGCAACCGACGTTCTAAAAGGCCGGGCTACATCCCCGGTTTATACGTCTTGCTGAATCCGTTCCGGGCATTGGTCACCGTGAAGGTGCCATCCCGCTGCGCGGACACTTTGATCCAATAAGCCTTGCCATTATGCGCCGGCGGAGGCGGCACATTCGCCCCCTGCGGCGCAGCCATCGGAGCCACCGGCATCGCTGCCGCCTGATCGTCGTTCGTGTTGGCGATAAACATTCCCGGCTGCGTGTACTCCTGTCCGCTCAAGAGCGAAAAGTGAAGCTGCCACAAATCCTCCAGACCGGGAGACGAATGTACCGTCTTCATCACCTCCGGCTCGCCGCCCTTCCTGGGACCGTCATTCATAATCGCCACCCGCGGATGGAGCGCATGAACCATCAGTTCCGAGTTCGACGTCGCCTGTCCATGGTGCAAGCCCAAAAAGACATCTAAAGTGCCGATCCGGTTATTCGGGCACATCAATTCGAATTCCTTGTTCTTAGTGATGTCCCCAAAATGCGCCGTGCGAAATTTTCCAAAGGTGACGTGGATTCCCACCGACATGGGATCTTCAGCATTGTTTTCGCCCGGCTTGTAACTCGCGCAATAAGGATTCGGCTTCCCCGCGCCCGCGAGCGGCGTCTTGATCGTCTGGCCCGCGGCCACCACCACACGCACATCCGCCCCTCCCAGCAAAATCTTATCGCCCGGTTTCGGCACCGTGTGTTTGGCCTTAGCGTAAAGCCCTGGATAAGTGTCTTTAAGAAAAGCGTCCGCCGCTTCCGCCGGCTGGACGTTCGGTCCGTGATCGATAAATTCCTTGATCGGAATCTTCGACGCCAGTTCCGCCAACCCCCCGAAATGATCGCCATGCCAGTGCGTGATGATGAGATGATCGATCTGCTGCAAGCCCGCGTCCTTGGCCGCATCGAGAATCCGACCCGCATCGCGAGCGGCCCCATTGAGATTGCCGGTATCGATCAGCAGCGACTCATGCGCGGGCGTGACGAATAACGTAGCATTCCCGCCCTCGACATCGATGACATAAATGTCCAGCGTGTTGCCGTTCTGGGCCCAGCTATGCGCAGGCGCCAACAGAACCATCGCAAGAACCCACGTTGTAATCATTGCCGCACGCATTTGTATCCTCCTGACTAGTAACCCCACAGGTTATACGAACGCAGCCCGTGGGTCAAATCCGCGCGAACAAAACCTACCGGTCCACTGAGGAGATCTGAATGGTGATGTGAATCACATTAGGAAGATCGACCATAAAGGAAGTATGCCCATCGCCCTCTGGGACAGCATCTAAGCGATATTGGTATTTCAGCGTAACCGAATCGCCTCCATCGTGCGCTAAGGTGGATATCTGAAACTTCCAACGTAATGCATTTTCGCGGGCCTGTCCTGTGAATAGCGGAGGGCCAGATATAATTTCAGCTCTCATCACCGACCCGGTGCTGTCGATGAAACATTGGATAACAACGTCTCCTTGGATCCTCGCCTTCGCGGCACGCTGAGGATATTCAGTAATCGCTACGATGCTCTTGGGAACCAACTCCTCGGCACGAAGGCTCAACGCGGTCGCAAGTATAGAGAGCGCAATCCCAATGTACTTCATATGGGTTTCTTCGCCCGATTTTGATGGGGCTGCTTTCTTCATCCCCATAGTAACTTATGCCTGCATTTGGTTTGCGTTGTGGCCGATGGCCCCACCTTCCAGTGATACGATAAACGAAACATGAAACTCCTGCTCCTTTTTCTGGCGCTGGCACTTCCTATGCTCGCGCAATCCCGGAGACATCAACAGTTGCACGCCGTGGCTTCCCTAGAGGAAGAAACGGCCGAGAATTATAAAGTCATCTGCAAGACACTCGAAGACCTTGCTTATAGGAAGACCACCCGGTTCCAGATGGGCTGCCGTGAAATGATCTCCGATCTGAAAGATCAGGCGATTCGATCCGATGAATTCGCCTCCAGTCAAACCGATCCGGATCTCATATTGACTCGGATTAAAGCCGAAGGAGACAACCTGACGGACGCCGCCACCAAAGCGTACACATATTGCGGTGCGGCCACGCAAATCTCCAAAAGGCTGAATCAGAAAGATACGCCGCTCGCCTGCGAGAAATTCAAGGATGCCGCCGCGAAAGTGAATGAAGTTATCAGGCATTACGTTGAGGAGCCATAACGTCCGCACGGTGACGGTAACTCAGGAGGCAATATGAATCGAGAGCGCGCGCTGAAAGTGGTATTGGCGATCGTGGGATTGCTCTTTACGGCTTCCGTTTATCCCCTGGTGACTTTTATCCGGCGCGAGCCTGCCTTATCTATGATGTTCAGCCTTTACGTTACGCTCGGCATTTTCTTGTTGCTGGCAGTCCGCCATCCATCGGCGAATCGCAGCCTGATCGCCTTCGCAGCGTGGTCCAGCCTCGCTCACGCCGCCCTTATGGGCGTGCAGGCATCTCGCCATATGATTTCCCATGGAGAATGGGGAGGCGTGGCTCTCTTCGCGGCAATCGGTGTCGCCTTACTCACGCTCGCGCCGGCAAAGCAGCCTGCGCACCGGGCAGCAGCACTCGCTCTCTAGGCTCTCCTACACGATGGCGTTGCGTCGCCGCCTGGTATCACGAGGGGTTTATACTTTGGATGGGACTCCGCCAGCCCCACGGGTGTTGGCAATGAAGCGGGTCGCCTCACCTGGCGCAACCACGAAACTTTCGATGAAGACGTTCCTTCAATTTCACGAGCAGGCGGAACTCTTGAGAGAATCCAGCGGGTCTACCAACATTGAAAAAACGCTCCTAAAGGCGTTGAAGGTGCTGAAACTTTTCAACATCCCCCACTACGTTTGTGGCGGGTTCGCAGTGCAGGAGCACGGATACCCGCGGTTCACCGTAGATGCGGACATCATCGTGCCGGATGTGGACTTGGCCCGTGCAAAGCTCTGCATGAATGGGTTCAAGGAAAATCCAGGCTCCAAGATGACGGTGACCGACCGGGAGACGAAAGTGGAAATTGATCTCTTGCCAGGAGGCGCAAAGCTAGATCCCGGGCCGCTTAGCCTTCCCATGCCAACCCAGGTTTCCGACCAACCGCAAGTCCTGACGCTCGAACGCCTCATCTCTTCCAAATTGTCCACCTACATCGGTCGTGGAATTGATCGGGCGCAAGACTATGCCGATGTCGTAAAGCTGACCCAGGCCAATCATCTACCGCGGGACTTTGGCGTCGACCCTAAGGTAAGAGATTTGTACCACAAAATTTGGGACGAGCTTCACCCGACGGGATGAAAAGTCGGCCCGGAGCGCTTCTCTTCACGCGCCAATTCGAACCTGAGCCCACAAACACAACCGCGATCCCACGCCACCAATGGCATGGGATCGCGTCGTGTTGTCCAGTTGAAATACATCCTAGAAACGGAACCCGATTCCTGCAAACGGCTCCGCCCGATGCGTCATGCGATCGACATTCAGCGCGGGAATATCGAAGTTAGGACTGTTATACAGCAGCCCCCGATAACCGGCGCGCACGAACACGCGGTTGGTCACATGGAAATCCGCACCGCCGCCGTAGAGGAACGCCGGCCGAGCCTGCGCGTTGCCCGCGAATGCGTTGTTAGGATCGAACACCAGCGCTCCGCCGCCCGCGAGAACGAACGGAGTGACGCGCCGCATGGGAAACCGCAACACATACGCGGCCGTGGCTTCATGAGAGCGCGCGTTCAAGCCAGTGGTGCCGTTCACAAACCCGTAAGTCTGCGTATTCAGCGCAGTTCCATAGTTCAACTCGATACCATTGCGCTCATTCAACAGAAAACGATAGCTAGCCAGGATGCCTCCACTATTGGTGGCGCCTTGTTGCACCCCGTTATCGGTCGTGCTCTTCACAAAAGCCCCGAAAGCCTGCACCGACGCTTCGTTGTGGCCCGGTGTCTCCTGGGAAAATACCGGCATTGCGATCACCGCCGCTCCCACCAGGAGTACGGCGAAATTCTTGCGGACTAACATACTTTTTGTCTCCTTTTCTCTGAAGAATCTTTCTTCTGCCTCCCTAGATGAGCGAAACGCGCCGCAGGTACCGGCCGGGAGTCCTTAAAACTTGCCCTTTCGTCCAATCAAAATTGCAACCCTTTCGGAACCGCACTCATCCAAACCTACATGGATCCGATTAGCGATCTGCTAACGGCCATTCGGGTCGCTGACTACGCTCTGTTCGATAGCACCGGGTCATGGGGTTTCGCGGAGGAGCCCGGCATGCATGCCTACCTCGGCATGGTTTCCCGTGGCGGCGCGTGGCTCGATATCGAAGCCCCGAGGCAGCGAGTAGCTTTCGCGCCAGGCGATTGCTTCCTTATTTTGTCCGCTGCCGCACACCGCTGGAGGGGCAATGCAGGCGAGCCGGCAACCATCACCGGTGTCCGCTTAACATTCGACAACCTTAATGGAACCTTGCTCGCGGACCTCATGCCGAAAGTGCTCCACGCCCGTGCGGATCAAATACACAGCGCAGAGATGCGGACCGCACTCGAACTGATAGCCTCTGAAGCCGTCGCGCCGGGTCCGGGATCGGAAGCAGCGATCCAGCGGCTCACAGATATTTTCCTGATTCATGCAATCCGCGCGCATCTCGAATCGAGCCACGGTGGCAATGAAGACGCCGCCTCGGCATGGCTGCGGGCGCTGGTCGATCCGCAACTGGGCGCCGCGCTAAAAGCGATGCACGAGAGAATCGAGCACCCCTGGACGGTAATGACCCTGGCGTCGGCAGCCGGAATGTCGCGGTCCGCGTTTGCGATGCGCTTCAAGGTGCTGATCGGTGAAGCCCCGCTCGAATACCTCACGCGATGGCGCATGCATAAGGCGGGCCGCCTGCTGCGCGACGACACGAGAAAACTTCTCGAAGTCGCAATCTCAGTGGGCTACGATTCCGACGGCGCATTTCACAAGGCGTTCAAGCGGGTGGTCGGAGTGACGCCCGGAGAGTACCGCCGCACCTGGTCGAGAGAAATACGGGCCTAACTATCGCGCCGCGTCGAGGAAACTCTGCAGAT
>JANXXL010000349.1 GCA_025350625.1 Bryobacterales bacterium | reverse complement strand
CCCTTTGCCGTCAAAGGCAATACCTTTATCGCCGTGCTGCCGCACGCCCGGCAGATCTTTGACCACAACCTCGGGATCGCCGGAAGGTTTCAATTTTCCCGGCGTCAGCTTGTACCGCTGGACCGTGTTGGGGGTGGCTATATACAGATACCCGTTGCGCAATGCAATGCCGGTTACGCTGGTGCTGCCGAACTTTTCTTGCGTCTCAAAGCGGCCTTCGCCGGTGGTGTCCCGCAGAGCCGCCACGCCGCCGTTCTGCAGCGCCACATAGACATCGCCATTCGCAGCGACCACGAGGTGCCTGGCGGTCCCCAGATTATCCGCAGCGATAAAGGCGCAGAAGCCGGCAGGAACCGTAATCCCACCGTTATCGGGATCGCAGGTGGGCGCAGCCGCGAAACCGGCCGGCGTCAGCGACCCGGCGACCCAAGCCAGGAGCAGCAGTCCTATCGCAAAACGGCACATCCCACGTATTAGTTGACTCATAAGTATCTTCCGTCCATCACTTTATGGAATCGGCAAGAGAGAGTCAAGCTGGTGAAACGAGGATTTCGCAGGCCCTTACGCTAGAATGTGGTAAATGAAAATAGTCATCGACACCGATGCCGGAACGCTCCATCGAGTTATCGACGGTGTCGAAAGCAGCGTGGGACTCTTCACCAAGAACGCTTTCGAGGTTCTATCGCGCGAATGGATTCGAGTCGGTTTCAACTTGAAGTATTATCACAATTTCAGTTGGTTCGGAATGCCAATCCTGCAATTGCCGGAGGACTTGCTCCGCCTCCAGGAAGTGGTTTACAAACTGCGCCCCACCGTCATCATCGAGACCGGAGTTTTTCGCGGCGGCTCGCTCCTATTCCACGCCACCCTTTGCCAGGCGCTCGGCAACGGCAGAGTGATCGGTATCGACCGCGAGATTGCCGCAGCAGACCGTGAAACTATCCGCGGGCACCTCCTCGGCTCCCGCATCACGCTGATCGAAAGCGACTCAGTCAGCCCGGCCACCGTCGAGCAAGTGTCGCGTCTCATTAGACCCGAGGATACGGTGCTCGTCATTCTCGATTCCTGTCACGACAAAGATCATGTGGCCCGCGAGCTCGAAACCTATTCGCCTTTCGTAACCCTCGGGTCTTACATCATCGCTACAGATGGGGGAATTATGCGGGAGACAGCAGACACCCCCCGGGGCCTCGTTTCATGGCATTTCGACAATCCCCGGGAAGCTGCGATTGAATTCTGCGCCGGCCATCCTGAATTTCGCGAGGAACAACCCCCCTGGCTATTTCACGACGGCGAACTGACCGAAAATGTCACCTATTGGCAGGGCGGCTGGCTAAAACGAATCCGCTGACGGACTATTTCGCAGTTATATACAGATCGAAATTCGGCATCTTATTTAAATCGGCACGCGACACTTTCGAAGTGACGATTGATTGTTCGTGAAAAAAAGGATGCCCGGACGGCGTCGCCATGTAAGGATCGTTGTGCTTGGTGTTATAGCATCCCAGCAGTGCCAGGCGAGATTGGCCGGAAGTATTATCGTCCGACCCGTGCAAAGTATTGCAGTGAAAAATCACGGCGTCTCCGACCCCAAGCTCCAGCCAAACCTCGTCGCAGCGAGTCTTAATGATCGCCAGCCGGTCTTCGGCGACGCCTGAATCCTCGCGCTCCCGATCGAACTCATGTTCGATGCGGCCCATTTTATGCGATCCGGCGAGAACCCGAAGGCAGCCGTTCTCGCGAGTGGCAGCGTCGATGGCTATGCTGGCGGTGGCCATATCCGGATAAAGACAGCCCATGCCATACCAATAATAATAATCCTGGTGATACCGAAAACCCGGCACAAATGGGTATTTTAACGTCACTTTATTGTGATAAACGTAAACCCTGTCGGAAAAGATTTCTTCCAGGCGTTCAAATAACTGATAATTGCGCGTGAGTTTTGCGAAGACGTCATCGCCGGCCACGTCATTCCAAACAAAAATCGTCTCGAACGCATTATGTTTGCCGCTTTCAGTCTTGGTTCGGATATCGCTCAGCCGCCGGTGCATCCGCCCATTGTTCTGTATGGCGGCTTTCGCAATCTCCATTTCTTCGCCGGAGAAAGCGTTCTTAACGATTAAGTAGCCGTGGCGCCAGAAAAAGACGGCATCCTCCGCCAGTGTTGCGTCGCTCAATAGCCTTGTTCTGGCGGTGGTAGATCCCGTCGCGGTCGATAACATTGTAGAACTTGCTGCCTCTCTCGGAATGTATCACACCTGGAGATTTCGACGGCCGGAAGCTACGCGGAGGCCGATGTTATGGTTGGAATATGAACTACCGGATAGCGTGGCTCGCGGGCGCCGCAGCGCTGGCGCTGGTTCAAGGACAAGCGCCGGCTTCGGTTCGCGATGGTATTTATTCGGTAGAACAGGCCCGGCGTGGGGAGTCCCTTTACCGGCAGGAGTGCGCTTCCTGTCATGGTGAAAAACTGGAAGGCGGGGGCCAGGCGCCGCCTCTGACGGGCGACGAGTTTGTCATGGACTGGAACGGTATGACCGTGGGCGATCTGTTCGAGAAAATGCAGACGTCGATGCCCGCCGATAAGCCCGGCCATTTAGACCGGGAACAAAACGCCATGCTCCTCGCGTACATTTTGAACTCGAACAAGTTCCCTTCCGGCAATGCCGATCTTCCCGTCGACGCCGGCCAGTTGCGCCTGATACGCTTCGAATCCGCGCCCGGTAAGTAGTCAAAATTGGGGCGACGGGTCGCACACATAAGTTGCGAACCACAAATCCAGCTGGGCGCACCCTTAAAAGCCGCGCCGCCGGACCTGGGATATCGAGTAATTTGAAAGGGCGTATGGATACGAACGTAATTGTCAAAACCAGGAATGGCGATGTGCATGGCTGCATTGCCGACGGCGTCAATATCTTCAAAGGCATTCGCTATGCTGCGCCGCCGTTTGGGACGAATCGGCTCAGACCACCACAGCCGGTTGAGGCGTGGAGCGGCGTACGTGATGCCCTCACCTATGGCCCGAAGCCACCCCAGTTGCCATACCCGCCGCCGTTTGACGTCCTCCTCCCAGAGCTTGCCGTTACCGGTGAGGACTGCCTAAACCTCAATATCTGGTCTGCGGACCTCGGATCGGCCGGGCAACCGGTGATGGTGTGGATTGCTGGTGGTGAATTTGAGCACGGAACGGGTGCGGCGCCCTGGTATGACGGCAGCCGATTCGCCCACCACGGCATCGTCTGCGTGACCATCAATTATCGAGTCGGTGCCGATGGGTTTCTCTATCTCGGCGACGGAGACGCCAATTGCGGCTTGCTCGACCAGGTGGCCGCCCTCACTTGGGTGCAGGAGAATATCGCCGCCTTCGGTGGTGATCCTGGCAACGTCACTATCTTTGGAGAGTCGGCGGGCGCGATGAGCATTGGCTCCTTGCTTTCCATGCCTCGTGCCGAAGGGCTATTCCGGCGAGCCATCCTTCAGAGCGGGGCTGCTCATCCCGTAATGTCAGCCGCAACGGCGCGGCGGGTCGGCGAGCACCTTGCCCGCAAGCTCGGCGTCAAGGCCGCCCGAGAGGCGATCGCAAAGGTCCCCCCGCATCAAATGCTCCAGGCCCAGGCGGAGTTGAGCGCCGATCTCGCCGCACTTCGCGACCCGCAACTCTGGGGGGAAGAGGTCGCGGCTGCCATGATGCCGTGGCAGCCGGTGATCGACGGCGACGTCATCCCCGCACGTCCGATTGATCGCATTGTTGACGGCGCCGGAGCGGATATCGACCTCATGGTTGGCACGAACACCGACGAGTGGAGGTTCTTCCTGGTTCCCAGCGGCGCGATCGGGTACATCACTGACGAGGTTCTGGCGGGAGCCGTCGCGATGTACGGACTACCGCGCGAAGCGACGCTGGCCGCCTATCGCGCAGCACGTCCCAACGCCAGCGCTGGCGACCTGCTCGCGGCGATCCAAAGCGACTGGTACATTCGCATTCCTGCCCTCCGCCTCGCCGACGCCCACGCGAAGAGTGCATCGGCCACCTACATGTACGAGTTTGCATGGTGCTCACCTCAGTTCAATGGACTCCTTGGAGCGTGCCATGCGCTGGAGATTCCTTTCGTCTTCGACACGCTCGGCAATGGGACTGAGGCGATCGCGGGAACGAACCCGCCACAACAACTCGCGGATACGATGCACGCCGCCTGGGTGGCCTTTGCCACCAATGGAGATTGCGGTTGGCCGAAGTATGGCCTCAGCCGCAGGACGACCATGCGCTTCGATACAACTTCGAAGGTCGTGGACGATCCTCGATCCGCGGAACGGGCACTATGGGAAGGTGTGCGTTAGCTGAGTGAACGAGCTGCGCGCCCATCATCTCATCGCACCGAGACGGGCCGCACCAATTCGGCCATCGCTGCATTGAACTTGGCCGGTTCATCAACGAACGGTTCGTGCCTGGATTCCTCGAACCAGAGGAGTTTCTTCAAGGGCGCGGTCAGTACGTCGAAATAGGCCACGCTGGTTTCTGCGGGGACCTGGTGATCGCGGCGCCCGAGAAAGAAGAACACTGGCATCTGCAGCGCGGGCACGGCCTTCATGAGATTCAGCGCTGACACTTCCGCCCACATAGCGTCCAAAGAGAAGAGAAAGCCGCGCCGTATGTTGGGCAGATCGAAAATCGACGATTCCGGCCCGCCGAGAATGATTCGTCCGAACTTCCACAAGGACATTCCGCCTGGGTGGCCCTCGACGCGGTCAAGCCACGCGCGCTGCACCCACAATCTCTTCGCGGTGTGGGGCGGCAGGCCGATGGCGCGAAGCTGTTTTATGGCCTTGCGGTTGTTGCGTCGCTCCGCTTCGGCAAGCACGAAGGCATACGATGACAACTCTCCCGCCGGCCAATTGCCGATCTGCCCGCTGCCGACATAGGCTGCGACCTTCTCCGGGAAACGTGCCGCATAGAGCACGCCGAGCGCCGAGCCCCACGAGTGCCCGAAGATCGTGACTTTGTCCTGGCGGAGGCGTTTGCATACCGCATCGACCAGTTCGTCCAGATCGGCGATGAACTGCTCGGTGATCATGGAGGACTTGGGGATCTTGCGGTCGAACGATTTGCCGGCGCCGCGCTGGTCCCAGTTAACGACTGTGAAGCTCTTCTCGAGCGGAGCATTGAAGTGCCGGAAAAGACGCATCTCCGTAAAGCCAGGCCCGCCGTGCAGAAGGATCAAGGGCGGATTGGCGAGGCTCTCTCCGCGGATCATCACCCACTGGTCGAGCCCGCCCAGACGGAGATAGCCGATCTCCGCGATGCTGCCTGAAAGCGGCTTGCCTTTGGGTCCACGGAAGAGCGGTGTCTTTCCCAAATGTTTCATAGCGCTTTCTGGAATCAACTGTACCGCGCTGAACGTAGCGACTTTTCACGACTTTTTCCGTGGGGCGGTTTTCGAGAATTGGAAAGGCCGCGAACCTGTCTTGCTCAAACGTTGCTCGCACGCCGTCGAGCCACAGGGGTGGGCCCGAGGATTAGAGCAGTTCGAGTTTGGTTGGGCGGTACTTACGACTGCATCCGACCGGTTGGGACGGCACGATACGCCGCCTCTGACGGGCGGCAGCGATCTGTTCGAGGCCCGCCGATAAGCCCGGCCATCTAAACCGGGAACAAAACGCGACACTCCTGGCGTACATTTTGAGCTCAAATAACTTCCCTTCCGGCAGCGCCGATCTTCCGGCCGATGCCGGCAGTTGCGCCTGATTCGCTTCGAAGCCGCCCCCCGGTAAGTAGTCAAAATCCGGGCGACGGGTCGCAACGCCAATAAGTTGCGAACCACAAATCCGGCTGTGGTACACTAATTTTCCTCAGCCAAATTTTGTGGTCACGCGTCGCTTGTTTTTAAAAAGCTCGGCGTTCACTCTCGGTGCGCCGATGATCAATCGGGGCCGTTTCTCTCTATTTGCACACAGCGGCCAGGAGTATTCGGCTCAAGCGGTAGATTTGGTACGTAACTCCACCGTGATCGACATGCTGGGCCTGCTGACTCTGGACTACCGGAAAATGTGGACCTGGCAGACCCAGCCGGTCCGCTTCCAGCCATCCGATTATCAACGCCTGAAAAACTCCGGCATCACCGTGTTCCATCCTGCGGTGGGATACATCACCGGAGACATCTACGCGGAGTCGTCCAAGGACATCAACGGCTGGGACCTTTTCATTGCGGCGCACCCGCAGGAGTTCCTGCGTATCGACGGTCCCGCCGATTTTGCCAAGGCCAAAGTGCTGGGCAAGATCGGCATTCTGATTGGCCAGCAGAACTCCGTGCACTTTAGAACCGCTGAGGACGTAAATAACTTTTACAGCCTCGGCCAGCGGGTCTCGCAACTCACCTATACCGGCAACCGGATCGGAGGCGGTTCGTCGGACGCCCGCGATTCGGGGTTAACCCCCTACGGCGTCGAGATCGTCGAGCGCATGAATCAGGTGGGCATGGCCGTCGACATTTCACATTGCGGCGACCGAACCACCATGGAAGCAATCGAAGCGTCCCGAAAACCTGTGCTGGTGACTCACTCCAACTGCCGGGCCCTTGTCCCGGGAAGCGTGCGCTGCAAAACCGACGAAGCGATCCGGCGAATGGCGGCAAATGGCGGCGTCATCGGCGTCACCATGGTCCGCGGGTTTGTGCGCGCGGGAGGTCCCGCCACCATCGAGCACGTGCTCGATCATATCGATCACATTGTCAAACTGGCTGGAATAGAACACGTCGGTGTGGGGAGCGATGTGGATCTGGATGGCCGGGACGTGCATCCCGCGAGAAAGTACGATCTTGATGGCATCGATTACTCCATGAAGATTTACGATCTCGCCGAAGGCTTGGTCCGGCGTAAATATTCCGCCCGCAGCATCGAATTGATCTTGGGCGGGAACTTTGAGCGTGCGCTTACCGATGCTTGGACCGGATCCAGCCCTCCGGCCGCCTCTTTACCGCGCCCGGAATGACCGCCAGAGTACTCTGGCTGACGCTCGCACTGTTCCTGATTGCCGCATTCGCAATTGCGATTGACCACGCCAGAATAGATTCGCTGCCGATCGATCCGCACGCGGCCGAAGAAATTGAAAAGGCCAAGCGGAGATAGCCGGTTGCCGTAAAATATCTTATATGCCTAAGCGCGGGCTGCTTTCGCCGGATGGACCGGATAGTGCTCGATCAGCCACTTCTCAATTTTTTCTTTTTGAGTGGCCAGCACAACCCGTTGCCAACTGACTTTACCCGTGCGTTCGCTATATTCAGCCATAACATACGAGCCTTCGTTCAAGACCTGGATCAGGCCATCGGTCTTGGCACGCTTGAAGTGGTAGGAAGACGGAGCCGCGTGGTGTTTTTGCATACACCACTATAATAGCAGTACTTAAAACTGTTTGGTTTCGCGGGGCCCGCCATGGCCACCCGCAAAAGGGGCGAAGAAAAAGAGCAACCTTCCAAACTCAAGCCGCGGGCGGCGGGCGCCAACCGGTACCTCCTGTAAACTCGATCCCGACGTCGAACTTGCCTTTAGCGAAATGACAGTAGCGGACGGAGCCGCGTCCGCACAGCCCCAGCCTGGGCTCATTGCACGAGACATAGGTGCGAATCGGAATTCGGTCTTCCAGCCTAAGTTTCAGGCCGGACGCCGACACGTCTACCACCTGCGCCCTGGAGATTACTTCATGCCCGTCGCCATTTTCCCATAAGATACGCAGCAGCCCCTCTAAGGGATGCCTGGTTTCGCGTCGTAAGTTTCCCTTGCGGATTAGATTCGAAGCCACAGAGCAGCTATCGATAGAATCGGGCCTGTGCTGTATAGCCGCGCGAGCGAAGCGCCATCCCCCCTCAAAGTTTGGGATGTCTGTCGTATACTAAAAACGTTTGGCGCTATCGTCTAACGGTTAGGACGGAGCCCTCTCAAGGCTTAAATACGGGTTCGATTCCCGTTAGCGCTACCAATAAATCAATAACTTAGAGCGTTTCTGCTCACACTTGCTCACACATTTCAGGAATCTGCAGCCGTCTGCTCAGTGGCTCCGAATTCTTTGAGCATCGCGCTCACATGGTTTCCCCGCTCTTGGTGCTTGCTTCGGTCCCAGAGGAAGCGGCCAATCGGTGGCCACTGCTGGTTCTGACGCTTCATCCGCCAGAACGCCTGATAGCGGTCGAAAACAAACCCGAACACCTCTTCCCAGGTGAATTGGAGGACGCCTTCCGACAGGTTCTGAGACCGGACCGAGCCGAAGCACAAGAGTCTCGCATCGAGATCCTCCACCTGGCATCTGCCTTTC
Organism: Bryobacterales bacterium; assembly: GCA_025350625.1. Taxonomy (GTDB): domain Bacteria; phylum Acidobacteriota; class Terriglobia; order Bryobacterales; family Bryobacteraceae; genus Palsa-187. The sequence goes on along the minus strand of JANXXL010000349.1, from coordinate 307 downwards.
TCATAGAGTCCCTTTGCGATTATGTCGGGAGATGCAACGGACATCTGCCCAAAGGATCGCAGCACGTTCGTGACGTTTCCCTCCTCCTGGCGACTCCATGGGCCGTTGAGTCGACAACGGCCAGCCTTGACCTCGGCGATGACGAAGGTCCGTCGCTCTGCATCCCGGAAAGCAGGATGGTCCGTCAAGAGTTCGCCGCCTACGATTTCTTGCCGCCTGGGAAAGCGGATTCCCAATACGTCGGCATCTGTGCGCTGCTGGCTTCCTTCTTCCGGTGTCAGGGGATGGACGATGAAGTTCTGCACCG
>JANXXL010000334.1 GCA_025350625.1 Bryobacterales bacterium | reverse complement strand
TCATTTTGATGCTGCCCAGCAGCTTCGCGGCCTTGGTATCGACGATCTCGATGGTGCCGTCCGTGGTTCCCGGTTTGGAGAGCACGGCTACATAGTAAATATGGCGCGCGGGATCGTAAGCGGCGTTATCCGGTTCGTGATTCGCAGCGCCACGGCCGCCGGTCAGTTCAACTGTTTTGGTTACTTCGTAGGTAGTTCCACTGATGGCGACAGCCGTATTGTCACCCAGGTCGGCCCAGATTTCGTTGGCGTCGGGCAGATAAAAAGGTTTGCGCGGATTTCCACCCAGCCCTTTGGTCTCGTGGAGGATTTTGCCCGAACGCATATCCACGGCGATCAGGCTCTTGTTGGCTTCGCCGCAGATAAACAGGCGCTGACCCTTGACGTCCACGGTCATGTGGTCCATATAGCCTTCGGTCGGCAGCGGACTGGTTTGAACCAATCGCAAAAGGCCCGACATGGTCGGTAGCGGCATGCTCTGAGCCGCAGCGTTCGACGCCAGAACCGTACTCAGTGTGAACAAGATCGCGTAGGATTTCATTTTGCTTTTTCGTTTCCCTTTCTCAATCGTGCGGGCTGAGATAGTAATGGACTGCCGGTGTAACGATCAGCGAAAGCACCATGGACGCGACCAGCCCGCCGATCACCGCTATCGCCAGCGGCTGCAGCATCTGCGAGCCTGCGCCGAGCGCGAGCGATAAGGGGATCATGCCCGCCACCGTGGCCAACGCCGTCATCAGAATGGGGCGCAAGCGCCGCTCTCCGGCTTCAATCATCGCATCCCGTGCCGAAAAACCCTCGGCGCGATAACGCTGGTCAGCATCGAGCAGCAGAATTCCGTTTTTCGCGACGATGCCGATGACCATGATCACGCCCATGAATGACGAGATATTGAAGGTAGTTCGCGTGATCAGCAGCGCCAGGAAAACGCCGGAGGTTGAAAGCAGGGCGGAGGCAATAATCGCGATGGGCGCGGCGAAGGTGCGGAACTCGAACAGCAGCACCGTAAATACCAGCACAATTGCCAGGGCCAGCACCCCCAGCAGGTCGCGGAAAGATTTCTGCTGTTCCGCGTAGGTTCCTCCGTAAACCACGCGAATTTCGGGAGGAAGTTGCAGCTCCGCGACGGCTTTCTGAACTATCTGCATGCCCTCTCCCAGGCTTATGCCTTCGAAACGGCCGGTGACCGCGACGTCGCGCTGCAGGTTCTCGCGACGAATTTCGGTTTGCCCGGATTCGTCCGTAAATTGCGCGAGCGAACCGAGCGAGGCGGACTTGCCGGTGGAACTGCTGGTTAGCATGGTGTTGCGGATTTCGTCCAGCGTCGAGCGGGAACGATCGGGAAAGCGCACCCGGATGGTATAGGACCGGTCGTTGACCACCACCGGGGTGGTTGCAGGCTCGCCTTGCAGGATCGCGCTGGCATCCAGTTCAATTTCCTGCGGCGAGAAACCCGACCGGGCGGCGACCACCGGATCCACGGTCATTACAATCGCGGACCCGCTGATGGTGTTCTCAATACCATCTTTGACGTCGGCTACGCCTTTGATTTTCTTGATCTTTTCGGCGATCTTAGGAGCCCATTTTTTCAATATCGCGGGATCGGCATTGAACAGCTTAATTTCGATGGGCTCGGGAGAGCTGGTCAGGTCGCCGATCATATCCTGCAACACCTGGATGAATTCGACATCCAACTGCGGATAGGTTTTGTTGACCTTCGCGCGTATATCGGAGATGACTTCGTCGATCCCACGCTCGCGATCGCGTTTCAATTTGACCGAAAAGTCGCCGCTGTTGGCCTCGGTTACGGCCGCCAAACCAAGTTGGAGGCCGGTGCGGCGCGAAGTGCCTTCCACTTCCGGAGTCGACGCCAGAATCTTCTCCACGCCCAAAAGAATTTCCGTGGTGTCGGCGAGCGAAGAGCCGGCGGGCATCAGGTAATCGAGGATGAAAGTGCCCTCGTCCATTTCCGGGAGGAGATCGCTGCCAAGCGCCCGATAACACAGGAAGGATGCCCCAACCAGCACCAGGCAACCCACGGTCAGTACCAGCGGACGCGCTAGTACAAAGCGCAGAGTGCTCACGTAGAAGCGCATGACCCGGCCCATCCAGCCGGTGGTTGAAACGTGGCCGTGTGCGTCGGTGGAAGCCGTGGAGCTGCCGGCTGCGCGGCGGCGAAGCAGGTAATGACTGAGGGTGGGCGTCCAGGTCACCGCCAGTGCCAGCGAAGTGAGCAGCGCCATTCCCACTGTCACTGCGAGAGCGCGGAAAAACGTTCCGGTCACGCCGGTGATGGAAATTAATGGAAGGAAGACCACGATCGGTGTGATGGTTGATCCTACCAGCGGCACGCGGATCTCCCGCAAGGCGCTCCGAATGGCCTCCGCGCGCGTCTGTCCGGAGTCGCGATGCATGACGATATTCTCTACCACCACGATTGCGTCGTCGATGACCAATCCTACGGCAGCCGCCAGGCCACCCAGCGTCATCAGGTTGAAACTTTGGCCCATTATGCGCAATGCGATCAGAGTAATGGCGATGGTTGCGGGAATCACCAGCCCGGCGACGAGCGAGCTGCCCCAATCCCGCAGAAACAGAACCAGGATGATCGCGGCCAGGACCAGGCCGATCAGGATAGCGTCGCGTACGCTCGCGATCGAATCGCGCACCAGCGTCGACTGATCGTAAAACGTCTGTACCTTTACGCCCGACGGAAGCGTGTGGCGGATTTGATTAAGCTCGGCGGTTACCGCATCGGCCACCGCAACCGTATTGCTATCCGGCTGGCGGAAGATATTCAGAAGCACGGCAGGCGTGCCGTTTGCCGTGACCATGGTATAGACCGGCATTACCGACGGGCGCACCTCCCCGAGATCGCCGATGCGTATCGGCGTACCGTTGGGCGTGGTGCGCACTACGATATTCGCGATTTGCGCCGGATCTTTCGCCTGGCCGGTCACCAGCGTCAAAGCGAGTTCGTGATTGTTTTCGATCAGGCCGGGCGAATCGATCATGTTGGTCTTCGCGATGGCATCGAGAATCCCGGGCACGGTTACTTGCGCCTGCAGGAGCTTGGCGGGATCGGGTTCGATCTGAAATTCGGGTACCTTACCGCCCTGCTCCACCACCATCGACACGCCATTGACTCGATTGAGCCGGGGCTTAATGGTGTAGTTGGCAAGTTCCCATAGCTGCGTCTGCGACATGGTGTCCGAAGTCAGGCTGAAAGCCAAGATCGGGAAGGCGGCAAACGTCAGGCGGTTGGCGGTGAGTTTCGCGGTCGCGGGAAGCGTGGTCTGTACGCGCGCCAGCGCCGCGTTCACATATTGGAGCGTCTGGAACATATCCACGTTCCAGTTAAAAAAGAGATTCACTTCAGCGGACCCACGGCTGGTGGTTGATTTCACTGAATCCAGCCCGGGGACCGTATTCATGGCTTCTTCGATGGGCCGCGTGACCATCACTTGCATTTGATTGATGGGGGCGACGCCGTTGTCAATGCCCACCACGATCCGCGGGAAATCGGTTGCCGGGAATACCGCCACCGGAATGGTATAAGCGAGATAAGCGCCGATAGCGATCAGCGTAATGATGACGAAGATGATGGGACGTGAAAATCGCGCTGTCCAGTGTTCGGCAGACGCTTCCACGTCAAGCGGGATGGGGGGCTGAACGCTCATGTCTTACTTGCCCTTGCCGTCTTTGCTATCGGCGGCCTTGCCCCCGCCTTTACTATCACCTTTGGCGTCGTCGGGCTCATCGTTCTTATCCTCGTCCTCGTCCTCTTCACTCTTGGGCGCTTGGATCGCGACTTTGGCTTTGTCTTCGAGACCCAAACCTCCGGAGGTGACTACTTGCTCGCCCTCCTGCAGGCCGGTGACGATTTGCACGCGGTCACCCTGGCGCACTCCGGGAATGACCTTGCGCTCATGCGCCTTCGAGTCAGCGGTTATCACCATGACTTTCTGGCCGCCCTCGTCGAAATTCAGGATGGCGGAAGCTGGAACCACGATGGTGTTCTGGATGGTTTCCGCGACGATGTTGACGCGCACGGTTCCGCCGGGCTTCAGTTTTTCGCCCGGATTGGGCACTTGCACCCATACTTCGACGGTAGTGGTGTTGGGATCGACCGAGGGGCTAACTACAGTTACCTTGCCCGCCAGGTCGCCTTCGGGACCAGTGACGCGTGCCGGGCGTCCCACACGGATGGAAGTCGCTTCCTTCACCGGGACATTGGCCCGGGCGACCAGCTGCGAGATATCCACAATTGTAACCAGAGGCGTCCCGCTGGCCGCGATCTCACCCGCGTAGACCGAGCGGTCGGCAATCATCCCGTTGATGGGGCTGCGGATCAGGCCGTAGGACACCTGGACAAGGGCGCTGTCATAGTGCGCTTTGGCGGCATTCATCTGCGCCTCTGCGCCACGGACGGCTTCGCGTTGGCCCACCTGAGTCAGCGCCTGGAGGTGCCGCTGCGCGATATCGAGCTGGCTTTGCGCCTGCGCCATCTGGCTTTGCGCCTGTGCCATGGCCACTTTGGCGTCATCCACCAGTTTCTGCGCGAGCGCTCCTTCCTTCTGTAGCGCAATCCGGTTTTCATACAACTTCTTCGCGGCGTCTAGGCTCTGCTTCGCGGCGTCCAGATTCTGCTTCGCGGCCTGAACATCGGACTCCGCTTTGCCCCGGTCTTCGCCGACTGTAGCGCCCGTCATGGTCTGATACGCGGCTTGGGTTTGTTCGTACTGGTGTTTGCTCTCCTCGGCAGCCGATGATAAATCGTTGTTTTCCAGTTCCGCGAGCACCTGGCCGACGCGCACGTGATCGCCCCGGTTCACCAGAATGCGTTTCACCGGAGCGCTGATTTTCGGAACGACGTTGGCCTGGTTGATCGGATAGAGTACCGCATCGGCCGTAACCACATGGTCAATGGCGCCCCGCAGGGCCGGCTCGACCATAACCGGTGTGGGAGGCTCGGGTGGCTCGCCGCCGGCACCTTCCTCTTTTGCACCTCCCTTGCCGCATCCGGCGAGCAGCAGGCCCGAGGCCATCAGGCAGGCAACGGTGCCGGCGCGGCGGTAGTTGTCAGCAAGCTTACGCATGACTAAAACGCTCCTGTCAGGGTTTGAAGATTCGCCAAAGCCAGGCGGTATCGCGCCAATGCGTCTTCATACGCACTGCGCGCCTGCGTCGCTGTGGTTTGGGCATCTACCAGCTCCAATATGGTCGCCTCCGCCGCCTGGTAACGAAGACCATTCAAACGCAAGCTTTCCTCCGCGAGGTCGACGGAATGGCGGAGGGACTCAACCTGTTCGCGCGCGGTTTGCGCTTCCTGGTAGAAGCCCTGAAGATCTCGCATCAGGCTTCGTTGCGCAGCGGTCAGTTCCACATGGAGCTGGTCACGCTTAAGCACCGCTTGCCGGACTTTGCTGCTGCGGCTGCCCCAATCCCAAACGGGCACATTCAGTGAGACGGTGAGAAAGTAGCCCAGATTTGGCAGCTTGCCCCTCTCGGGGGCAGCGGCCACCGTGCTGTGTAATGCGAACGCGTTGGCTTCGATTCCATACGCGAAATCGGCGGTGAGGGTTGGCCAATAGGCCTGGCGCGCAAGCGAAACATCAAACTGGGCCGTCGTGACTGCCCCCATCGCGGCCCGAAGCGTAGGATTCTCACGCGCGGCCATGACACGGATTTCGGCGAGAGAGGGAAGTGCGGGCGCCAGGTTCAGATCGTCCACCACTGTGAAATTCTGGTCGAACTCCTGGAAGAGCAATACGGCCATGTCCAGGCGCGCGTTGTCCATGGTGAGTTTGGATTCCCGGAAAGCTTGCTCTTGGGTCGCGTACTGGATCTCGGCTTTGACCGAATCACTGTGCGCCACTTCGCCGCCGCGCTCTAAACTCTGGCTGATGTCTAGGTAGCGTTTCGCCTGATCGAGGGACTGCTGAGCCGCGGCATACTTGCGCTGCCCGGTAAGGAGCGCGTAGTAAGCTTTGGTGACGGTGAGCGCAAGGCCTCGCTGCGCGATTTCTGTCCTGGCTTTGAGGACTGCCTCGTTCGCAGTCGCGCGCTTGATTGCCGTGCGATTCACCGCGGCGATGAAGTCCTGATGGAGTACGGCCCAATCTCTATAAATGTGGACACCGTCGTTGGTGACGAACCGTCCGCTGGGAAGAACGCCATTGCCCTGGGTGCCGAGATAATCCGACTTGCCGCTTAGCGTAGGACGCTGCGCAGCTCGCGCCTGCAGAAGGTCTTCGCGGGCCGACGTCGCGTCGCTCAACGCCGAAAGGAGTTGAGGTGCGTATAGCTGCGCCCGCGCCAACGCGTCTTGCAGCGTCAAAGTAAGGGGTGCTGCGGATGGGGTTTGCGCAATAGCGCCAGGGGTCACGTTGGCAGGTGCAACTGCCTGCCCGGAAGCCAGGCCCGCGAGCGCCGCGCCCGCGCAAAAGAATGCAAATATTCGTAGATTCATATAGCGACTTAATATAGTACAACACTGTACCTGAAGAATCCCTGAGAATACGAATTCAGCATTAACTCAGTTTTCTTAGCTACTTTAGTACTTTGATAGGATCATGGCATGCAAGTCCTGGTAGTTGAGGATGAACAGCAGATGGCGGATTTGCTGCGGCGTACTTTAGAGGAAGAGGGTCATCAGGTAATAGTTGTCACAGACGGGAGGGAAGGTCTGGAGATAGCCCGCTGCTCGCCATTCGACGTGATTATACTCGACGTAATGCTGCCCGGCATGAGCGGAATTGCAGTCGCGCGGCAACTGCGCGAATCCCGGGTGCAGACTCCCATACTAATGCTGACCGCTCGGGACGCCCCTTCCGACATCGTCAAAGGTCTGGACTGCGGCGCCGACGATTACCTCACCAAGCCCTTTTCGATCGACATTCTGCTGGCGCGCGTCCGCGCCGTCAGCCGCCGGGGCGCGGTGGCGCGGCCGGTATGGCTCGAAATCGGCGGCGTAAAACTCGATCCCGCCAGCCGCCGTGTCACACGTGACGGGCAGGTTCTGGGGCTGACTCCCCGGGAATACAAACTTCTCGAGTTAATGATGCGAAATCCCGGCCGCGCGATCAGCCGCGACACCATTCTCGAATCGGTGTGGGGGTTCGGCAGCGAGGTAAATGAGAATACCCTCGAAGTCTTCATGCGCCAGTTGCGGCTTAAGGTGGATACCGGCGAACCGAAACTGATTCATACTGTGCGCGGGTTTGGCTACCGCATGCAGGAGCCCTGACGCAAATGCGCACACGCTCCCTGCGTTTTCGCTTAACGATCTGGTACGCGGCCGTGCTCACCGCGGGGTTGGGATTGTTCGGGTCCTTGATCTGGCTCACCATGCGGCACCAGTTGATCAAAGATTTGGACCGCGATTTGGAGGGGCGTGCGAGGCGGTTCGAAAGCTATTACCGCAACGAATCTGCCAGAGCCAAACACATCAACGATGAACTGGAGGAATTTTCTCAGGGCTTGCCGCCCGGCGCTTTTGTCGATTTGCGCGGCCCGCGGGACGTTGCATTCCGCTTTCCGCAGGGTCCGCTGGCGCCGCCGGTGGGCTTCCGCATTCACCATCGCGAATTTGAAGTCAACGGCGAGCGCCTGGAACTGGATGTGGGCGCTCCCCTGGGCGATGTCCGGCACGCCCTGGATCTATTGAGGCTGCTGCTTTGGGGCATGATTCCGGTAGTAATCGCAATCGCCTGCGTGGGCGGCGCGTGGCTGGCCGGACGCGCGTTAAAACCTGTCCAGGCCGTGACCGATGCCGCATTGACCATCAGCATTGAAAATCTCTCGGAGCGCTTGCCGGTACCGGCCACGGGTGACGAGATCGCGCAGCTCGCCGCGGTGCTCAATTCCATGCTGGCCCGTTTGGAGGCGGCGGTGACTACACTCTCGCAGTTCGTCGCGGACGCCTCGCATGAATTGCGCACGCCGCTGGCGGTGATCCGCACTACGGCCGAGCTGGCGCTGCGCCGGGAACGGTCTCCGGAATCGTATCGCGCGTCCCTGCAGGAAGTGGCGGGCGAGTCGGAGCGCATGACGCAGCTGGTCGAAGATCTGCTGGCGTTGGCGCGCAGCGACGCGGGCGCGGTGGAAATGCCCCGCACGGCAATCGACTTGCGCGAGGTGCTCGCCGACGTTTCCGTAGAGATGAACGGTCTTGCAGAAGTGCTGCGGGTCCATGTAAGAACTGTCTTTGGCGAGCAGGCGGCGGTCATCTCCGGCAATCGCCCGGCCCTGCACCGCCTATTCACCGTTTTGCTGGATAATGCGCTTAAATACTCGCGCCCGGGGGGCGACGTCATCCTCACCATGGCTCGCGGGAATGGCGAGATTTGGGTGAATGTCGAAGACTTCGGAGAAGGCATCAGCGAGACCGATCTGCCGCATATTTTCAAGCGCTTCTATCAAGCCGACCGCGCCCGCCACGCCGGCGGCCATGGGCTGGGCTTATCGCTCGCGCAAACCATCGCCAAAGCCCACGGGGCCGAAATCGGCGTTCGCAGTACGCCGGGTAAGGGCACCACCTTCCGGGTGGTCTTTCCGGATCGGGATACAATGGTTGCCGCGGCGAAACTGGCACCGGATGCCGAGGCTCTGGCAGGGTTCTGATGCAACTACTTCAGCCAATCTTCAGCTTGTCCCGCTATCGTATGGCGGGGGTGGCTCCCGTAATGGTCACTCGCACGCACCCTTGAAAGGAGTGCAAGCACATGAAAAAATCTTTGCTCGTTCTGGTTTTGGTGGCGGCGAGTTCGGCATTTGCCGCAGCGCCCACTTACAAAGTTCTCACTAAAATCAAAGTCGGCGGCGGCGCACGATGGGACTATAGTTACCTCGATACCGCCAGCCACCGTCTTTACGTTTCGCACGGGACCCAAACGGAGGTGATCGACACCACCACCGATAAGCTGATAGGCACCATTCCTGGGACTACTGGCGTACATGGCATCGCTATCGCCGCAGACTTCGGCAAAGGCTTCACCAGCGATGGCGGCGACAACGACGTTACCGTCTTCGACCTGAAGACGCTTAAGGTTCTGAGCAAGGTGAAAACCGGCCAGAATCCCGACGCGATCATCTATGAGCCGGTTTCTAAGCGCGTTTTTACCTTTAACGGGAAAAGCTCCGATTCAACGGCCATCGACGCGAAGACGGGCGATGTAATCACGGCATCTATCCCCGTCGGCGGGAAGCCGGAGTTCGCCCAAGTTGACGGAAAAGGTCATATTTACGTCAATATCGAGGACAAAAACGAGATCATCGAAGTGGACGCAAAGAACGCGCTGGTTACCAAACGCTACTCCATCGCGCCCTGCGATAGTCCTAGCGGTCTCGCGTTGGACCCCAAGGGCCGCCTCTATTCAGTTTGCGAGAACAAGATGATGATCGTAAGCGATCCGGCCTCGGGCAAAGTGTTGGCGAACATTCCGACTGGACCGGGAACGGATGGGGTGGCTTTCGACGATGGTTACGCGTTCAGTGCGAATGGCGGCGATGGCACCATCACGATGGTGGGCGAGACCTCGCCTGGCAAGTTTGAAGCGGTAGCGACGATCCAGTCGCAGCGCGGCGCGCGCACCATTGCGGCCGATCAGAAGGGTCACAAACTGTACCTGCCCACCGCGGATTTTGGACCACCCGCGCCGGGCAAGGACGGCAAGAAGGGCCGGCCGCAGGCACTGCCGGATACCTTTACCATCCTGGTAGTGGGCCGCTGATAGCTCCATGCCGTTAGTCTTGCTGGCCGCGCTGCTGCTGGCGCCCGCGGCCTTGTTAAACGCCCAATCGAAGAACGTTGATATGTATTGGGTGGATGTTGAGGGGGGCGCGGCTACATTAATTGTCGCGCCCTCCGGCGAATCTCTGCTGATCGACAGCGGATTTGCGGTCGGGGATCGCGATGCCAAGCGTATCTACGCGGCCGCCCAGCAAGCCGGACTGAAAAAGATCGATTATTTTGTCCTCAGCCACTTCCATGCCGATCACGCCGGCGGCTTGGCGGCGCTCTCGAAGCTAATCCCCATCGGCAGATTCTATGCCCATGGCGACGATGTCGAGACGGAGAATCAGCAATGGTTGGACAGTTTCAAAACCGCGTCTTCCGGCAAGTACACCATCGTAAAGCCGGGCGACAAGATTCCGGTCTCCGGATTGCAGGTTTTGGTGGTGGCCTCCAATGAACAGCTATTGCCGAACCCGGTGAACGGGGGCGGACCCAATCCACTGTGCGCGGAAGCGGAACAAAAAGCCGCTTCGGCGCCTGAAAACCGCCGGTCGGTGGGCCTTTTGCTCAGTTACGGCAAATTCAAGTACCTGAACCTGGTCGACATGGACTGGGAAAAAGAGATGGAGCTGGTGTGCCCGATCAACAAGGTGGGCAAAGTCACTCTCTATCAGACCGGCCGCCATGGTTCCTTCGACGACGCTGGTGCGCCTGCTTTGCTGGGAGCGATCCAGCCCCAGGTAGTGGTCGTCAACAACGGGCCGCGTAAGGGAATGGGACAGAACGCGCCTATTAAATCCGACAACCCTCCGGGCAAACACGTGGCGCCTTACGAAGCCAACACCTACTTGCGCCTGTCGAAGACACCGCGCATTGAGGGCGTCTGGCAGGAGCACAAGTCGCTCATCGATCCGGACCCGCAGCATAACACCGCCGAAGATATGATCGCGAATCTGGATGACGCTGGCGATCACAAAGGGAACTGGATCAAGGCATCCGTCGAGAAAGATGGCAAATTCAGCGTGACCAACAGCCGCAACGGATTCAGCAAGACCTATAAAGCGCGCTGAGCGCCGAATCAGCGGCTGGGTTTAGCGTTTAGATCGCGCGACAGCATCAGTTTCAACGTAATTTTGTCCGATGCGCTGGTCAGGCCAAATCCTATTCCCGCTTCGATGTCTGCGAACTTGGTGCTGCGATTGAAGACTCCAAAAATCTGGTGCGACTGTTCTTTGGTCGTGTAGAAGTCGCGCAAAGGGCCGTAATCGGCATATTCCTCGACGGAGACAGCCATTTTGGGAGACAAGTTATAAGCCACGCGCACCGCAGGCGCGAAATCGAGGCTCTTAAACCCGCCGTAAAAGGAGTTATCCAGAATCGGATTCACGATAACGTCCACGGGGTGTAAATGCCAACCAATGATCGGGCGAATTTCGGACGTGTAGCGGCGATTATCCCAGTGTTTGGAGTTATAGCTGAATTCGAAATTTGCGGCGTAAAAGAACTTGCGGTCGTCGGCATGCGGGACTGCGAAGAGCAGCCGTATCTTGCCGCCATTGATAGTCGGGCCGCGCTCCTTCGAGATACTGTATAGCGGCAGATAGAGGCCGGCCTCGAACCAGTCGGTCACGCCGTAGGCCCATTCGGTAACGCCATTGAGGTTCCTATTGTTTGCAAGGCCGCCGGGGAACGCCGGCTCTTTCGAGCCTTTCGGCGTGAAGTTATTGTGCCAGGTGAGATTGAACACGCCACGCTCGGCAATGCCGCCATCGTATACCTGAATCTCGTCGGTCTGCGCAAACGCTACTGCAGGAAGGACCGTCAGAGAAACGGCGATCGCCGCGAGTAAGCGCAGTTCCGTTAGACGAAAAAGTTTCATAGGTTTAGGATTCGATTTATAAGTATATCTAAGTTTAGATTTTAGACAACTGCGGCTTCACGAAGACGTGTTTAGGTGCGAACGGACCGCGCGCAGGCAATCGCTTCGTCGATTCTTTCCCTGAGTTGCCGGCTGGTAAAAGGCTTTTGAAGAAATCCGGCAAAGCTGTCGTTGGAAATGAGGGGCATCATCTGTTCTTCCGGATAACCGCTTACCAAAATGATCGGTACATCTTTTCGGATGGCCCTAAGCGCCGGCAACGCTTCATTCCCGCTCATCACCGGCATGGTCAAATCGAGCACGATCGCGTGAATCGACCGAGGCATGTCGCGGAAAATTTCGACGGCATCCCGTCCGTTCGGCGCCGTCAGCACTCGATATCCGTGATTCTCCAGAGCGGATTTAGCAAGCCTGCGGATGGTCTCTTCATCGTCCACCACGAGAACCACGCTCTTCTGCTGGGACCGTTCCGCCTCCGTGCCGCTGCCAGGCCCTAGAGGAAAGAAAACCTTGAACGTGCTCCCCTTGCCGGAAGCGCTGTAGAGCCGGATAGCTCCTTTGTGGGCCTTCATAATTCCCAGCGCAGCCGACAGGCCAAGACCGCGGCCCGTAAACTTAGTGGTAAAAAACGGCTCAAAGATTTTGGCCGCGGTCGCCGCATCCATGCCACAACCGTCGTCCCGCACCTCAAGGTAGATATATGCTCCGGGATGAATCGTCGTTCCGTCAACGGCGAGCTGAACATCCACGTCCTTGATCTGCTGCATTCCCGTGCGAACGACAATCGTCCCGCGAACTTCCCCGATCGCTTCAGAGGCGTTAATGATCAAGTTCATGACCAGTTGCTGGAGCTGATTCCGGTCTCCTTCAATCGCGGGCAATCCCTTTTCCAATTCCAATCGCACGGTTACAGTTTTAGGAATCGAGGCGCCAATCACCTTGTTAATGTCGGTCACCAGCTCCGACAAATCGAGAGGAGCAATAATGAATCTGCCCTTGCCCGCATAAGCCAGCAGTTGCATGGTGAGTTCAGCGGCCTTCTCAGCCGATTTCGTCAGATCCTGCAGGTATTGGTAATTGGGATCTGAACTCGTCAGCCCTTCCGAGATCAAACTTGCATTTCCCAAAATGCCGGTGAGCAGGTTGTTGAAATCGTGAGCAATCCCGCCGGCGAGCAGTCCGAGGCTCTCCAGCCGCTGGCTTTGACGCTGCCGTTCCAGCACTTTTTGCTCGCTAATATCCCGGGCAATGTGCGAGATGCCAATCATCTCGCCCTCTTTGTTCTTAATTGGCGAAATGGTCACGGACACGAAGATCTGCTGGCTATCTTTGCGAACTCTGACAGCTTCGAAATGATGGACCGATTCGCCGTGCCGCAGACGGCCAAGAATTTCCGCCTCTTCATCATGACGTCCGGCCGGAACCAAAATGGTCATGGGGCGGCCAATCATTTCCTCCGCCGCGTAGCCATAAATTCGCTCTGCGCCGGCATTCCACGATTGGACGATTCCATCTACGGATTTGCTGATAATGGCGTCTTCCGACGACTCGATAATGGCAGCCGATCGCTGACGTGTATCTTCGCCGATCAGCGCGGAGCGGACCGTGGACGCCACCACGGTCACAAAATCGTCCGGGTTCTTAGGCTTGCTGATGAAGGCGTTTGCGCCCAGGTCGAGACAAACATTCTTTTCTTTTGTCGAAGATGACGAAGTCAGCACGATCAACGGAGTGCGGGAGAAGGCGGGATTAGCTCGAATCGCCTCCACCAGCTTGAGGCCATCGACGTGAGGCAAATGCAAATCGATTACGCAGAGGTCGGGGATGGCGGCGGACCGTTCGCCGGAGATTTTCTGCAAGCACTCTTCGCCATCGCTGCAGTGATCGATTTCAACGTCCATGCCCGTACTGCGTAACGATTCTTCGAATAAGTACGCATCGATTGTGCTGTCTTCGGCCAAAAGAATTCTGACCGGCCGCTGCATCTCGACCATTGCCGGAGACCTCCCGAAGGCTAAACCACCAACCACTAACTAAACTTTATCCGATTTAAGTGGCTGTTGTTAAGACGTCAGGCCCGCTGCAGTAAAGGCCGCAATTCGCGCACGTTTTTCAAGCTGTCGAGATCCAAAATTCGCTCGATGAGCCTGGAGCACTTGGCCGGGCCGAGCACTGGTGTGATTAAATCGCGCGCTTTAGCCACGATTTCTTCGCGCGTCATGGGGTTCTCGGGAGTGCCGCGGGCATTGTCTACGCGCTCATTCAGGTGCGTCCCGTCTTTCAAGGTGATGTCGACGATTCCCACACGCATAGGCAAGAGCCGTTCCAAATCGTCATCGCCGACCAGCCGTACTTTCGCCCGTTGTTCTAGGACAACCGGCTCCTGCATGCGGGTTTTGTCGTGCGCCGCCTGGAAGGAAACATTCTTATCGAGGAGCATGACGGCGAGCAGATACTGGAGGTTGATGTCGGGCATTTCGCGGTTGTCGACGCGCTCCGCCTGGCTGGTGGCGGAGCGCACCACTACCTGCTGCACCTCGTTTGCCTCGAACGGCCGCCGCTTGCGCAAATTCACGATGGCATCGAGCGGCGTCTGCAGCGGGCCGCCCGCCGTCCAACCCTTGATACTGGTCAGCATCACTTCAAAGCGCGTCCCCAACGAGTCAATCAATCCCGCCGGATCGGCTTTGGGTGCGTAGGATTTCACAAAGCTTTGCGGGCCGGAGAGAACATCATTGACGCCAGTCCAGCCGGATTGAACCAGCAGGGCAGCGGTAACGCCGTTGCGCGCACTCATCGCGCCGAAAAGAAATCCCTTTTCGATATGATCCGTGTCTTCCCGCCACGAGCCGATGCCGGCGCCGGCCTGCTGTGCGGCGTAATCCACCAGCCAGCGCATTTGCTGAACGTTCAGCCGCGCCACGCATCCGCCTGCCGCTGCCGCGCCCATCGTTCCTACCAAGCCGTGGGTTTCTTTTAGCGATCCCTTGTCCAGGGTCTTATAGGCTCGCATTCCAATGTCGTAGCCCAGCGTGACGGCGCGAATGAAGTGTGTTCCGCTGATGCCGAACTGTTCGCCTAACGCCAGCGCGGCCGGCACGATGGCACAGCCCGGATGAGCGCCGCCCGCGGTGTAATCGTCGTCGCTTTCATCGGAATGGGCCAGTTCCCCGTTCGCAAAGGCTGCATCGATGGCTCCGCAAAGGATCTGCGAAGCCGCCACGGTGGCGATTTTCTGGCCGCTCATGGCGCGTGCGAACTGGATAGCGTGGCGTCCCGGGGGCAGTTGGGAGCCCGATATCATGGCCGCGAAGGTGTCCAGGATGTGATGTTTCGCCCCCTGTACCACTTCGCCGGGAAGCTCACGGCCGTGCGCTTCGCTCATATAACCCGCCAGCGTCGCCATGACGGAGCTGCCGGAGTCCGCGGCAACCAGGGCAGGTTTGGGGAGCGCGGCCATGGTGAGAGCGGCCCCAGCGCGTGTCAGCATTACGCGCCTGGTCAATTTCGCATGGTGTGCGTGCAAGGTCCGATTATACCTGCTTAGGCGACTGCGGCGTTGGTTGCGGTGAACAGGAGTGTGAACGCTAATCTTTTGTCGGTACACTCACTGGAACTCGCTTGCCTCTCATTCGGTAGAAGCGCTTCTTGCATGCTTCGCAACGATAGGGCGAGACCTGAGCCCGGTACAGGATGCCATCTAAAAATTTGGGCCAAGCGGGCCGAATTCTGATGGACTGGCAGCGAGGGCATCGCGAGACATTAGAACCTCGGGCCAATACCACGGCCAGAAATACCAACACCCACAACAAGATTGCAATTGCCAGGGCCAGCCCGATCAGGTAGCGAATTCTCACGCCTGCGGCCTCGCCACGGCCTCAGGATAACACTCTGGACCTCCGGCTTTCGCAGAAAAGAGTTCGCTAAACCTGTCCGGTAGAATGTTTCTCAAACGTCTCATAGGTGGAAGCACGCTGCGTCCGCCCCGATAAGGGGAGGCAGAGTGCCAAACTGAAAGGGGAAACTAGATGAGCGAATATGTATTTCTTTACCGCGGCGGTGAAAGCGGGAGATCGCCCGAACGCTGGCAGGAGATGATGCAGAAATGGATGGCATGGATGAAGGATCTACGGGAGAAAGGTCATCTCAAAGATCAAGGCCATCCGCTCGATCGCTCGGGCAAACTGGTGAAGGGCAAACAGAAGACCGTGACTGACGGGCCGTTTGCCGAGGCCAAGGACGTGATCGGCGGCTACACGCTGATTGAGGCCCAGGATTTGGAGCAGGCGGTGGAGCTTTCAAAGGGCTGTCCGATCTTCGAGGCCGAAGGCGCCGTCGAAGTGCGGCCCGTCATGAAAATGTGATGGAACTGGAAGATCATTTGTTCCGGCGCGAAGCGGGGCGCATTGTCGCCACGCTTACGCGCATCTTTGGAGTCCACAACCTCGCGTTGGCGGAAGATGTCGTCCAGGACGCCTTTTGCCGCGCCCTCCAGGTATGGAGATTCCGCGGTGTCCCCGACAACCCTTCGGCGTGGCTGATGGCCACGGCGAAGAACCGGGCGCTGGATATTCTGCGGCGCGAGCGCACCTGGAGCGTCATCGCACCCGAGCTGACTCGCCTTTTGGAAGGCGAAGGCGCCGCAGCCCCTCCGGTGCAGGAGCTGTTTGGAGCGAACGCGATCAAAGACGACTTGCTTCGTATGATGTTTTCCTGCTGCCATCCCCGCCTGCCGGAGGAGGCGCGGGTGGCGCTGGTTCTCCACATCCTCTGCGGCTTCAGCGTAAGTGAGATCGCCAGCGCCTTCGTGAGCAGTCATTCTGCAATCGAGAAGCGGATCACGCGGGCGAAAAAAGTGCTGGCAACTTCGACCACCTTATTCGACGTTGCGGCGGCGGCGGAGTTCTCCGCGCGGCTTCCTGCCGTACACCGCGCGCTCTACTTGCTGTTTAATGAGGGCTATCATGGCGCGTCCGCAGAGACGGCGGTGCGGGCGGAGCTGTGCCGGGAGGCGATGCGTCTTACGGCGTTGCTGCTCGATCACTCGCTGGGGAGGACACCCGCGACCCATGCGCTCGCCGCCCTTATGTGTTTCGACGCGGCGCGCCTGCCGTCCCGCGTCGACGCGGCGGGCAACCTTTGTTCCTTGTTCGATCAGGACCGGTCGCAATGGGATCAAAAGCTGATAGCCGAAGGAATGCAACTCCTGGAGCTTTCGGCTACCGGTTCCGAACTAACCGGGTATCACCTGGAGGCCGCCATCGCGTCGATTCACGCCGGCGCGCTTCTGGCGGAGACCACGGATTGGGGAACCATCGTTTCCCTCTACGACACGTTGCTGACGATTCATCCTTCCCCCATTGTGGCGCTCAACCGCGCCATTGCGGTGGCACAGAACGAAGGTCCTGAGCGCGGAATTGAAGAGATCAAACTGATCGGCGATCGCGTTCGCCTGGCAGCTTATCCGTTCTACTCCGCCGCGCTGGGCGAGCTGGAGTTTCGCTGTGGAAGGCGCGAGACTGCGCGAGAGCACTTTCGGGAAGCGCTTGCTCTGGCGCGCAATCCGATGGAGCGCCGGTTCCTCGAGCGGCGCGTGGGCGAATGCGAATGGGGCGACGGCGGGCAGGCCCCTTACAGCGAACTCGCCGTCAAAACTCCGCCGGAATCTGGCCGGCAACCGAAGCTGCCGCTCGTTCGTCAGGTCCGCGGGCCGAATGGCGATACTCTTCAAGAAGTGATACCTTCTTGAAAGGAGCCAGCCATGACGGAAGATCAAAAAAACCCACAGAAAAATGATATGCAGAGCGGCGATATCGCACGGCGGGACTTCGTAGCTCTCTCGGTAACCGCAGGCCTTGCCGCGGGGACGGCCTCGGCAGCAGGCCATGAGGTAGTCGAAACCAACGTCGAGATCAAGACTCCCGATGGAACCGCCGACGCCGCTTTTATTCACCCCAAATCCGGTTCGCATCCGGGCGTCCTGATATGGCCCGATGCGTTCGGCTTGCGGCCATCGATGCGCGAATTCGCGAAACGACTCGCCGCCGAAGGGTACTCGGTGCTGGTGCCCAATCCGTTTTATCGTGTGACCAAACCGCCGTTCACGGATGCATCGAACTTCAACTTCGCGACTGACATGGGGAAAATTCAGCCGCTGATGGCGTCGGTGGGCGCAGCGGGCGCGGCCGAGAAGGATGCCGTCGCGTACGTAGCATTTCTGGACGCGCAGAAGCAGGTGAACAAAGCCAAGAAGATCGGCACGCAGGGTTATTGCATGGGCGGGCCGCTGGTGGTCAGAACCGCGGCTACCTTACCGGATCGTATTGGCGCTGGTGGATCCTTCCACGGAGGCGGTCTCGTCACCGACAAGCCGGATAGCCCGCACTTGCTTGCGCCGAAAATTAAAGCTCGTATGTATTTCGGCGTTGCGTCGAATGACGATATGCGCCAGCCGGACGCCAAAGACAAACTGAAAGAGGCTTTTGCAGCCGCCAAAGTTCCCGCCGAAGTGGAAGTGTATTCCGGGGTCCACGGCTGGTGCGTGCCGGATATGCCGAAGCAGCAGAGCGGCGAACCGATCTACAACAAACCCGACGCCGAGCGTGCCTGGGCCAAGCTTCTCGCATTATACAAAGCGGGCCTAGCCTAGGCTGGGACGCCTTCCGCCTATCGGCGTGTGCGTGGATCAGAGGAGTTGCAGATGTCACACCAGCGGCTATTGGTTTTATTCGCGTTGTTCTCGACCGTCGCGCAGGCGCAGTGGTTAAACTTCCCCGCGCCGGGAACCCCTCGCACGCGCGACGGCAAACTCAACCTTGCCGCTCCTGCGCCGCGCACCGCCGACGGTAAACCGGATCTTTCCGGAGTCTGGATGCACGAAACCACCTCCATCGCGGAAGTGAAGCGGCTCTTCGGCAGCCGCTACGATCCCGAGATTGCGCTGGCCCCGCCCGGAATGGAGATTGGAACGCAACATAAGTACGCCTTCAATATTCTGGTGGACTTCAAGCCCGAAGAAACTCCGCTGCGTCCCGAAATCGCGGAACGTGTCCGCCAGCGCGGCCGGAATCCCGCGAACGTTTGCGGCGGGATTTTCGGCATCCCTCTCGCCGGTTTACTCTCCGAACCGATTAAGATCGTCCAGGCACCCCGCGAGACCATGATTCTTTATGAAGTCGACAACCTGCATCGCCAGATTTTTACCGATGGGCGCGCGCTTCCCAAGGAATTTGACCTTCCCGCCTACCTGGGCTACTCGGCTGGACATTGGGACCGCGACACGCTGGTGGTAGAAACCGCCGGCTTTAACGATAAAACGCTGCTTGATACCATGGGGCACACCCATAGCGAAGCTCTGCGCGTCGTCGAGCGCTTTCACCGCCGTGACTTCGGACATCTGGACGTCGAAATGACCTTTGACGATCCCAATACGTTCACCAAGCCCTTCACCATCAAGATCCCTCACGAGCTTCTGCCCGACACCGACATCTTCGAAATGTACTGCAACGAAAACGAGAAGGACCGGGTCCACCTTGGAAAGTAGACGCTCTTAGTGCCGGTGGCCAACATGAAAAAACTTTTGATATTGCTGTTGGCGGCGCTGCCGGTGGCCGCACATCATTCTTTTGGGGCCGAGTATGACGCCGACAAACCCGTGACATTGTCCGGAGTTATTACGAAAGTGGATTGGAGCAATCCGCATAGCTATTTATTCCTGGACGTGAAGGACGCCAAGGGCGCCGTGGCGAATTGGAAGTTCGAAGGCTACCCTCCCAGCGTGTTGTATCGAACCGGCTGGAAGCGGGAGGTCACCATGAAAGCGGGCGATAGCATTACGGTGTCCGGGTGGCGCGCCCGCGACGGCACCAACTGGGCGCATGCTCGCGAAGTCACTTTTGCCAATGGGCAGAAGCTATTCTTTGGACCACCTGCTGGCACCGGCGACGGCGGGAACGCGGCGCCGGTTGAGGTAAAGTGATGCGACCCGCGGCGCTGTTTCTGATCCCGGCGCTGTTGGCGGGGCAGGGCGCTCCTAAGTCTGTCGTTCCGCGCGCGGCTGACGGCAAACCCGATCTCACAGGCGTTTGGCAGGGCGGCAGCACGCAGCGCGGCTCTTGGGAAGAGGCCAACTCCGGACCGGGTGTTGGTGGGACCGGGAAAGATCCCAACGCCCCTGCGGCGCCAGCCTCGGTCGCGAATGTCGCCGGCCGCGAGCCTCCGCCCTACCAGCCTTGGGCCGCCAAAAAAGTCCTGGAATCCTTTAGCAAGCGGGGCATTGATGACCCGAATGCCCTGTGCCTCCCGCCCGGCGTTCCGCGCACCGCGCTCGTCGCACTGTTTCCGCTCGAAATCATTCAAACGCCGCAACAGATTGTTATTCTGCACGAATATATGGGTGTCTTCCGGCGCATCCCTCTGAACGCTAAGCATCCCGAAGATCTGGAACCCACATATATGGGCGATTCGGTGGGTCACTGGGAAGGCGACACGCTGGTGGTGGACGCAGTTGGCTTCAACGACAAGACCTGGCTCGGTCCAACCGGGTCGTTCCACAGCGAAGAACTGCATGTTACTGAGCGTTACACTCGCGTTGACAAGGATCGGATTAACTACGACGTGATTATGGAAGATCCCAAGGTCTTCACCAAGCCGTGGACCATTCACTCCAGCCTGATGCTGCGCGAGGGAACGCGAATCCGGGAATACACCTGCTTGGAGAACAATTTGGACCCAGGGCGTTATGAAGAGCTTCTGAAGAACGGAATCAAATTCACGCGCCAGTGAGACGGGCGAGTCGCGCGAGCCGGGGTTATTTGCCCAGCAAGTGCGGGGCGTCCTTTTCGTTCTCGAGGCAAATGTAATCGATCAGATCGGTATTCAACACCAGGATCTGAGTGACCTTGATAGTCCACGGCGTGGTGTAGGCCTTTTTATCGTCGACCGTTAGTTCGATCTCGAGCGTCCCATAGTTCACGCGCCGGAATCTTTCCGTGATCCGCGCGGCATCCGTCAGCGGGCTGGCTCCGGTGTCGAGCCACAGCCCATCGCGGAAACCGGTGGTTTCGACCACCAAAGTGTCCCCTTCCCATTTTCCCGAAGAGTAGCCATTCCAGGACGGGTTCGGATCGACCGGCAGAGGACGGCCGTCGGTGAAGATCTGCCGGTAGCTGGCGTTAAGCTCATTCAGGATCACGATTAATCCCGGAACCTGGACCACCTTCCGGAATAAAGGAAATGTGTGCAGCCGCACCAGGCCGGTTGGGAGACAATGCGACATCGGATCGTTGGGGCGATTGTTCGCTCGGGTCTTTTTCACGAGGTCGGCGGCCCAGGGTTGGTAGGGCAGACCTTCCTTGAGAGTGCGGCCGATGTTCCCGAACTCCGGCGGGATCGCGATCTCGGTAGCGCAATAGACCGTCGGCTGGCCGGCGAAGCCGTTAGCCGCGGTAGCTACCGGGCAAGGCATGGCCCACAAACCCGAGAGATCCGGCTTGCCATCCTGAGTCTTGGGCGTGGGCGCGGTGAGGTTCGGTTTACCGTCGGGCAAGCGGGGAACACCCGGCGTTGGGTAATCCAGCCACTGTGCCGAGAGCGGCGCGGCTAAGACGCACAGGATGATCCCAAGGGCGTTACGCATTTTGACTCCTTCTGACTCGACCGCGCTTTCGGGCCGTCCCAAAAACGGTATTGGAAATGCCAGCATAGCATGCCTGTTCACCGCAGTCCGGAGCAGCCTAAGGCTATTTCTAACACGGCTTTATAAGCGTAATGGCATTGACTTCGACACCGTTCTAGGCTAGCCTCGGAAACGGACAATTCAGTGGGAATGCGGTAATCACTGGCGGAGGTGGTAATTCGATGCCGAGGAGTTCCGTGAGGTCTATAGCCGCACGGTTGGCGTTCGCGGTGGCCATGACCGGTTTCTTCGCCGCGCACGCGCAGCCTCCCGCTGGTGTCGTCAATCAGTATTGCATCGGTTGCCATAACAGCAAGCTGAAGGTAGGAGGACTGGCACTCGATGGGATTCTCGCGGACAGTGTAAGTCAGCACCCGCAAGAATGGGAGAAGGTGATCCGGAAACTTCGCGGCCATTATATGCCGCCGCCGGGGCTGCCGCGTCCCGATGACCAGACCTACACCGCAGTTGTGTCGTCGCTCGTGAAGGAGCTCGATAGCGCCGCAGCGGCCCAGCCGAATCCGGGCCGGACGGGTTCAGTCCGCCGGTTGACGCGAACGGAATACCAGAATGCTGTTCGCGATCTGCTGGGAGTGGAGGTGGATGTCACTCCGCTTCTGCCCGCCGACGAATCGAGCCACGGTTTTGATAACGTGACGGTCGGAAATCTTTCGCCCACGCTGCTGGAACGATATTTATCGGCAGGCGAAAAGATTAGCCGGCTGGCAGTCGGCGGGTCCATTCCTTCGCCGGGGGGCGACACCATCATACTTCCCCCGGACCTCACCCAGGAACAGCGGTTTGCTAATCTTCCCACGGGGCTGCGGGGCGGGACCTCGGTCAACTATAACTTCCCGGTAGACGCGGAATACGAAATTCAGCTGCGGCTGGTGCGCGACAGCAGGGAGCGTGTCGCGGGGCTAAACGAACCCCATGAACTACAGTTGCTGTTGGATAAAGAACAAGTAAAGTCGTTCACGATTACGCCCCCGACGGGCGAAGATGAGCATGCGGTGGATCTGGACCTGAATGTCCGCATCCCGGTAAAAGCCGGCCCGCACGAAGTGAGCGTCGCCTTTCTGAAAAAGCCCTGGATCTTATTGCCCACAGAGCGTCAACCCTACCAGGCGCATTTCAACATGGAACGTCATCCCCGCATTCAGCCGGCACTCTACACGGTGACCATTAACGGCCCGTACGGCGCGCAGAGTCCCGGGGACACCCCCAGCCGCCGCCGGATTTTCGTGTGCAAGCCGGCCAAGCCCGCCGAGGAAGAAGCCTGCGCCAAGCAGATTCTGACGACCCTGACGCGGCGCGCCTACCGCCGTCCGGTGACGGATCGAGACCTGGAGACTCCGCTGAAGTTTTACTGGCGGACGCAGCCAGAGGGAGGATTTGAGGCTGGTATTCAAACCGCCCTGTATTCCGTATTAGTGAACCCTGAATTCATCTTTCGGGTAGAATCCGACCCGCCGAACGTAGCGCCCAACACGGCCTATCACATTAGCGATCTGGAATTGGCCTCACGCTTGTCTTTCTTCTTGTGGAGCAGTATTCCGGACGACGAACTCCTTGACGCGGCAGTGAGCGGTAAGCTCAAGACTCCCGCGGGGCTGGAATTACAAGTGCGCCGCATGCTCTCCGATGCCCGTTCGCGCGCCTTGGTCAACAACTTCGCCGAGCAATGGTTGTACTTGCGCAATTTGGCGTCGACCACCCCGGACATGCGCTTGTTCCCGGATTTCGACGATAATCTGCGGCAGGCGTTCCGGCAAGAGACAGAATTGTTCTTTGACAGCATCATGCGCGAAGACCGCGGCGTTCCGGAACTCTTGAGCGCGAACTACACCTATGTCAATGAGCGCTTGGCCAAGCATTACGGAATCCCCAACGTTTACGGCAGCCGCTTCCGGAGGATTGAGTATGAGGGGCGCGGTGGCCTGCTGCGCCAGGGAAGCGTTCTCATTGTGACCTCCTATGCCACCCGCACTTCGCCGGTAATTCGCGGCAAGTGGATTCTGGAAAATATTCTGGGAGTACCGCCGCCTCCTCCGCCGCCCGTAGTCCCGCCCTTGAAGGAGAACGAGGGATCGATAAAAGGTTTGTCGGTGCGGGAGCGGCTGGCGCTCCATCGTGCCAATATGCCCTGTGCAGGCTGCCACAGGCTCATGGACCCGGTGGGCTTTTCGCTTGAAAATTACGATGCGGTAGGCCGCTGGCGAACCATTGAGGAAGAAAAACCCATCGACGCGACAGGTGGCCTTCCCGACGGAAGTACTTTTGAAGGAGTCGCAGGGCTGCAGAAAGCCGTGCTGAGCCGTCCGGAATTGTTTGTTTCGACGTTCACCGAAAAATTGCTTACCTACGCGCTGGGTCGCGGGGTTGAATATTACGACGCTCCGGCAGTCCGCAACATCGTCGCGGACGCCCGCACCAAGGATTATCGTTTCTCGTCGGTGATTTTGGGAATCGTGAACAGTACACCGTTTCAAATGAGGAGAACGCAATGATCATCATGAAGAAGGCTCTGCCGCGGCGGACTTTCCTGCGGGGCGTGGGGGCGACTCTAGCGCTGCCCTTGCTCGACGCCATGATCCCGGCGCATACGGCGCTGGCGGCGACTGCCGGCAACCCCGTCCGCCGCCTCGGCTTCATGTACATTCCGATGGGCGCCAACATCGCGCAGTGGACTCCCAAAGCCGAGGGCACGATCACCGAGCTGCCGCCCATTCTCCACTCGCTGACGCCATTCATGGATCAGGTCACAGTGCTCACCAACATGGAGCTGCAGACCGCTTATCCTGGCACCCATGCCACCGCCAATTGTGCCTTCTTGAGCGCCGCCAGGGCGAAGCTGACCGAGAGCACCGACTACCGCCTGGCCACCACCGTCGATCAGGTCGCCGCCAAGCAAATGGGCCAGGACACTGCGCTCCCTTCGCTGGAGCTGGCCATGGATCTGCTCGTCAACGTGGGTCAGTGTGACAATGGCTTTGCCTGCGTCTACCAGAACAATCTTTCGTGGTCGTCGCCTACCACCCCGCTTCCCTACGAAGCTCACCCGCGCATCGTTTTTGAGCGCCTGTTCGGCGAGGGTGGGAGTGCGGCAAACCGCAGGAGCGCATTGAGCCTCAAGGCCAGCATGCTCGATTCGGTAAATGAAGATGTGGCACGCCTGCAGCGGAAACTGGGGCCGGGAGACCGCACCATTGTGAGTGAATATCTGGATACGATTCGCGAACTAGAGCGGCGCATTCAGAAGGCCGAGGGCGACACCACCGAGTCCCATTTGCCGGACCTGGACCGCCCGGTCGGCGTCCCAGCCACCTATGCAGACCACGCCAAATTGATGTTCGACTTGCAGGTGCTCGCTTTTCAGGGCGACGTCACTCGCGTCGTTACCTTCCAATTAGCTCGCGAACAAAGCGTTCGTACCTACCCCGAAATCGGGGTTCCCGAAGCGCACCACCCCACCTCGCACCACGGAGGCGACCCCGAGAAGCTGGAGAAGCTAGCCAAGATCAATGCGTTTCACGTGTCGCTGTTCGCATATTTCCTCGAAAAGTTGAAGGCCACGCAGGATGGGAACGGCTCGCTGCTGGATCATTCGATTTGCCTTTACGGCAGCGGCATGGGCAATCCCAGCATCCACAGCCACTCGGAACTGCCGATCATGCTTGTGGGCGGCGGAGCGGGCAAGCTTAAGGGCGGGCGTCACATCAAGTATGCGCAACCCACGCCGTTGGCGAACCTCCACCTGACGTTATTGGATAAGGTCGGGATTCACCTCGATAGCTTCGGCGATAGCCAGGGCCGGGTGCCCGAGCT
This sequence comes from Bryobacterales bacterium, assembly GCA_025350625.1. Classification (GTDB taxonomy): domain Bacteria; phylum Acidobacteriota; class Terriglobia; order Bryobacterales; family Bryobacteraceae; genus Palsa-187. The sequence goes on along the minus strand of JANXXL010000334.1, from coordinate 19,063 downwards.
GTTAGCGGTTTAGCAGGAGACCATCGCAATGCGCCTGACACAGTTCTGCAAATGCGCTGTCATTACGTTGTTATCGGCGGCGAGTCTGTTCGGGGCTTCGGTTAACGCTGGGCTGGCGAATGCGGCGGAAGCTGGCGATAAGGCCGCCGTGCAGGCTCTGCTGCAAAAAGGCGCCGACGTGAATGCATCCCAGGGCGACGGGATGACGGCGCTGCACTGGGCTGCGGATAACGGCGATTTGCAATTGGCGGAGTTACTGGTCCACGCCGGCGCGAATGTGAAGGCTGTGAATCGCTTTGGCGTAACGCCGCTTTCGTCGGCCTGCGAGAACGGGAACGGACCGATGGTGGAATTGTTCCTCAAAGCCGGCGCCGACCCCAACACCGTCCTTCCGGGAGGCGAAACCGTCTTGATGACAGCCGCGCGCACGGGCGAGGTAGAGACTGTAAAGGCGCTTATTTTGCACGGCGCCGATGTGAACGCGAGGGAAGCCCAGTACGGGCAGACGGCCCTCATGTGGGCGGCGGCGGAAGGGAATACGCAGGCCATCGAAGCGCTGCTCAAGGCCGGAGCCGATTTTAAAGTCCGTGAGCGCTACGGATTTTCTCCGCTTTTGTTCGCGGCACGGGAAGGCAAAATCGCAGTTCTTCCGGCGCTGCTGAAGGCTGGGGAAGACCCCAACGAAGCCGTCGAGCCCCTTCATAGGCAGAGGCAGCGCGGATTCACGGACCGCGTCGCAGGCGTGTCCAAGCCCGGTACCAGCGCACTGACTCTGGCGGTTGTGAACGCTCATTTCGAAGTGGCAGCGAAACTTCTGGAGGCGGGAGCGAATCCCAATGCCGCCGGCCAAGGCTGGACGCCGCTACACGCGATAACGTGGGTCCGCAAGCCTGGCATCGGCGACAACAATCCGCCTCCTCAGGGCTCGGGAAGCATGACCAGTCTTGAACTGGTCCAAAAGCTGGTCGAGCACGGAGCCGACTTGAATGCGCGAATGACGAGACCGCTGGATACACTGTTAACCAAACTCAACGTCAAAGGCGCTACCCCGTTCCTGCTGGCTGCCCGAACCGCCGACGCGGAGTTGATGCGCTATCTGGCCAAGCTGGGCGCCGATCCGTTGCTGGCCAACGAGGATAACACCACGCCGTTGATGGCCGCCGCCGGGGTCGGTACGCGCGCTCCCGGTGAGGATCCAGGAACGGAGAGTGAAGTGATCGAGGCCATCCAAGTGGCATTGGATCTCGGCGGCGACATCAACGCGGTTGACAACAAGGGCGAAACCGCCATGCACGGTGCGGCTTATAAAACTCTTCCTGGCGTGGCGCAGTTCCTTGCCGACAAAGGCGCCAAGATCGATATCTGGAACCGGAAGAACAAGCAAGGATGGACACCTCTGCATATAGCCCAAGGCTATAGATTCGATAACTTTGTGCCATCGCCTAAAACCGAAGCGGCAATTCGCGGGCTGATGACCGCCGCCGGCGTTTCTACCGATATCGAAGCCCCGAAGTTCTGCGATCATTATGCAAAAGAAGCCACCTGCAAGGAGTGACCGAGGCTTGAAACCGCGTGTTAAGCTGTTACATGTTTGATGCAATAGGAAAACGAGGAACATATGAGTAAACTATCTCCGTCATCGTCGGAAAGGCGTTCCTTTCTCACTCGTCTAAGGACCGGGCTCGTCTCCTTTGGCGCAATGACCGGCGTCGCCATGGCACAAAGCAAAGCAGCGTCGGCCGCCTCCAGCTGGGAGCCTGCGCGGCACGAAAAGGACGACTGGTTTGACAAAGTGCCGGGCAAACATCGCCTGGTATTCGACACCACAACCGTTGATGGTCTCGGGGATGCGTTCCTGTTCGCCAATAACTTTTTCCGCGCGAACAAGACTGAGTACGGCCTCGACAACAGCGATCTGGCCGTGGTGATCATTGTGCGGCACCGTTCGACGCCAATGGGCTATAACGACGCGATGTGGGCGAAGTACGGAAAGACGTTTGCCACGCGATCCAAAGTGGAAGATCCTAAGACCAAGCTGGCTCCGAAAGTGAATATCTACAACGACGCGAGCTTCGGCGAGGACCTGCGAAATCGGGGCAACACGCTGGATTCCCTCGCGAAACTGGGCGTGCAATTCGGGGTCTGCGCATTCGCCACTCGTGCTGCTTCCCGGGCTATCGCCGAGGCGGGTGGAGGCGATGCGGACGCCATCTTCAAAGAGTTGACCTCCAACCTGGTGAGCAATGCCCGGATGGTCCCGGCGGGAATCGTTGCCGTCAATCGCGCACAGGAGCGGGGATACTCGCTGGTGAGCGCTTAACTTCAAATAATGGGGAGACGTATATGAAACGAATACTTTCGATGTTTGCCATGGTCACGATGGGAGTTGCCATTGCCGCCGCACAATCCGCGGTTCAGAAGTCGACCGTCCCGGGGATCACCAATTTCGCGCAGGTGCAAACCACCGTAGCTTGTGCCGGTGCGGTGACGCCGTCGTCGGTCGCCGGGATCAAGAAGATGGGGTTCGCATCCATCATCAACCTGCGCCTCGCGAGCGAGCCAGGCGCCGATATCGAGGGAGAAGCGGCTGCCGCCAAAGCTGCCGGTATCAACTTTGTGCACATTCCGATGAATTCGAATGCACCGGAGACCGCGTCCGCCGATCGTTTTATTAAGACCATCACGGAAGCGGGCAATGAACCCGCATTCATTCATTGCGCCAGCGGAAACCGCGCAGCGGCAATGTGGATGATCAAACGAGCGCTGATCGACAAATGGGACACGGATAAGGCGTCGGAAGAGGCTGCGCAACTTGGCCTGACCAACCCGCAAATGAAGGCTTTCGCGCTCGATTACATCCAGTCGCACAAAAAGTAAGAACCTGCGGGTCTACCGGGCCGGCGGTTTCTTTTTGCTCTTGTAATACGCCTCGATCGGTTGAAAGGGACCCAGGTGATGCTGTTCCGCCGGGAAGGCATCCGCATAGGGCAGGTAGCTGGTATCTACCGGCTTCTGGCTTCTGTCAGGGTAGTCGCGGTCGAGCCCTGGCATCTCTGGACGAGGCTTTGCATTGACGAACCCGGAAACGTCGAACGCTTCGCCATCGCTTAGATCCGGATTCCCCAAAGGCATGCGAGCTTTAATGAATCTGGCTGCGGTCAGCACGCGGTGCATTCCAGCCCCGTCGTTAAAGCTGTCAGGACCCCACAGCGGCGGAAACACATAACCGTGAATCCGGCTGGGAGCTGCCGCGAGTCCCGCTCCATCCTGGCCATGGCATGCCGCGCAACGCTTCTCAAAGACGCTCGCGCCCGCTTTCAAATCAACTGCCCGATTGGGTGTCTTAAACGCGGGCGGCTCGTGCGCCTTGCGCTGGCCCGCGCCGGTGGCTGCGTCCTGCGCCGCCAAGAATCGCAAGTAAGAAACCATCGCGATCATCTCAGGGCTGTTTTCGTCGAGCGCGCGGCCGTTCATGCTGCGCAGCATGCAGCCGTTGATGCGCGCCTCGATGGTTTCGTTTGTGCCGCTGCGTGGGGAAATCCGGGGATATTTCGTGATGGCAACCGCCAGGCTGAGGTTGCCCGGTTCGACGCCCGCTCCGATGTGGCACGAGGCACATGCCAGTCGGCTGTTCATGGAGCGCATCTTGGCATCGGCGACATCCGGTCCTAAATATTCCGATGTCTGAGTGATGAGCCGCTTCCCATATTCTTCGGTACTCGAGATCGAGACTGTGGATTGCACCGAGCCTTTGGGAATGAGGGAAGCCCTGCCGAAAGCGAGCGTGGCCGCTACCGAGATCAGTCCGATTGTTGCGCACAATGCAACTACGATTCCCATGCCGGATGGCGAAGCGTCTGGTTTCATCTGGGGCTGTTCCTCCCTTCCCGCTGGTCCTGATCATAGCGTCTCATGTTTTCCTGCAAGCGGTACTTAGGCCGTTCCACCCAGGCGCGGAGAGCCGGTGAGACGATCCAGGCCGCCAAAAACGCGAACGCGAACAACACCGACAGTCCGACGATGAGGTCCATGGCTGTCCACTGATTCATCGAGGCGGTCATATTCATTGGCTGGGCCCTCCCTGGTAGAATCCTCGAACAAAATACGCCACCGCTGAAAGCTGGGCTTCTGACAGCTCGCCCGACCACGGGGCCATCGGTGTTCCCTCGACGCCATTACGCAGAACCCGGAGACTCGCGGCCAGACTCGGGCGCTGCGATCGGAAATTCGTAGCCGCAATGGGGAACTGGTTGGCGGCCGATCCATTTCCATCTCCGTTCTCTCCGTGGCATTGTGAACACCGGGCCGCGTAAACGCGCGCGCCGAGGTCGAGCACCAGCTGGGGGATGGCTGGCTCCGGCTGCGCCACGTGAAAAGATCGCACCAACTGCGCTACAGCGGAAAGGTCCTCCACTCCCAGTTCGCGCCACGCGGGCATCGCCGTTCCCGCTACACCATTCCAGAGCGAGTCACCAAGGCGATCCAGGGTGTATTCGTGTTCCGTTAAGTTGACCGGGCGCGGATGAAGCCCCGCCGCTCCAGGCACATCGCCTTCACCGCGCGGTCCATGGCAATTGGCGCAGTAGCGGGAATAAACTTGTTCACCGCGATCCCGGTCGCTCGATGGAGCGAGGCCAGGATAGTCCGCGCCGCGCCGTGCGCGCGAGGGGCTCGCGTTGAGAGCGGCGGGAGCGAACGCGAAGCGCTTGGCGTCGTCTGAGCAATTGCACGCTGCCAGCGCATGCGCTTCTCCCTCGGGACCCGCCAGCGCTCGATCCCGCCCCAAGGTTTCGAGATAGTCCAGCAAGTCACGGGCTTCTTGCCGAGGGCGATCGGGCGCGCCGTCAAACAACCAGGGGAAAGGCGGCATTACGGAATCCGTCACCAATGTACGTGGCGCATAGAGATGTGACAGTTGCCAATCTCCTGAACGCACCGACGATTCGCGTGACAGGTCGGGGCCGATGCGGCGTGTGCCCCAGAGGTGAGGATAATCGAAGATCGTCTCCCAGGCGAGCGTGGCCCTGCCAAAACGCCCGACATCGGCTGCAACATAGCGGATTTGCTGCGTGTGGCAATAGGCGCAGCCTTCGCGCGCGTAAATCTTGCGCCCGCGCGTTTCGCTGGCGGTCAAGGCCAATGGATGTTCCGGTGAAGTCCCGCGAATCTGTTGTTCGAGCGTGCGTCCCGGCCAGACCCCGAGCAGCAAGATCGACATCGCGAAAAAACCCACCCCTCCGAGGCCCGCCACCAGGTAGGACATTCGCAGCAGGCGTCTCATGCGACCTCTGGTGCGAAGCGGGGGGCGATTTCACTAACCGGTTCCAATCCCAGCTCTTCCTGGACATTCCTGAGGCCCGCGCCGCGGTCGCCGGTGATTAGTCCCGCGAGCAAAGCTACAAATCCCGCGCCGATCGGGATGAAAGTGAGAGTGCGAATGATCCAATACGGGCGCGCTGCTCGCACGGAATCCATCCACGGTGCGGCCGATTGCCACAAACGCGCCTCCACCAATCCTGCAATCGTGAGATCGGAGACCATGATGACGACGCCCGCCACCAGCAGCCAGTAGGCCCACTCCAGCATTTGCGCGTTATAACGCGCCCAGGGAATCCTTTGCCACGCGTGAATCACGCCGCCCGCCGCCGCGAAAGTCGCGAAGCCCAGCATCGCCAGATGCGAATGACCCACTACCCAGTCTGAAAAATGCACGCTCTGATTGACAGACATCTGGGCTTGCACCGAGCCTTGAATGCTCACAATCAGGTAGAACACAGTTCCGGTGGCGACGAAGCGCAGGGCTATGTCGCGTGGGAACCAACCCGCGCCGCGCAGGGACAATAGCAAATTGGCCACTACCAGAATTACGTCGACCCCCAGGAGCGTGGAGGCGGTGATTGCCCCAATCTGCGCGCCCATCGGTATCACGGAAAATATGTAATGATGCGTGCCGTTGAGAGGGTACAGAAAGAACAGCAGCCAGAAGCCCAGCATCGAGAGAAAGTGGCTGAAGATGGGCCGGCGCGTGGCGGCCGGGATTACATAGTAGAGGATCGCCACCGCCAGGGGAGTAACGAATAACCCAATAGCGTCGTGAATCCACAAACCACTGAAGGCGGCCCCGCGCGCGCCGGGTATCAGTTCTGGTACGAAGTTTCCCATCGGATACGCGAGCAACGTGAAGACCAGGCCCCCGATAATGTACCAGCTCGAAACGTAAAGGTCTTCGAGCTGGCGGGAAAAAAAGGGCGGTAGAAATTGTATCAGCGCGAGAATCAGCGCCACCATTACGAAAGCATCGATCACCAGCGGAAATTCAGCCCACTCGAGCGGCTGGCTGAAGCCGGCCAACACCAGAATCCAGCCCGGGGCGACCACTGCGAAGTTCCACAATCCGAAAAGCCATTGCCCCAGCCGGACACTGGTAACGCGTTTGCCTGTCAGCACCGGCACCGCATGATAGAGGAACGCGAAAAACGCGTTGCCCAGCCATCCGAAAATGACCCCCTGCGTATGGTCGTAGCGCAGGCGTCCCCAGGTAAGCCACGGCGTATTTCCGGCTAAGTCGGGAATCAAAAGCTCGATCGAGGCCAGCACGCCGAATCCTACCGAGATGAGCAGCGTCACAATCGCGGCCAATCCGTGCGCGTACACTAGCCAGGATTCGATAACCGGGGACGAGTCGCGGGCGGGCTGCTCAATCATGGGCGGGTCGATACCATCGATAATACTGGCATCGTTCACCTGGCCGGCGCAACAGGCTGTTATTGAGGCGGCAACACAAGTCAGTTGAAGAACAGTCCACTGACGGTGCCGTTGATCTGGCTGGTATTGGTCACCCGAATGATTAGGTGACCCGTCAGCTTCCAAACCAAGTACTTTCCGTTTTGAAAACTGCTCATGCTCTGGCTGTTAAGCACCGCGTTGGTAGCGCCATCCAAAATGCTGACGGTCTGGGAACGCGCACCGCCTGAGTCCCAATCCACACAGTAAATCGTTAACTGGTGTTGCAGTCCATCGGTAACGTTAACGTCCATCGTAAAGGTTCCGGACGAATACCAAGTGGCTCCGATCCGGTCGGTAGCAGAGAGCCCTTTCTGCAGGCCCCGCACGTCAGTGGTTGATCCAGCCCAAATATGGTTCGCCTGACCAGCGGGGGTTACGGCGACATAAGAAGGGTAAGAGACCGAATCATCGATCACGTTATACCCCTTGGCGCCGTAGATGCCCTTCCAATTCCCTTGGGTGGCCGCGTCCGTTGCGACGAACAATGCCGAATTGCCTGCTACTGCCTGGGCACCGTCTCCCGCCGCAGAGGAACGATCGATTGCAAGGGTTGCTTCATTACTCTCAACCGCAGTCCCGTCTGAAAAGACGACTCTCACGAAGATAGGGACCGCGTCTCCTCCGGGGATGTTTAGCGGTAGTTGGGCAAACAGCTGCGTCAATCCGGCGTTGGTGGGCGAAGGCTCCATTCTGACAGGTTCAATTTGTATGCCTCCGACTACCACATGAATTTGACTTATCGACAAGGCCGGCATGCTTAATCGCGCAGCGGCACCCAGCGGGACTCGATCGTCAAATTCGCCGAGGCCGGTGGCGTAAATCGCCAAAGACTCGCCGGGCCGAGCGGGCCGGCTCGGCACAGTTTCGTTTGTGTCCATGGCGATCTGGTTAGTGGTTCCCACCAGAATCAAACCCTGGTTGGTGTTATCGAGGGTGAATAATTCCGGCACTACGTCCTTCATCACCGTTGCGTTGGGAGAGCTCGTGGAACCGTTCGCAGCTTCGACGGTTATGTTTAACGGCGTTCCGTGAGGGAGCACGGGACATTCAAAGACAACTCGCGAGTCCGCCACAGATAGTAATGGCATCGGGATCCCGTTGGCTGTGACTCGTGCTCCCGCCAACTGGGTGGGCAACGGAGTTCCGGTGGCTGCTTGCGGAGCCTGCCCGGTGAAGCCGGTCCCCGTCAAAAGAACTTCTCCGCCGGGGCTGCAAGCGTTAGTCACGGGAATCCCGGCAAGGTCGCTCAAGATCGGCGTTCCGTGAGAGTTCTGGTTGGGGCTAGTTGCGGTGGGAGCGCCGGCGGCAAGAATTTCGGCGATGCTCAAATTGTAAGGATCGTTGGACGGAGACAAATCGTTGATGGTAACGCTGCTGCCGCTGGGGAGCGGCCCCAGGCCGTTCGATATCTGGACCCAATAAGTTGCTCCGCTTGGATCCAGGTATTGATGTACCAGAGTTTGCCCCAGGCCCGCAGTTCGCGCGGCGGCTCTACCGGGATCGTTCCCCACTCCCACCACCAGTGAGTTTTGCCGCGTGGTGAGCAAGCCTGCTGCGGCGGCTCCGCTCGAGCCACTTCCGCGCACGATCGCGCCGATAGCGCCAGAGCCATTAACGCCCGAAGGATCGACACCGGCAAAGGACATCACAGTCATCGAGGAAGTGACCGCGGCCGATAAGGCAGCAGTAACAGATACATTATTCCGCGGAGTCTGCGAGAAGGCGCGCCAGATCTCCGCTGTCCCCTTTTGCGTGTGAGTTCTTACGACGGGAACCCACGCCAGATCTGCGCCGGAAATACTATTTACCGTGGTCCCGGTGTCGGAAGCGTTTCCCGCGGCTATGAACGCCAGTAATAGTTCTCCGTTTGAGGCCGTTGAGAATTTGGGAGAAGTGATCACAGAGTTTGCTGTGGTTTGATCGTGCCGAACCTCGACGTCGATGGTTATCATTCCGGAAGTCGCACTTGGAACGGCTGTGAAATTTACCGAACTAAGGCTCGAACTGTCGAGGATCACCGATTGAGTGGGGGGAATGAAAGTATAGCCACTCTTGCTGGGAGTGATGGTGTAACTCCCCTTTGCCAGCCCGCTGAACGCGTAATTCCCGGAATTGTCAACGGCCTTAACGCTCCCTCCAGTCAGGGTTACCGTTGTTCCGCTTCCGAATGAAGACGGCGTGACGGTACCGGAAATACTCAAGAGTCCTGCGCCGGGATTCAAAGTGAGAGTCTGAGTACGGTTGCTACTACCAGTGCTAGCCGTAACAGTAACGGTCTGCGCGCTGGACACTGCTGAGATGGTGGCTGTAAAAACAGCGCTTGACGCCGCCGGTGGGATGTTCACGGTCGACGGAATTACTACATTCGAGTTGTTACTCGCAAGGCTCACGCTGATTCCGCCAGTGGGCGATGGTGCGTTTAGATTTATCGTGCAAACCGAAGTTCCAGGAGTGCTGATGATCACGGGCGAGCACGTCAGCGCGCTTAGCGTTGCTTGAGTGGCCCCACTCACCAAGATTGTTCCCCCCGTTCCGGTGGAGGGAATCGCATTGCCGGCAGGTGTGGAGGAGACCGCGGCGAGTTGAATGGGAAGCGAGGACGTTGCGGCATTTGGCGAGACGGTGAATGTTGCAACCGCCAAAAGCCCATCGCCAATGAGGGACTGGTTGATCCCGGACATCACGCATGTAGTGGAGCTTGGCCCACTCACACAGGTTGCGCTCTTGCGTGCCGCCGTGGCGGCCCACCCGGCTACGATGCTCACGTTGCTTACCGCAGGAGTTGGATAATTCAGGGTCCATTGCACTGCGGCGGGACTAGAACCAGCCGCACTCGCTAGCGAAATATTCACACTTAACGCGCTGCCCGGCGCCGCACTTCCCGAACTCAAGGACAACGCAACTTGCTGCGCTATCGCGTGGCTGGTAGCTGCTAATAGAAACATGCCAGCAAACTTCAAAAATAATCTATTGGTCGAGTTAGATGAGTAGAAGAGAGTCATGAAATCGTGAAGTCAAGCGAGGATAGTGTCTAGTTATTTTCCACAGGTGCGAACAAAAATTGTTTTGATTTTGAAACTGCAATCGCGGGGGCGATGGCGTGCGTATTAACAGGCAGACTGCGGCCTTTGAGGATTTCCATTAAGTCGGCTAGCTAGGCACGCGTCCCTCCAAACCTCAGCTCGCAGTCTGAGGCAACGCACTCAGTAGGCATGTCAGAAATGAGACGTAGCTTCAGAAAACTTTACGAGAGTGCTGACGGAAGACTTACCGACGCCGGAAAGTTATACCTCTCGTGAGTCATTTTCTATAGGGTGAATGACCGCGCTAGCTAGGGTGCCTTCCTAATAGGTCGGGATGATCGTCAAGATTCAAGTGGATTTTGCGTCGGTTTTTTTATGCTCATCCGAGGGAGCAACCTTCAATAAGGCATTGCCGCGGATACAAAAACTCAGCGTTGCAGTTTAAAAAAATTATTGCCGCCGGTGATTTCACGGCGAGGACTGGCAGTCAACCTGCCTATTGGCCACCTCCACAAAGAGAAACGACGATGATGTCCGAACACAACGCCATGATTGACTACGCATATATCCAACGCGTCGCGCGTGTATTCTGCCGCCGTTTGCCGCGATGGGCCGGCCTGGACGCGGAGGACTTGGCGCAGGAGTCGGCGCTCGGTGCGCTGCGCGGCAGAAAGTCACGGAAAGGCCCGATGCAGGACGCGCTGCGCAAGCAGGGATGGTTAAAGCAACACCGCGGGGCCGGCACAATGACCGGCCAAGCCTTAAATGAACGCACCTGCAGTCATTCGCCAGAGAGCGGGCTGGTCGCGAGTATTGACATCGACCTGCTATTGAGCCGGCTTACCGTTCACCAGCGGCAGGCTGTGGCCTTGCATCATTTGGCCGGTATGACCGAAGCCGAGATGTCCAGGTCATTGGCCATTCCAATTCAGCGGGTGAAGAATCGAATTCACCAGGGGCTCAAAAATATGAGGCGCCGCGCTCACGGCCTAAACTTAGAAGAAAAGAAAAAAGGCCTCCAGACCTCAGCGGCGGATTATTCGACCGTCGGCTCGTGAAGCCGGGGGGCCCGCGCGTCACGCAGCAAGTCTTCAATGTCGTTCATTTTCTCGCCGAGCAAATTCAGTTTGCGCGATAAGCCCTGAATTTCAGATTCCGACCGCCGGTTGACTTCAAAATCGAGCTCGCCGCGCAGCCGGTCTTTGGTGTCCTGGCGATTCTGGCTCATCATAATCACGGGCGCTTGCACGGATGCCAGCATCGAAAGAAACAGATTGAGGAGAATGAACGGGTACGGGTCCCATGCGGTCTTGCCGAGAGCGACGTTGATCGCGGAATAGGCCGCGATGGCCACACCGAAAGAAATGATGAATGACCAGGAGCCGCCGAAACGGGCGACGGCGTCGGCGATGTGTTCGCCAAACGTCGCTTCTTCCTCAATCACCTGGTTGGGATTGCGCATGGAGCGGGTGCGCGCCAACTCTTGCGCGGCGTGAACCTGGCGCGCCATCACCGTCATGATATCCAGCCCCGCGTGCGGTTTTCGCTCAATTAGAACGGCAATATCGTGGCGATCCGTCTCGATACAAACCGTTTCTTCGAGCGCGGTGGCGCTTGTGTGATGCGGTGTCTCTTCGAACATGGAGGCGAATCCAAAGAATTCGCCGGACATGGGCTCGGCGACCACCACTTCCTGCTGATCTTCATCGACCGTAGTGACGCTCACGCGGCCCGATATCAGGACGTAAGCGCGGCCGCCGGGGTCGCCCAGCTTATAAATGCGCTGACGCGCGGCAAAATGTTTAATGTCCACTTGCACGGCCAATACGGCCAATTCATCGTCATCCAGCAACGCAAATAGGGGAACGTTTCTCAAGGAATCTGGATCGCACGCCATCGGGCACCTCACCACAATCCTACGATGACCCGCGCACCCGGCGGAATGGGTTTACTGATTCAATAGCGGAATATCTTTGAGCGGAGGCGGTGGGGGACGGCTGGACAGATACGCATGGACGTCCGTCAGTTCCGCATCCGATACCACTTTCGGCGTGAACGGCGGCATGACGCCCGCCGGATGGCGCACATACGCGAGGAACCCTGCAAGCGGCGGCGGTTTCACTCCGATGCGCGGGCCCGCGCCGCCGCCCTGGCCTTCATGGCCGTGGCAGGAGTAACACATCATGCGCTCGAACACCTTTTTCCCGCTTTCGGCGTTGCCTGCGCTTTGGGCTTCTGCCACTACCGCGGGAGCGGCCAGCAGTATTATCAATGTCGCCAGTTTCTTCATCGTTGTTCCTAGCGCCCTTGCGTCACTACATCGATCAAATAGGGGTTGCCGCGCTTCACCGCTTCGATGCCGCGCTGAATCGCGGGGCCGAGTTCTGCCGGGTCGCTCACGGGTCCGTAGGATTCGACACCCAAGCTCGACGCGAGCTTGGCGTAGTCGATATTGGGATCGGTAATGGTGGTACCGATGTTGCACTGCTCGAAGCCGCGGTTCCGCTGGCCCGCGATGTGCTGGAGCTGCATGATTTCCTGATGATAAGCCCGATTGTTGTGCATCAGGATCAGCATCGGGATGCGATGATGGGCCGCGGTCCACAGGGCTCCCGGTCCGTACATTAAATCACCGTCGGATTGGATCGATACCGTCAACCGGTTGTACTTCTTATTGGCGAGTGCCGCGCCCACCGTCGCTCCTGCCAGGTAGCCCACCCCTTCCGCGCCCGCGCCGCCGATGTAGTGGTAATGCTTGCTCATGTCCCACAGCCGTTGCGGCCAGTGGCTGACCCAGAAGCTGTCGGAAACCAAAGACCAGTCTTCGTTTTTGATCTTGCTCCAAAGTTCCATCGACATGCGCGCGGTGCTGATGGGACTGGCGTCCCAGGCGTAGGTGGCAGCGGTGCGCTGCTGTTCGAGGGCGAGCTTAGAAGCCTCGGCAAGCTTCGCGCCGCGGGCCGCGAATGCGCGCTTCTTGTCTTCGGTGAGCAAGCGCTTAACGGCTTCAATCAACGACGGCAGTGTGGCTTCGGTATCGCCAGGTAATGAGAGGTCAGTTTCGGTGTTACGGAAAAAGCTTTGGTAATTGCTCTTAAAGAACAGATCGCTGGCGGCGATGCTCACCAGCTTGGCGCCGGGCTTTATCAGGGAGCGCGGTTCCACTCGTAGATTTCCACCCTGCAAGTGCACTACGCCGTAGAAGTCCCACACATCGAGGCCCACGAGCAGATCGGCTTCGCCAATCACCGCGCGCTGCCGCAGGGTCTGGTTGAGTGGATGGCGAGTGGGGAAGTTCATGCGGCGCTTTTGGTCGATGACGGCGCATTGCAGGAGCTCCGCCAGCTCGACCAGCAGCTTGAGTCCCTGAGGCGTGCGCGCGGAGAGTCCCGTGATCAGCACCGGATTTTCGGCGTTCACCAGCATGCGCGCTACTTCGTTCACAGAGCCGGGATCGCCCGCCGGCGGTTTATGCGCGCCGAGTTTGGGGATGTGGCCGCTGAAGCTCGACGGGATGGCCTGCTCCTGCAAGTCTTCATCGCAAACCAGCATCACGGGCATCTGCGGCGGAGTCCGCGCCAGATTGTAGCCGCGCACCATGGACTCGCCCCAGTGTTCGAGCGAACCGGGATTGTCGTCCCACTTGGTATAGTCGCGCACCATGGCCGCCGCGTCCTGGACGCTGTGGACCCATTCGACGTAGCTGCGCCGTTCACTGCCGTCGCGCCGGTTGCCGGCCAGAACGATCATGGGCGCCTGATCGCAATAGGCGTTATAAATCGCCATGGCCGCGTGCTGTGTCCCGACGGTTCCGTGCACCGCGGTAATCGCCGGTTTGCCTTCGATTTTGGCGTAGCCGTTGCACATGGCAGCCGCGATCTCTTCATGGGTACAGGTGATGAACTCGGGCTTATTGCCGCCGTGGCTGATCAGCGATTCGTGCAGGCCGCGGAAGCTCGACCCGGGATTGGCGATGAAATACTCGACGCCGAGCGACTGGATGACGTCGACCATATAGTCCGCTCCGGGCCGCTCGACGAATTCACTCTGTGCGCCGCGCGCGGAAGGGTTGCGCTCCGCCTCAAGGTGAGCAGCCGAGGGAGGGGCCGCGCCGCGGGGTTGTGCGTCCTGGGCCTGGACTTCCGGAGTAACGATGGCAGTAGCGCCTACTGCCGCTCCGGCTGCGGCGCCTTTCAGGAATCTACGCCGTCCCAGAGGTGGATTGGTGGTCTTGGCCATGTGTGCTCTCCTGTCGGTAGGTTACAAGGCTCGGTGTCGCTTCGCGTCCGACACGGATTGTCCGGTCGCTAACATTACGGCGTCCAATTATATCAAGTGGGAATGCGTGATTTAAGTGGACTTTTCAACCACCAGAAACGTGATGTCGTCCGTTTGCGGAGTGCCGTGCGTGAAATCGTCCATCGCGTGCAGGATCGCCTGCTCCACCGCGAGACTTCCCGAAGGGGCTTCCCGCTGAATAATCTCGATCAATCTTTCCTCTCCGAACATTTCTTCCGCTGGATTTTCGGCATCTGTCAGGCCGTCCGAATAAACCACTAGAATATCGGCTCTCTCCAGATGGAGGGGGCGGTAATGATAACAGGCAGAATCGAACATTCCCAACGCAAAAGCATCGGGAGCCAAAGTTTCGATCAATCCCGTCGCGGAACGGAACAGATACGCGACATTATGTCCAGCGCTGACAAATCGTCCGGCGCCATCGGGACCGAGCATAAACAGAAACAGGGTGACGAACTGAAACGGCAGCGACTTTTCGCACAGGAGCTGATTGACCCGCTTCACAACTTCATGCGGTTCCGTCCGCGAGCGGAATTCGATACCGAGCGCACCCAGCACCATTGAACTGAGCAGAGCGGCGGGCATGCCCTTTCCCGAAACGTCCGCCAGAACCCCCATCCATTCGCCGGTTTTCAATTGCTGAAAATCATAAAAATCTCCACCCACGAAACGCGTAGGATTGTTGAAAGCGTGAATGCGATAATTCTGAAGCTGGGGCAGCGTTCGGGGGAGCAGGCTTTCCTGAGTTTGCTGCGCCAGGGCCAACTCCTGCTCGCTTTTGTTTCGTTCCTCCAGGGTTTTCAGGCGAATGACCTCACGGCTCGCTTCGAGTTCGCGAACGGTCTGCTGCAAGGTTTCGCTGTAGTTTTTGGTTTCTAGATGCAGCAGGCGCACTTCGAGAATGTTGTGGACGCGCGCGCGCAGCTCCGCCAGATCGAACGGCTTGCTGACGAAATCTTTGGCGCCGGCTTCGAGCGCGCGCAGCTTATGACCCGGCTGCGCGGTAATCACCAGGACCGGCAGATAGCCGTCCGCTTCAATCGCCTTCAAACCCTCCATCACTTCAAAGCCGTCCATGCCGGGCATCTGGAGATCCAGCAGGATCAGCCCGTAGCGGTTCGCGCGGTGCAGTCCGCAGACTGCCGTGGGATCGGTGGTCGACTGGACCGAGGTATAACCCGCCACCCGCAGCATGCCCTCGATTAAATGGACGTTGGCTTCCTTATCGTCGACTACCAGAATCCTGGCGTTCAGAATATCGGCTGCTGTAACCATGCCTGGTGCCGATTCACTTCGTCAAAGCGGCCGGTTGTCCCGCGAATTCCAGCGCCTCATCCAGCGTATTCATGAACTCATGGACCTTGATCGGTTTGGTGAGATAGCGGAAGAACCCGGCCTGCAAGCCCTTTTCGATGTCGCGGGGCATCGCGTTGGCGCTCAGCGCGACAACGGGAATGTGCGCGGTCATCGGGTCCTCGCGAAGAATTTTGAGGGCCTCGATTCCGCTGATACCCGGCAGATTGATATCCATCAGGATCACTTCGGGATGGTGAGCGCGCGCGATTTGTATGCCCAGATTGCCGTCTCTGGCACTCAGCAGACGCATATCGGGCCGGCGCGCGATCAGTTGCTCGACCAGCATCAGGTTGGCCGGATTGTCCTCCACATAAAGCAGCGTTTTTAAGGGGGCGTCGTGCTGAATTTGCGCCGGCGTAATCTCCCGGTTTGCGGCCGGGTCTATCGTCAATCGCGGCGCTACCGCCGAATTCAATTCAAACCAGAACACGCTCCCCGACCCGACCGTGCTTTCGACGCCAATCAAGCCACCCATCATTTCGACCAAGCGCTTACTCATCACCAAGCCGATACCGGTGCCTTCCTCCGCGCCAGTTTCGCGCCCCAGACGGTTGAAAGGCTGAAACAACTGCATCACCATTTCGGGCGCCAGGCCCGCGCCGGAATCTCTTACGCTCACCCGCACCCGGTCCGGCGCGCTGGTGTCGCAATCGACCACCACCGTTCCATTCGGCTGGTTGTATTTGATCGCGTTCGAAAGCAGATTGATGAGCACCTGCTTCACTCGAGTCCGGTCGGCATCCACAAAGAAAGGAGCATCGAAGTGCGGAAAGGTCATGCGGATGCCGCGCTTCTGTCCCTGCGGTTCAATCATGGCCTGGCACTCCGACATCACTTCGGCGAGCGACGTGGGTTCGATCGACAGCGCCAGCTTTCCCGATTCGATCTGCGCGAGATCCAGAATTTCGTTGATCAGCTCCAGCAGATACCATCCCGCGTGCAGAATCTGGTCGATGCTCGCGGTTTGCGAAGCAGTGGGCGGCGGCGATTCCGAGCTGATGAGCTGGGCGAAGCCGAGGATGGCATTCAGGGGCGAGCGCAGCTCGTGGCTCATGCTCGAAAGAAAATCCGATTTCGCGAGGTTGGCTTTTTCAGCCGCGGCCCGGGCCCGCTCGAGTTCAACGTTGTTCTCCTGCAAAGTATGCTCGAAGCGTTTCCGCTCCGTGACATCGCGGGCGGCAGCGAAGACGCCCTGCAGCTTGCGATCTCGATCATGGAAGGTGGTGGCGTTGTAGGAGACTACGGTTTCCTTGCCGTCACGGGCGCGCGCGGTGAGCTCATAATCGGTGACCTTGCTGCCGCTCAATACCCGCTTTATGCCCGCTTCGGCGCGGTCGGGATCGGTGAAGTAATTCTTAAACGGCGCGCCGATCAGCTCATCGCGGGTGCACCCGGTGAGCGCCTCCATCTGCTTATTGACGTCCGTAATGATGCCCGCCGGGTCGGTGGTCATCAAAGCGTCAATGTTGGATTCGATGAGCGAACGCGTATAGAACTGCTGATCGCGCAGGCGCTGATCGAGCAGCTTCTGTTCAGCTTCCACTTGCTTGCGGGCCGTGTTATCGGTGCCGATCAGGAGATAGCCTATGATCCCGCCCAGGTCGTCGCGCAACGCCGTGACCGACACCACCGCCGGGAAGCGGCTCCCGTCCTTGCGGATGTAGGTCAGTTCATAAATGTCTTCGATGCCGCGCGAGGCCTTGAACGCCAACGCACCGAAGCCCGGCGTGATGGGAGTCGCCAGTTCATGGCTTAAGGCTTTGGCGCGCGCGATGACTTCTTGGGGGTCGGAAATATCGGCGGGAGTGATCTTGTCCACCACCTCGCTCGCGGTATAACCCAACATCCGCTCCGCGCCCACGTTGAATAATTGAATGACGCCTTTCTCATCGGTGGCGATGCTCGAAAAGTTTTCGCTGTTGAAAATGGCGCTTTGCAGGGCGCCGGCTTTTAGCAGCGCCTCCTCGGCCTGTTTGCGCGCAGTGTTATCGGTCCCAATCAACAAATATCCGATGATTCCGCCGCGATCGTCGCGCAGCGCGGTGACCGACACTACCGCCGGAAAACGACTGCCGTCTTTGCGAATATAAGTCAGCTCATAGATGTCTTCGATGCCGCGCGAAGCCTTGAATACCAGCGCTTCGAAACCAGGAGTAATCGGAGTGGCCAGCTCCAGGCTCAAGGCTTTGGCGCGCGCGATCACTTCCTGGGGATCGGAAATGTCGGCGGGAGTGATCTTGTCCACCACCTCGGCGGCGGTATAACCCAGCATGCGTTCCGCGCCTACGTTGAATAGTTGAATGACACCTTTTTCGTCGGTGGCAATGCTCGAGAAGTTGGCGCTATTAAATATCGCGTTCTGGAGCGCACCGGTCTTAAGCAACGCCGCTTCACGCCGGACCTCGGTGACGACATCCACGGTGCCGGCGGCATCGTCTGGGATCACCGGTTTCTGTAAAGCTGACATATTCGTCGAACCTCCGTCGAAAACGCGCGCATGCGGGTGTTTCGATGGTATTAGCTAGTGCACGGGTCTCGCCAACGTATGGAGGTCCCACCGATTCGTCGGGTGATATCTGCGGGCGCCCATCTGGCGTTGGCTTTTAACGATAGGTGGTCATTTGCCCACCGGCGGTCACAGTCCCGGAGGTTTCGAGGCGAGGGATCGCAATTCTTCTGCGGCTTCGAACCAGTCTGCTTCGGGAGAGCCCGCGGGACAGCCCCTGGCATTCCAAAGCTCATGTGCGCGGGCCGCGATCTCAGCGTGTCCGAAGGTGCCTATGCCGTGTCCCATCATCCCGCCCTGCTGCATGCGGGTAGTATGCTCATGAGCTGTGAGCGAATGTTCCGCAGCTTGCCGCGAAAGCTCCTGCCCGGTCAGGTGATCCTGCTTCCCTCGTTGTTCGGCAGCGCTGCGATGGGCGTGCGCGGCGCCCTCGTGCAACTCGGCCGCCCGTTGGTGATTCTCGTAGTGCGATCCGTTGTTATAGCGTGTGGACATGATTAAAGTGTCACGATCTGCCCGGACTTGGTCTGCGCTTCCTTGGCAAGCTTATATGCCTGATCGGAATAGGCGAGCGCGCGAGTCGCATGCCAGTTCGCGGTGGGATTGTCCCCTCGTTCATTGCGCTCGGCGGCGGTACGATGGGCGTGGGCTGCTAATTCATGCTGCTCTGCGGCTTGCCGGTGTGATTCGTGCATAGTATCCTCTGGCTGGGATTCTGAGCACGGCCTTGGCCAACGCCTATTTCCAGGTGATAAACATCGCTGCGCTGGCGAGCGTCATCACCACTACAGTGATCCATCCCAGAACGGAAAGCCATCGAGGATTAGCCCGCGTGCCCATAACCTCGGGATTGCTAGTTAAGAGCAGCACAATCACGATAAGAGGCGGCGCCAGCACACCATTCAGCACCGCGGACCAGAACAACATGGAAACCGCATTGAGACCGGCGTAATCGAGCGCCAGCCCGAGCGCCAGCCCCACGCCGATGACACCGTAGAACTCGCGAGCCTGCGCCGCGTGGTCGGCCAACGATCCTCTCCATACCGCACCCTCGGCGACCGCATACGCGCTCGACCCGGCGAGCACCGGCACC
>JANXXL010000322.1 GCA_025350625.1 Bryobacterales bacterium | reverse complement strand
CCGAGGTGGAGTGCGCCGGAATCGCAACAATAATGCTGACTGGGAGATGATTCGTTCGAAGTTTCCACAGCTCGCGAGCGTGTTGCGAACCATGATTGAGGAAGAGAAGTTAGTCGATCGCTACGCTCACCCGCTCATTTCTGAGCGCGTGGACGGGAAAACTATTATCTTTGGTTACAAAGGTATAGCGGGAAATTAAACAAGTAAGTTCTGGCCGTTTTCAAAAAACGTGTCCCTTTATATATAGAGGGCCAAATATCATCATGCCGCAACTCCAAATAACCTACACGAGCCGCACGGGGCGACCGATCAGCGTCGCCGCGGTCGGGTGGCTCGCATTTGTTTTGTTCCGTCCTCCTAGTTTTTCGAGTTCGTCGGTGATCACAAGCACCGGCGTTGAAGCGGGCTACTTTGGGTGTGCTCCCCTGAGTGGTCCGCGTCCTGGGCGCCCAGGCCGTCTCCCCGGGCGCCCAGTTTTTACCAATTCCCTTTTTCTCCCTGGTGTGCCCTCACGGCCCGGCGCCTCGTGCGCTGGGCCTTTTTTCTTCCCATGGAAAACGCAAACGAAATTGACCACGACGCCCTGAAAATAAAATTCATGGATGCCAGCGCCGAACTGGCCGTTACGCTCGAGCCTGCAGTGTTCGTCTTGTGGCAGACGGAGTCGCACCGGTTTATCGAGGCCACGGCGCGCGGAGAGCATTACTTAATGAGTCCGTTGGCCCTGGCTATCTACACAATTGTCTGGGAACACGTGACGGCGGGCACCAAACTATCTTTCCCTCGTGCAGTTGCGGCGCATTACACGCGCGCACCGAAGGCACCGTGTAATTGAAGCACCCAAGTAGGACGCAAATCTGATGCCAGAATATCAATTAAATTTCCCGATCAACGCCGGAAATCCCGGTCCACTTCGCGACATCGCCACGGCCGCCGCTGAGATTGGAAATAAGCTCAAACTCACCAAGGGCGAGCTCCAGTATTTCAGCGCCAGTATCAAGGAAGGAACCGACAAGGGTCAGAGTCTCATCAAGACCCTGAACGACATCAGTAAAAGCTCTTCGACTGCCGGGCCGGGCGTTGCGAGCCTGGCCGCGCAGCTCAAGGGGCTCACCAAAGAGTACCAATCGCTCGAAGCCGCCAAGACCAAGGCCTATAAGTCTGCTGGAACCGGTGCTGGCTCCGAGATGGAGAAGGAGGCAGCACGGGTCAAGGCTGCCACCGCTGCCGTTGCCAGCGCTCTGAAGGTCAGCGCGGTCGATTTCGAAAAGTTCAAAGCCGTCACCAATGAAGGTCTGGCGGCCGGCAAAGGTCTCGGCGCGGTTCTCAGTGAAATAGCCGGCGCCAAATCCTTCGGCCCTGGTGTAGCCTTACTCGCGACGCAGATCCAGGGAATCAGTCACAACTACGATGATCTGCGTGCCAAGGAAAAAGCACATCGGCTCCTAGAGGAAGAGAATTTCGCGGCCCGCAAGGTCCGCATGAAAGCGGAGGCGGACGCGAGCTCTCAGGCCGCGTTGAAGCGCCTGGAACAACTAGGACCGGCCCGCCCGCCCCAGCGCGCCAAAGATCCGGTCGTTCTGCAGCTCGAGGGGCTGTCGCAGAATTCTCTTCTGCAGAGACTCGAACCACAGTTCAAATCCGTTGCCGCCAGCGCAAAACTGACCAGCGGTGAAATTGCCACTTTTAATGCGCTGCTCAGCACCAGCGTTAAGAGCGGATTGGATTTCGAGAAAGCCTTAATCGGAATCTCCAAAGCCGCGGCTGGGACCAGGATCGGAGCCCTAGCCGGCGATCTCAAGGGGGTCATTCAAGCCGAGCGGGAAGCGGCGGCATTGGCGGAAAAAACTCTCCGCGATAACTTTCGCAAGGGTATATACGGCGCGCAGATTGCCGGTGGCTTCACCGGTATGCCGCTCCCTGGAGGACTGGCAAGGCATGGCGGTAATCTCCTAAATATCCTCGGAAGTCCGACAGCCCTATCGGTAGGTGGCGGGGTGGCCGCTGTTGGAATCGCAGCGGGCGCGGCTGCGCTTCTCAAGAACGAGGCTGATGCTTCCCGCGCCACAGTGAACCTTTCTCGTGAGTTGGGCGTTTCCGTCTCCCAGGCGCGTGAGTTCGAAAACGTCGCGAAGCTGACCGGTGTGAGTGTTGGAGCATTCACCACCGGTGAGCGCATGCTATCGCAGGCCCTCGAAGATCAGACAGGCAAGGGCAAGAACGCCGCCGAATCGCTTCATCGGCTCGGTATTGGCTTGGTGGATTCTTCCGGCAACGTTCGGGAGTCCGGTACCGTCTTCAATGAGTTACTTCAAAAGTTAGCAGCTATCCCTTCGCAGACCGAGCGCGCCCGCGAAGCCGTTAACATTTTCGGAAGAGGTGCCATTAAAGACATCCTACCGCTCGTAGAAAACTTCAGGGCGGCAACCGATGAGCTCGCCAAATTCGGGCTTGTGGTCGATGATTCTCTGATCGGAAAGACTAGCGAAGCAGCCATAAAGTTCGGGGCCCTGGGAATCGCCTATGACAATTTAAAGCTGAAGTTAGCGGCAAAAGTTGAACCGATTGTTATCCCGATCATAGAGTCCATCACCAGAACAGTTGCCGAGCCTTTCGGTAAGGGGCCAACGCTTGCCCGTTCTGGACCGCGGTGGATCCAGCAGCTCCGCGAGGCCATGGGCGAGTATGCGGAAGATCCGAATGATTTCTCGCAGAAACTTCCGCTGACCATCGGCAAGTCGATGTCGATCGCCGAGCATCGTGTGGAGCATGCCAAGGAATTCAGCCCCGCAGCTTCAGCCCAATTCGACAGAATGCTTGCGACTCAGGGCGACCGGGAAGAGATTTTGGCCGCACATGTTTCGAAGGCGAAAAAAGAATACGAAGACGAGCTCGTAAAGGCCAAGAACTTTGTGGGCCCAGACGTTTCGGACGCTGCCAAGGCCAAAGAAACCGCAGAGGTCACTAAACTTCGCGTAGCCTATGAAGGCCTGAACGGTCAGCTCAAGAACCTTCGAGATAATAAGGCCCAGCTCGAACGAAACGCCTCAACGTTGCAATCCTTCATCGAGAGCATGAGCCGAAAGGATCTCGATCCGGTCTCTACAATCTACGCCGAACGGGACAAGGTCATCTCGCGGCGCGGTATGAACGCCGGCCAGATTGCCACCGCAAACAATCAGGCCAATATCGCCGCCGAACTCGAGCTGGAGAAGATGCGCTCAAGTCCCCAGTATCGCTTCGTGCCGAAATACGAAGGCGAAAAGCGGGGGCAAGAGTCCGCTATGGAGGCACAGGCCCTCGTACAGGGAATGCACCCGGATACCACCGCGCGGGATATCGACGCCGGCTTGAAGCGCAACGCCGAATCACTATCCAGGTCAGTTAAGGATGCCAACTCTCTGCAGGACAATCTGCGCAGGATGGACGAGGAATCGGCGAAGCGCCAGTCCGAAACTGCTACCCGCCTGCAGGCGACGGTCGCAACCCTGGGACTTACCGGGCCGCAACGGATCACCACCACCGGAGCGATTGAATTGCAAGGTGCCGCACGTTCTCGTGATCTGCAACTCGAAGCACTGGGACCCGCCGTCGACAAGCTGAAGCCGCTTTCGGATTACATGGCCGAAGACTTCAAGAAGATGGCGGAGAGCGCTCGAATTGTTGCTGAATTCAAGGACAAGGAACGTGAGATCGCAGCGCGTACAGTCGAACAAATCGCGCAGGAACGCCAGCGCGCGGCCGATTCGCACGCCAGCACGTTCAGCGCAGGTATCTTCGCAGCAGCTACGCACACAGGCGAGCAGTTCGGCCGCGGCCTTGCCCGAAGCATTGGCGAAATGATGCTTACCAATTTTTCGAAAAACTATATCTTCCAAAAGGACGGACCCTTCGACAAGATCCAGGGCAGCGTGAGCAGCTCCAGTTTTCTAGGAAAAATAACCCAAGGCACCGGGCTTTTCCGGGAGGAATCGCCGCTCAGTGCGCCCGCACTGAAATTCGACAGCGCCACGGATAAATTTAGCGACGCGGTAAACAGAATGCCGGGCGCCGCTCCAAACAGCACGACGTCTGGATTCGGAGTTGGAGTGCCCGGCATCTCGAATTTTGGCTCTGGAACCCCAGGCAGTATCGTATCAGCCATCAAGAACGTCTTCACCGGCACGCGGAAATATGCCGGGCCCGGCATCTCTGGCGGCGAAATACAGCCGATCGCCTCACCAAATCCCCCGATGTATTTTGGCGGGATGAGCGTGCAGAACACGCTCGCGAATGCGCTCGCCACGCTAGGCTTGAAGAAACCATCGGAGTACTCGCCAACAACCCACACCCCGATCTACGATTACAACGCTCCCGGCTCACTCGAAGCGGCCGCGTATAAGTCCGGGAAGATCCTTCGAAACACCGCTTCCGGGGCAATGAACAGCCCGGATTCCCGGAGTATGATCATGCGGCATGAAGAAACGCATGCGTTGCTAGAGCCGTTCATCGATAAACTTACGAATGACAAGGCTTTAGAAAAGTACGTTCCGAAGATCCGCCAAGGGCTCGAGGAGAAATCCCCGGTCTACAAGCAAATGGGGGGGCTGCCGGCCGAGAACGTAATCAGCGAAGGACTGGCGTACCGTACGGGTGCCGCGACAGTGCCCGGGCTGGGAAAGGATGAAAGCCAAGCGTTCGTATTGAAGGCAATGAAGGATCTGGACAAGACTACGGTCCAGCTCTATAACAAGCTTTCCTCATCGAGTCAAAGTCCGGCCCTCTATTTCGCGGATAAGGCATTCAAAGAACGGGAACTGCCCTATCCGGGACCGAAGGTCATGGGCGGCGGAATCGAGCCGATCATCAAACCCGGAAATACCGACACGGCCATCGAGGCCGAGACCCAGGCGCTTACCCTAAACACCGCAGCGACGAAAGACCTCACGGAAGCCTATAAGGCTTCGGCTAACCAGGCGCCCGTCACTGCTGGCGGCACCGGGTCCAGTTCGGACCTGACTACTGCAATTCCCGCGCTCAATACTTTCGGGTCAGACATCAAGGGCTTGACTGGATCTTCGTTATCCAGCGGATTCGGGGGATTGATCGCAGGCATTGGGGCCATCGGCTCCGCTGGGACTGCGATCGCCAAGGCGACCGGCTTAGGAATTGGCCGTGGTCAACACGGTGGCAGTTCCGGCGGCGGTGGTTCGGACGGCAATGGCGCCGGCATCACGGTAGTCGGCAACGATGGTCTGCCGATTGGCCAGGCGAACACCCGACTCACGGACACGCTGGCTTCTCTAGGCTTACCTAAGAAAGGCGGTTTCGGTGGATTCATCGGAACCGCCGAGCGGGGTATCGGTAGTTTCACCGGTTTGATGGGTAACCCGTTCGGCGACAAAGGCGGACTGCCGGGCG
>JANXXL010000316.1 GCA_025350625.1 Bryobacterales bacterium | reverse complement strand
CCTCTCCGTCAAGGTAAATCCGCGCGCATTTTCCGGACGAAACCGGCGGCATACGTCGTTGGCGCCCGCAGGAGGTGTTTTGCGGATGGACAGGCGAACCGGCTTAGGCTTGTATTTCGGATTTGTATCGAGCGGGTGCTGGCAGGTGTTGAGAATCGCCAGCACATTCATTTCGGCGCGCAGCTCCACATGCGAGCGCGAGATGGAATTGCGGGGATGAAACGTCATTCCGCCGCTCTCATCCACCGTCACGCGGCTGAAAAAATTCACGTTCGCGGTCAGGTCGCGCGGCCCCAGCCCCCACTTCTCGAGTTCCACCAGAAAACTGTCGCGGCCGTTGCGGTGAAACTTATTGCGGAACGTCTGGTAGGGCGCGTCGCCATACAGGCGAGCCACCGACGCTTGATTGGAACACCCGCCCAGCGGGTCGTGCCAGCCTACCGTATCCTCGGTAATCGAGCAAAGAATTCTACCCATATCCGAATAAAGGACGCAGCCTTTTCCGATCCTCGCCAAATGCTGCGCTTTCAAAGTGTCCGGCAGGTTCAACCTCTCAGCGGGACACTCAAAGTTGTAAAAGAGCGCACCTACGTTGGTGCCGCCTTCCATGTCGGTGATCAACAACGAGGTGCCCCGTTTCAAAACATGCGACCAGGGGGCACCCGGCTCGACAGTTTCTTCCCACAGAACGGACGTTTCACTCATGGCTAGCTTACCTTCTCTGAATGCACACGCGGATTCAGCGCCCCGCTTCAGGGCGTCACAGTTCGAGACAGCTGCTTAAAGGGTTGATGGAGGACCGCAGCAAACGTCCATTGCGGTCAGGCGCAAGAACACGTGAATCGCGATGTGCGCACGTGCCGTCCGGCCAGGAGCCGCAATTAACATGCGGTTAGTATGGCAGAGAGCGAGTCAATCCAAAAGAAGAAAGTTTTTATTGTACCCATAACGGATATTGCAAGTGTCTGCAACGTCAGGACCTGCAACAAATTGCTAGCCGGCGGCGCCCTAAAATTCGTAGCGCAAAGCGAATTGCATTTCGCGCGGCGGCGTCACCTGCTGAAATTCACCGAAGGTCAGCGGCGCCGTGAGCGCCAGACTCGGATTGGTGAAGTTCACATTGTTAAACGCATTGAAGGCTTCGGCACGGAACTTAATGCTCTGGCCTTCCTTGGGCAGCCGGAAAGTCTTTTGCAGCGTCAAGTCCGTATTGAAGAACGGCGCCAGGCGCACAGCGGCGCGCGTCCCTGAATGCCCCGGCAATTCATCTGCAAAAGAGCCCGAAGCGCTGGTGGTTCCGAAAATGCTGGGATTGCCATTCTGATCGAAGCCCACGCCGGAGGCCACCGGTTTGGTAACGATCGCCAGCGAGCTTAGCCAGTAATTAGCGTTGTACGCGAGGTTGCCGGCCACCGTGGTCGGCAATCCCGAGCGATAGCGGATCACGCTCGCGATCTGCCATCCTCCAATGATTTGATCGAGCCATCCGGGCGCGCTGCGCAGCAGCATCTTGTTCTTCCCCACCGGCAGCTCCCAGAGGAAATTGGAGTTGATGTTATGGCGAATGTCGAAATCCGATGAACCGCGGAATTCGCCCAGGTTGTAAATATTCTGGATGGCCGCACCCTGCTGTCCTGCCCCCGATTCCGTAGCCGATCCCAAGTCAATCGCGTGCGACCAGGTGTAGTTGAAGTCGAAGGAAAACCCGTCGCGGAAAGCACGCCGCAGCGCTAATGTCATCCCATGGAATTGAGCGAAACCCGCATTCATCCAGGTCGGCATCGAACTACCTTGCGTAGGGAAAAATGTGAAGCAGCCGGTCACTGTGATGCACTGACCCGGGATGTAGGAACTGGTCACGTTGCGGTCGAGCGCATGCAGGCAGTCGAGATAACTGCCGTTATAATCGCCGTAAACGCAATTGAAATAGTTGGCGGAGGCGCTGCCCGGAAAGTCCACGTTCTTGAGCCCCGGGAACTGGTTCTCGACAAACGGAAGAGTGGGCACCAGATTCGGATTGGCCCGCACTTGCGCGGGAGTTAGTCCTCCGTCGGCGAGCGCACGCAACTTGGCGTTGTTCTGTTCCCAGTTGATCCCCGACTTCGGATCTTTGAAGTACTCGAGCGGGGTGTAGACATCGCCTTCCATCAACAGCCGGTGCGCGATGCGCCCGGTGTAGCCAATTTCGAAAGTCATCTTGCCGGGGATCTCGCGCTCGAAGCTGGCATTCAAAACGTAGGAGTACGGAGGCTTCAGATCCGGCGAAATGCCCATGAATTCCCCGGCGATTGCGGCAATCTGCGGCGGCGTGTAGGGGAACGGCTGTTGGCTGTTAGACGGAAGCACCGGCGCGCCTCCGGTATACCGCGGACTGGTACTGAAGCTATACGAATCCGCTAGGTTGGTCGCGGTAGCGAGACCAATCGAGCCGTATTGGTCGTATTGCGTAATCAGATCGCTACCGAAGCGTTCGTAAACCATGCCGGCGCCGGCGCGGAAGACACCGCTCTTGCCGAATACTTTACCCAGTACGCCGCTATGGCCCTGCGGCGCGTAGGCGATACCCAGGCGCGGCGCGAAATTCTTGTTGCTGGGATTCCACCAGGTAGGCTTGCCGTTCGCAGGGCCGTTCAACGCCCAGCTCAGCGTGGCGTTCGGCATCTGGTTCTGCGGCACGCCTTGCGTCTGCAGAAAATTACGTTCTGCAAAGTACTGATTGAGAGGAACTGTGGGCGCAACCTGAATGCCGTTGGCTTCATAGGGCGGCCGAAAATTTTCGTAGCGCACTCCGAGCGTGATGGTCAGCTCGCGTGTGGCGCGGTAACTGTCGGCTATGTAGGCTCCATAATCCCTCTCGATAAACGACCGGATCTGAGCGGTGCCCTGCGGCAACGGATTGCCGTTTTTGTCGAATTGGTCGGTGTGGAAGTCGTCGTTCACCAGTCCCAGCAACACTGCCATTCCCTCTGCCACGGACGTCGGATCCGCTAATTGGGCGTTGGGATCACCGGTGCGGTTCTGAATATACGCAGTCACGGAATTTTGAATGTCTGCGCCCAGGCCGATAAGCTCGGTAGCGCCAAATCCATAATGAGCGAATGACGACGTGTATAACGACGAATTATTGCGGATGAAGCGGAAGTTGAATCCCGCCGTGACCGTGTGCTTGCCCTTTGTCCAGGTCAAATCGCTCGCCGGATTCCAGGTGGGCATGGTCTGCGCGGTAGGACGCGCGTTGTAGTTCTGCACGGAATCTAGCGGATTTTGGAACAGCACCGGACCTGTCGCCCCCGACATCCCGAGGCTCAGGCGAGTCAAGCCGAGGTTGAACACGTTGATCAAGTTGGGCTTTAAGATGGCCGTATATTGCAGCGCGAATCCTTTGCTATTGTCGCGCAGCGTCGATCCCGGAGTCTGCCCGGGAAATTGCGCCAGCACCTGATCGTCGGTATTGTCAGCGAACGTCCCGCGCAGGCTCAGGTTGTGTTTGCCGGCGGAATCCAGATGGAAATCTATTTTGGCCACCAGAGCGCGGTCGTTGCGATGGCTCGGAGCATTGAAGCGGAAGCCGCTGAAGTTCAATCCGCCATCTTGCCCGAAAGCGGGATCGTTACCGGCGGGATACTGATTCAACACCTTCTGCATCGCGGCGTTCACGCCAATGTTTAGAGGATCGACTGCCGCCACTTCGGCGGGGGTGAGCGTTTGCGTCGACCCATCGGCCAATTGGAATTTGAGAAAGCCTTGCCGCAGCGAATCCGACGGCACCGCGCGGGATTGCGTGACGCCACTCGCGTCAGTACGCTCTTCATAGTTCACGAAATAGAATACGCGATCACGCACGATCTTGCCGCCTACCGAGCCGCCGAATTGGTTGCGAATCAGCGGCTGTACCGGTACGCCAGTCTTATTGTTGAACCAGGTGTTAGCGGCAGTAGTGGTGTTGCGGTTATATTCATAGAGCGAACCATGCAGTTGATTAGTGCCGCTCTTGGTAACCAGCACCACCTGTCCGCCGGACGAGCGTCCTTCATTCGCGCCCGCCCCGCCGACCGTGACACGAAATTCCTGCACCGAGTCGAGTGGAATCGGCAGCACTGCATTGAAGCCGGGATTAATCTGCGAGCCGTTGGTGTTCGATCCCTGGTAACCCCCGGTTCCAGTGCCGGTCGCCTGCGGTACCAAGCCCGAGTTTTGATTATTATTGACGTCGGCGCCATCAAGCGTGATGTTATTCTGATCGCGGCGAGCGCCCAGCACTTCGCCGGTCGGCGCCACGCCCGCTTGCAGACTCAGCAGTTCGACCACGTTGCGCGTTCCCAAAGGAAGCTGGCTGACTTGCTTCTCAGAAAAAGCGTTGCCGATGGACGCATCCACGGTATTGATGACGGTGGCCTCGGCGGAGACGTTCACGACATCAACGTTTTTTCCCACCTCCATGCGCAAGTCCACTGTCGACGGACTGTTCACCAGCAATTCGACGCCCGAGCGCGCGAGCGGATTGAATCCCGGCTTCGCCGCGGCGATTTGATAAGTTCCGGGGGGCGCTTGAAGAAACTGGTACACGCCGTCGGCGCTGGTCAAGACCTGCCGCTTAAAGCCGGTTCCCGCGTTGGTGAGCGTCAACACCGCATCGGGGATCGCGCTTCCGCTGGGATCCGTAACCGTTCCACGAAGCGACGTGGTGGATTGCGCATGCACGGCCACCGGCAAGGCCAAAGACAGCAATCCGATGTAGAGACTTGGCGAAGCAAAATAATTTCGCATGGCGGGACTCCGTCCACACTGGTTTTGAGACGAGAATCGTTCTCGCTGGGTAGCCGACGAAGGCCGTCCGCAGGCGGTGCGGAAAAACAGCAGCGGTGACAGGTATGGCACGGCCTCGACGGCCCGCGACCCCACTGCTAAATGCAGTATGGGAGCCGCTCAGGGGAGAGTCAAGGCTCCCATCCATTGAAAATTTTGATGAGGACGATGGTGCCGGTCTCGTGGCGCGGCGGTCGTAGGACCCGGCAGAACACTCGACCGGGTGCCTACCGTTAATTTTAGGGAGAAACCTTTCCGTAGATATTCTGGTCGAGGCCGCCATCGTGCGGACATTGGTCACTTGTCCAGGAACCGCTGCTGAATGTGCGGCACTGTTTCACATCGGCGCCCTCGATCGACCCGCCCGATTCGCGCGGATCGGGTCCGGCCACGGTATTCCGCCAATCGGTCCAAACGCCGAATGCGTTCGCGCCGACCGACGTCACCCACAGATAGTCCCCCGCAAAAGGCACCTGGCGATTAGAGAATTGTTCAAAATTGGGGTTTGTGCTCGCAGCGGTGAGGCGAATCGGAGTCATCCAGGTAGCGCCAAGGTCGGAAGACGTAGTCGCATAGACATCGAGAGCGGCGTGCACAGACCCCGACGCGCTATTGCCGATAGGACGTGCGGGTGAATAAAAAGTATCGTTGCGGCTATCCCACCAGAGCGCATGCAAGATTCCACCGTCGGCGGATATTGCGGAGAAGAACTGATGGCCGGCGCTTTGATTGTCGAGCAATTTCGGCGTGGACGCAGCCCCCGCCGCGCCGTCGTAGCGAACAAAATATACCGCCGATTGGGCTCCCTTCCCGGACTGGATGGAGCCATAGGAAGTCCCGGTATTTACTTCCGTGCCGGGCTTTGCCGCATCGAAAGTCAGATAGATATATTCATGCTGCGTGTCTTTTTGGTCCGCTGCGGAACGCGTGCTGCTGTCGCGGCGGAAGAACGTGTAGCCGGAAAGGCAGGCCGAGGCGAAGTCGCCGCAATCGCGGGCGGATGATCCCGCAGCGGCCGGGCCCTCGGCGCTTAGCGGATCGTCGGGAGCCGTCGAGGGCGCCGGTACGGGGGCCGGCGCAGCAATATCCACCGCTCCAGCAGACGTGTACGTGTTTACCACAACCGGTTTCGCAAAGGTCTTGCCGCAATCGACCGACTTCGCAAGTCCAACGCCGGCCAGTTGACCGGAGTTCGTCGAACCTTGATCGAAGCTCACATAGACGTGCCCGTTACTGGTCACGGTAATTTCCGGATCCTGAACGTTCTTGACATTGGACGTCAGAAGGCCAGGTGTCGACCAAGTGGCCCCGTGATCGATCGAGCGCGAGAAATAAATATTCGAAGCCCCTGCCGTGAATCGCGACCACGCGAAGTAGACGTTCCCATCACACGAGTCGCCCGTTCGATCGGCCTGGATGGATGTCTTGTCGTTAAATTTCCCCCCGGTGCCGGGCGCAGACGATCCGCGCGCCACGATCACGCTGCCCAGAAAACGCTTGCCGTCATTGATCGAAAGCCCCGCTTCCCCCTTAGGATTATCGAAGCGCGCCACCCATTCATCCCCGAAGCCTTTCTTGCTGCCGGAGGGATCTCCACTACTCTCTGAACCCATAAAGAGGCGCCCGTGGTTATCCCATGTAATCACCGGGTCCCCCGAAGAAGCGGTCCGAATCGCGTCAAGTCCCGCATAGGGCGAGGTATCGCCCGGGTAACCGGGAACTAGAGAACTGACGAACGATGTTCCGCCGTCTTCCGAACGATAATAGCCCAGCCAAATTGGTCCTGCCGGCACAAAGACGCCGCCGACGGACCCTGCGTATGTGCCGCAGTAATCATTGGAGCTCCCTACCAGCACCAGCGGATTGCGCGGGTTCATCGCTACGGAAGGTTCATTTTGCCGTCCTCGTGCGATGGAGCATTCGGAAATAACGGCATCGGTATAAGGGACGCCTGTGGCCAAAGTATAGAGACTGGTATAGCCGCCGCCAAAGTCATTCGTCAATCGAGTCTCAGCGGCGGTAAGCAGAGAGGAAGCGATGAGTGCGCAAAGAAATAGTTTTCGCATGAGTCTCATTTTATATCACGCCGCGAAATTAAAGCCCTCGCGTAATAGAAAAAGCAGTACTAGGAGTACGGCTACTGGGAGACTTTCTCCGAGGCCGGAGCATCGCTCGGCGCGAGCACGCGCTCGGCCATTGCCCGCTTCAATTCCGCGATGCCCACGCCGGTGACGCTCGAGATCTTGAAAAACGGCAGGCCGCGTTTGCGCGCAAGCCTTTGGAGCGCCGCAATCCGCTTGGGATCTTGTGCGGCGTCGAGTTTGGTGGCCACCACAATCATGGGTTTCTTGGCCAGGTCGTCGGAGAAACTGGCGAGCTCCGCCAGAATCACTTCGAAATCGTGGACCGGATCGCGCCCGGTTTCCGAGACATCCACCAGATGCGCGAGCAGCCGCGTGCGCTCGACGTGGCGCAGAAACTGGATGCCCAGCCCGTGGCCTTCGTGCGCGCCTTCGATCAAGCCTGGGATGTCGGCCACTACGAACGTGCGCTGGTCGTCGGTCGAGACAACCCCCAGGTTCGGCACCAGCGTAGTGAAAGGGTAGTCGGCAATCTTGGGCTTCGCGGCGGAGATTCGCGAAATCAGAGTCGACTTGCCGGCGTTGGGGAAGCCCACCAGCCCCACGTCCGCGAGTAATTTGAGTTCAAGGCGCAGGCGGTGTTCCTCTCCGGGCTTGCCGTCTTCGTGCTCGGTAGGGGTCTGGTGCGTGGAGGTAGCGAAGCGCGCGTTGCCCCGTCCGCCGCGTCCGCCCTTGGCGACGATGAAGCGATCGCCGGGCGTGGTGAAATCGTGCAGCAGCTCGCCGGTTTCTGCGTCATAGACCACGGTGCCAACCGGCGTCGCGAGTTCGACGGAATGTCCGTTATGGCCGGTCTTGTCGCTGCCTTCGCCGTGGCGGCCGCGCTGGGCTTTGTGCTCGGGATTAAAACGGAAATGGAGCAGGGTGTTATGGTGCTCGGTCGCGACCATTACCACGTCGCCGCCACGCCCGCCGTCCCCGCCGCTGGGACCGCCGCGCGGGACAAACTTTTCCCGCCGGAACGCAAGGCAACCGTTGCCGCCGTCTCCCGCTTTGACGGAAATGAGGACTTCATCTATGAACAACATTGAATTGGCCGTCTAGGGCCCTGAGGAAGGCGCTATTCTGCGGCCACGACACTGACGAACTTGCCCATGCGTCCGCGATCGCGAAATTCAATGACGCCGGTGACTTTGGCGAACAAGGTGTCGTCTTTGCCGAGGCCGACGTTGGTGCCCGGTTTGATCTTGGTGCCGCGCTGGCGGACGATGATGGAGCCGCCGGGCACAAACTGCCCGCCGAAAGCCTTCACGCCCAGCCGCTGCGCATTCGAATCGCGACCGTTTTTGGAACTGCCTAAACCTTTTTTATGTGCCATGAGTGATTCCTGCCTCGACTACGCGATTTCGTTGATCTGCACGCGCGTGTAGTTCTGGCGGTGCCCGATGGTGCGCCGGTACTGCTTCTTGCGCTTGAACTTGAAGACGATGGTCTTAGCATCGCGGTCGTGCTCGGTGATGGTGCCTCTGACGATGGCGCCCGCCGCGGCGGCCCCCGTTTTCACATCGCCGTCCTCGACTACCGCCAGCACCCGATTGAACTCGACTTGCGCGCCGACTTCCCCTGCGAGCGTTTCCAATTGCACCGTCTCGCCCAGCGTCACCCGATACTGTTTCCCGCCCGTTTCAATCACTGCGTACATACGAATTCTCTTTCTCTGCGAAATTGGTTGATGGCCCTCGCCCAGTCGCACTCAACTAGCAGGAGCGCAAGGACGTAACGTTCATTGTACTACACGCGAACCTCCCGCTTGTTCGAGGAACTCATCAACGGCGATGCCAACTGTTTTACAATTGCGTGGAACAACGGCGGTTCGATCTCACGTCCTCCCTGAATCGGAATGGTGACTAAACGTCCGTCGGGATGAATCCAACTCTCATGGCTGCCGGACTGGCGGCGGCGTTCAACCTAATTGTGCAACGCGCCGAAATACTTCGGCTCGCGCACTAGGCATGCACGATTTCGGTACTGTCCTTTGGCAAAGATTGACCTCGATCCCCGTATTCCGCCGCAATCATTTGAAAGACTTCGTCGAGTTCGGCCAGGGCTTCTTCCCGTGTCGCCATCAGAGCGTAACAGCCTGGTATGGCCGGTATCTCTGCCACCCATCCGTCGGGTTCATTGCGGTAGAGAACGACCTTGTAGTTATCCAGCGTCATCGCCTGCCTTGATTCTACGCCAAATTCCCCCACTCATCCCCCCACTACTTCTAGGAACGCCTGCGCCGCGTGGCTTAGCACCCGGCGCGCGGGATAAACCAGCCTGATTTTGCGATCGACACTCATTTCTCTCACCTTGACCTCGTGCAGGATGCCCTGCCGGATCTCCTCATCGACGCACATGCGCGGCAGGAACGCCACCCCTTCATTGCGCTGTACCATCTTGCGAATCGCCTCAATGGTCGGCATCTCCAGATCCATATGGAGTGGCACTTTATGCCGCTGGAACTCGCGCAGCACCACGGCGCGATAGGGCGACACGACGTTGTGTGCGATGAACTGCTCCTCGCCCAAATCCGTGATCGACACGTCTTCAAACGCCGCCAGCCGGTGCTTAGGGGAGATGATGAACGCCAGATGATCGTGGTAGATGACCTTAGAAACCAGACGGTCGTCGTCAGGGTCGTATGTCAGGATGCCGAGTTCCAAATCGCCGTCGATCAGCTCGGCCGGGATCTTGCTCGACAGGCTTCGCCGTATTTGCACTTTGATTTTGGGATATTGGCGCCGGTACCGTTCAATATGATCGAGTAAGTAGAGTGTCGACGACTCGTTCGCGCCAATTGTCAGCCGCCCCGCCGACACGTCCCGCATCTCGGCCAGCGCGTTTTCGAGCTCGCCCTGGAGATTTTCAAATCGGCGGGCATATTCGAGCACAACCTTCCCGGCGTCCGTCAGCAACAGATCCTTGGCGGAGCGGTCGATCAGTTTTTCATCGAACTCAGCCTCTAAACGCTGAATTGAAAGGGAGATAGCCGGTTGCGTTCGCAACAATTTCTCGGCAGCTCGAGAGAAACTCTTCTCCGTGGCGACCGTCAAAAAGACACGAAGCGGATGCAGCTCCATTTGAAGTTATTATACAACCATCGAATATTATCAATTTGCCAAATTCTACAAACGAACACGATAATCTGACTAGAGGGACCCCGATGGCCGAACGAATCTATATCTTCGATACCACTCTCCGCGACGGCGAGCAATCGCCCGGTTGCAGTATGACTGTGCCTGAGAAGCTCAAAATGGCAGCGAAGCTGGTGGATCTCGGTGTGGACATACTCGAAGCCGGATTCCCGATCGCCTCCGATGGCGATTTCGAAGCGGTCGGCGCGGTGGCCCGCGAATTCCCTTGGGTGAATGTAGCGGCGCTGGCACGCTCCAACAAAATGGACGTCGAACGCGCCGCGCAGTCGCTCAAGAATGCGAAGCGTCCGCGCATTCACACGTTTATTGCAACCAGCGACATTCATCTGAAGCACAAGCTGAAGAAGTCGCGGCAACAGGTGTTAGATGAAGCAGTCGCCGCGGTAACGCTGGCCCGCTCCTATGTAGATGACGTCGAGTTCTCGGCCGAAGACGCCACGCGCACCGATTGGGATTACCTCGAAGAAGTCTCAAAGGCCGTAGTCGCGGCAGGCGCTCGCACGGTCAATCTGCCGGATACGGTCGGGTTCTCAGTGCCGGATGAATACGGCGCCATGATCGGAAGAATGGTGAAGGCGCTCGGGAACACCGCTATCGTGAGCGTGCATTGCCACGACGATCTGGGTCTGGCTGTCGCGAACTCGCTCGCGGCCGTGCAAAATGGCGCGCGGCAGATCGAGTGCACCATTAACGGTATTGGCGAGCGAGCCGGCAACGCGGCGCTTGAAGAAATAGTGATGGCGTTCAACACCCGCCGCGACCGCCTGCCTTATGAAACCAAGATCGTCACCGAACATCTGTTTCCCGCCAGCCAGTTGCTCACGTCGATCATCACCTTCGGACCGCAACCCAACAAAGCCATCGTGGGCGAGAACGCTTTCGCGCATGAGGCCGGCATCCACCAAGACGGTTTTTTGAAGGAACGGACCACCTACGAAATCATCGACCCCCACAGCGTCGGCGTCCCCGAAAGCAAGCTGATTCTGGGCAAACACAGCGGGCGGCACGCGCTTACCAAAAGATGCGAAGACTTGGGATTCCTTCTCAACCGCGAGCAGCTCGACATTGTATACCAACGTTTCACGACCATGGCGGATCGCAAGAAAGGGATGCGGAACGACGAAATCTCCGCCCTCGCGCGCGAGGTGCTCGAAGACAGCAAAGCCGCGCGTGCCAGCTAGATCATCCTATTAATGAATCTTAAAATTTTAATCCTGCCCGGCGACGGAATCGGCGTCGAAGTGACGAGTGCGGCTGTAGAGGTCCTGCACGCCATGGCCAAGAAGTTCGGCCACACGCTTGAATTGAGCGAGGGTCTAATTGGCGGCATCGCCATTCATAAGACCGGGACTCCGCTGCCCAAAGAGACGCTCGATAAGGCCCTGGCCGCGAATGCGACAATCATGGGCGCCGTCGGTCTTCCCGAATTTGACAACTCCGCGCCTAACCTCCGTCCCGAAAAAGGCCTGCTCGACATCCGCGCCGCTCTCAAGGTGTTCGCCAATCTGCGGCCAGTGCGCACGTACCCGGAGTTGATCGAATCCTCACCGCTCAAGAATCACGTGATCGAAGGCACCGACATGATCATCGTGCGCGAACTCACCGCGGGTTTGTATTACGGCCGCCCGCGCGGCATCGAAAACGACCGCGGGTTCAACACCATGTCCTATACCCGCGCCGAAATCGAGCAGGTGGCGCACGTGGCGTTCAAGCTGGCGCGCAACCGCCGCCGCAAGGTCACGAGCGTGGATAAATCTAACGTGCTCGAAGTCTCTCAACTCTGGCGCAAAGTGGTGACGGAACTCGCTGGTCAGTACTCCGATGTAAAGCTGGAGCACATGTTTGTGGATAACGCCGCCATGCAGATGGTTCTGCGGCCCACGCAGTTTGACGTGATCCTCACGGAAAATACCTTTGGCGATATCTTGAGCGACATCGGCGGCATCCTGGCGGGTTCGATCGGGATGTTGCCTTCGGCCTCGCTCGGTGCTAATACTTCGGGCGTGACCCAGGGAATCTATGAGCCAGTGCACGGCTCCGCTCCGGATATTGCAGGTCAGAATAAAGCCAATCCTTTCGGAGCAATCAGTAGCGTCGCCGCGATGCTCGAATACACGTTCGGCTTGCTGCCGGAAGCAAACGCAGTGAACGACGCGGTAGGCAAAGTGCTCGCGTCGGGCCGCGTCACGGCGGATCTGAAACCAAAAGGCGCGCCGGCAACCACAGGTCAAGTCGGCAAAGCAGTGAGTGAGGCATTATGAGCAGTCAACCCCGCACCATCGTCGAGAAAATCTGGGACAACCACGTCGTGGCGGAACAGCCTGGCGCGCCCAGTCTGATTTATATTGATTTGCACCTGTGTCACGAAGTCACGACACCGCAGGCGTTCCAGACGCTGCGCGACCGCGGCTTGAAAGTCCGCCGTCCCGATCTGACCATCGCGACCATGGATCACTCCACGCCCACCACGCCCCACAACCTGCCGATTTTGGACCCCATCGGCAAGGCCCAGCTCGATCAGATGGAGAAAAATTGTGCCGACTTCGGCATTCCTCTTTACAATCTGACCAGCGATAAACAAGGGATTGTACACGTCATGGGCCCGGAACAAGGACTGACGCATCCCGGCATGACCATAGTCTGCGGCGACAGCCATACCGCCACGCACGGAGCCTTCGGCGCGCTCGCATTCGGAATCGGCACCAGCCAGGTGGGTCATGTTCTCGCGACGCAGTGTCTCTTGCAGCAGCCATCGAAGAGCTATGCGATCAGAGTAGAAGGCAAGCTGCAGCCCGGCGTTAGCGCGAAGGACATCATCCTCGCCGTGATCGCCAAGATCGGTATCGGTGGGGGCACGGAATGCGTGTTTGAATACACCGGCTCTACCATCCGCGGTTTGTCGATCGAAGAACGCATGACCATTTGCAACATGTCGATCGAAGGGGGCGCTCGCGCCGGACTGGTCGCGCCCGATGATACTACCTACCAATACATCGCGGGCCGCGAATTCGCTCCCAAGGGCAAAGAGTGGGACGCCGCGATCGTACGGTGGAGGCAGTTGCCCACCGACGAAGGCGCCACTTACGCCAAGGAACTAACGCTCGATGCCAACACGCTCGAGCCCATGGTGACGTTCGGGACCAACCCTGGTATGGGTATTCCAGTGTCGGGCCTGATTCCCGATCCGGCGAATATGTCCGACCCTATCGAAAAATCAGACCTCATCAAGGCCCTAAAATACATGGATCTGAAACCAGGCGTTCCGCTCAAAGGCCAGCCCATTAACGTCGTATTCGTGGGAAGCTGCACCAACTCGCGCATCTCGGACCTCCGCGCCGCCGCTTCCATCATGAAGGGCCGTAAGGTGAGTCCCAAGGTGCGCATGCTGGTGGTCCCTGGCTCGCAGCAAGTAAAGAAACAGGCGGAAGCCGAAGGGCTCGACAAGATTTTCCGTGAGGCGGGCGCCGATTTCCGCGAAGCCGGCTGCTCTATGTGTCTCGCCATGAACGGCGATCAACTGGAGCCGGGCGAATACAGCGTCTCGACCAGCAACCGGAACTTCGAAGGCCGCCAAGGCAAAGGCGGACGCACTTTCCTGGCCAGCCCATTGACTGCCGCGGCCAGCGCCATCACTGGCGTGGTGACCGATGTGAGGACCCTCTAAATGAAAATCGGCACTATCGAAAGCAAGACCGTCGTTATCCCTATCGATAACATCGACACCGATCAGATCATCCCCGCCCGCTTCCTGAAAACGACTTCCATGGAAGGACTGGGTGACAATCTGTTTCTCGACTGGCGCTATTTGGCCGATGGCTCTCCTAATCCGGATTTCCCCTTGAACAAGCCAGCAGCGAAGGGCGCGCAGATTCTGGTGGCGGGCGCAAATTTCGGATGCGGCAGCTCGCGCGAGCACGCCCCCTGGGCATTGACGCAAGGCGGTTTCAAGGCTATCATCAGCACTTCTTTCGCCGATATTTTCAAAGGGAACGCGTTGAAGAATGGACTGCTGCCTATTGTGATGCCGCCCGACATTCACGCGGAACTGCTGAAATGGCCGGGGATCACCCTGAAAATCGACTTGGCGGCGCAAACCGTCACCTTGGCTGGCGGACGCACGGTCGAGTTTCCTATCGACCCCTTCGCGAAACATTGCCTTGTCGAGGGCGTAGATGAACTGGGCTACATGATAAAGCAGGAGCCCGCCATCGCCGCTTACGAAGCCAAACGCGCCGATTCCGTCAATACCTTGGCATAGGCTGCCGCTGCCAAATCACAAGTCCGGCAGACTCCTTTTCGCCGGGCCATCAGGAAGATACGTTTAGATCGCGCGTGGCTGGCGCGTTTCTCCGCGCACCATGAGGCATGAAGAAATACATTCGCGAAATTCTGACCGATCTTAAAATGAAACCGGGGCAAAAGAAACTGGAGCCACCAGTTCCTGCCGATCTCGACAACCAGATTCTGTCTAAGGATCCGGCCCAGCGCGTGCGCCAGCTCGATCAGCAGGCCCACAAGAACTCGTAACGGCGGGACGTTGAGCTAAGCTGGGGAATTTTTCCCCAGAAGCACTCTGCGGCGGGCACCGGTCACTCGCGGCAGATTGCCGGTGCGGCCGCGCGTAAACTCATAGGCCAGGACGGCAAACGCGATGGCTTCTTTCGCGTCGGGATCGATGCCAAAATCCGCGCTCGACTTGAATTCGCAATATGGCAGCAACGCACGAAGGCGCTGCATCAGGCGGTGGTTATGCAAGCCGCCTCCGGAAACGATAACCTCCTCCGCGTGCGCAGCTTGTATCGCCAACGCAATGGACTGCGCGGTCAGTTCAGTAGCGGTAGCGATCAGATCGGGAAGCGGGATTCCCGTGGCCAGCAGGCCGCTCACAAATTGCTGGCCGAATTGTTCACGGCCCGTAGTCTTCGGTGGCTTGCGCTCAAAATAAGGATCGCTGAGCATAGCTTCGAGCAGCCGCTCGTGAACCGTAGCGCGCCGCGCGATGCTGCCGTTGCGGTCGTAGTGCTGGCGGCCTTCGGTGTGATGCGCGACCAGCGCGTCGATCACCATATTGCCGGGACCGGTATCGAACGCAACGATGTCGCCGGGGATTGGGCCGGCGGGGATGACGGTGATGTTGGCGATGCCGCCGATATTGAGGACCACTCGGCTGATAGAACTGCTGGTAAACAGCAAATAGTCGACGTAGGGCACCAGCGGCGCGCCCTGTCCACCAGCGGCGATGTCGCGTTCCCGAAAATTCGAAATGGTGCGGATACCGGTGCGCTCCGCCACTACCGCCGCTTCGCCAATCTGCAGCGTGCTCGCCACCCGGCGGCCCAGGTATTCTACCGGCGAGCCCTCATGAAAAATGGTTTGCCCGTGCAGGCCGATCAGGGCCGGTTTGTAATCCCCCGCGGCTTCCTTCACCGCTTCTGCATACAGCTCACCCAACAGAAAATGCAATCGAGCAATGGTTGCAGTGTGAGTCATTGCATTCGAGACGCCCAACAGCGCCTCTCTGACGGCCTTAGGATAGGGCGTTGAATAAAAACTCAGGGGGCGAATCCGGCCTCCTCGAATATCGACGATTGCAACGTCGATCCCATCGAGCGAGGTGCCGCTCATGACGCCGGCAACGATCATCTTGTGACCGCGCACAACGGGCTAGGCGCCCTGTGCGCTCCTTGTGTCACTGCGCACAACGGGATAGGCGCCCGGTGCGCAGTCATTGCAGTTCCTTCTGCAGATCGGAAAGCAGTTGGAGCGCTTCGATTGGCCGCAGTTCGTCCAGCTTTAATCTGCGAATCCGGTCGGCAATTAGCCCGTTGACAGGCTCGAATAGTTGAATCTGTAGCGGGCCCGGAGCCGCGCCCGCGAGTTCTTCGGTTACGCTCTGCTCGGCCGATTCGTGCTTGATCAGGATCTGCCGCGCGCGTTCGATCACGCTTATCGGGAGCGCCGCCAAGCGCGCCACTTCAATTCCGTAACTTTTATCCGCGGGGCCTGGCTCAACACGTCGCAAAAATAAAATTTGATCACCCGACTCTTTGACGGAAACGTGCAAGTTGCGCACGCCCGCGAGTTGCGAAGCCAGCTCCGTCAGTTCGTGGTAGTGGGTCGCAAACAGCGTCTTGGCACGGATATTGCGATGAATATGTTCGACCACGGCCCACGCGAGCGCCAGCCCGTCATAAGTGGAGGTGCCGCGCCCGATTTCATCCAGCACGATCAGGCTTTGCGCGGTCGCCGTGTTCAGAATGACCGCTGTCTCCGTCATCTCCACCATGAAAGTGGATCGGCCGCGCGCCAGGTTGTCGGCTGCGCCAATGCGGGTGAACACGCGGTCGACGATGGGGAGCAGCGCGGTTTCGGCCGGTACAAAGGAGCCCGCTTGCGCCAGGATTACGATCAGCGCGGTCTGGCGCAAGTAGGTCGACTTGCCGCCCATGTTCGGACCCGTGATGACTGCGATAAATTCGGTCTCCGGCTGAAAATAGATGTCGTTGGGGATGAAACGCTGCGCGTCTCTTTCAGTAAGTTTCTCAATCACCGGATGCCGTCCGCCCACCACCCGCATCTCGCCGGATTCGGAAAAACGCGGGCGCGAGTAGCGATTCTCCGCCGCGACTTCCGCCAGCCCCACCGTGACGTCCAATTCCGCCACTGCGGCGGCGGTCGCCTTGATGCGAGCCGCATGCGAACAAGTCATCGCGCGCAGCGTTTCGAAGATTTCTCGCTCCAGCGTCAGGATCTTCTCTTCCGCCTCCAGGATCTTTCCTTCCAGTTCCTTCAACTCCGGAGTGGTGAACCGCTC
Organism: Bryobacterales bacterium; assembly: GCA_025350625.1. Classification (GTDB taxonomy): domain Bacteria; phylum Acidobacteriota; class Terriglobia; order Bryobacterales; family Bryobacteraceae; genus Palsa-187. The sequence goes on along the minus strand of JANXXL010000316.1, from coordinate 2,091 downwards.
GGCGTTTACCAACGTCTGTTTACGCTCGTAATCGGCCGGCGCGAGATGCAGATTGGACTTCGAAATCTCCAGATAATATCCAAAGACGTTATTGAAACGGACTTTCAGCGAACCGATGCCCGTCCGCCCGCGCTCGCGCACTTCGATCTGCGCCAGATAGGTTTTGCTATTGCGCGAGATATCGCGCAATTCGTCGAGCCTGGCGTCGAAACCATCGCGGATCGCTCCGCCGTCGGCCAGATTCGCGGGCAACTCGTCGGCCAGAGCGCTCAGGATGCTCTCGCGGACCTCGACGATTTCATCCAGACGCTGGTCGAGGTTTCGCAGCCTTTCCGAGCGAGCCGCCGCCAAGCGTTGCTTTAGTAACGGCACCACAGCCAGCGACCGCGCCAGCGCGCCGACATCGCGCGGGCCGGCGCTCGCCAGGCTGATCTTCGACAGCAGCCGCTCCAGATCCAAAATCGATGCGAGATGCTTGCCCAGCTCGCTGCGGAGAATGGTCCCCGTGAAAAGTTCCCCCACCGCATCCAAGCGCGCCTCGATTTCGGCCGGTTCGAGCGAAGGAGCCAGCAAACGGCGGCGCAGCAAGCGCCCTCCCATGCCAGTGCGCGTTCGGTCCAGCACGGATAGCAAGGTCGAATCGTGCGTCTCTCCCGCGAATAACGGCTCAACAAGTTCCAGATTGCGAACTGTGGTCGAATCCAGCACTAAGGCGTCGGATCGGCTATAGAACGACGGTGGTTCGATGTGATCGAGCGCGCTGCGCTGCGTCTCGCGCAAATAGTGGAGCAGGGCAGCCGCGGCTCCGGTAGCGAGCGGCTTCGCCTCCAGTCCGCAGCCGTCGAGCGACAGCAAGCGAAAGTGGTCGCACAAACTGCGCGCGGCGTAATCTCCCCCAAAAACCCACGCTTCCACTTCCGTTCTTAAACACGAGAACTTCTGCGGCGATCCCGCGGGTGCCAGTACTTCGCGGACGCTTAACGTCTCGAGTGCCGCGGCGGCGTCGGCCAGCTCTATTTCGGTCGCGCGAAACTCGCCGGTCGTGACATCCACAAACGCCAAGCCCGCGCGCGCGCCCTCCGGCATCACCGCTCCCAGAAAATTGTTTTCGTGCGAGCGCAGCAGCGCGGCGTTCATGGTAGTCCCGGGAGTGACGATGCGTGTCACTTCGCGCCGCACCAATTTTGTGGCCGCCGAGGCCGCCTCCATCTGCTCGCAGATGGCCACGCGGTAGCCTTTCTGTGTCAGGCGTGCGATGTAGTTTTCCGCCGAATGATAGGGCACGCCGCACATCGGTATGGGCTGTCCTTTTTCCTTGTTGCGGGCCGTCAAGGTGATCTCGAGCTCTCGCGCGGCGGTCACCGCATCTTCAAAAAACAGCTCGTAGAAGTCGCCGAGCCGGAACATCAGCAGGGTATTCGGCACCTGCTGCTTGAGGCCGTGGTACTGCCGCATGAGTGGTGTCGATGGAGACGCGGACGGCTCGGCTGGCATGCGGAATTCTTCATTATGACGCATGCTACACTCTCGACCATGGCAAATCCCGTCGCGCCCGCGCCCGTTCGGGCCATCGGCTGGCTGAGCCTAACGGCGATTGCCGTAAACGGAATGGTGGGAGCTGGAATCCTCATTCTGCCGGCCAACGTCGCGCAGTTGCTGGGCGGCAACAGCCTGCTCGCGTACTTGCTGGCCGGGGGCGCGGTGATTCTAGTCGCGCTCTGTTTTGCAGAAGCCGGCAGCTTGTTTGAAGGGTCCGGCGGCCCGTACTTATACGCACGTGAGGCGTTTGGCCGATTCGCGGGTTTTCAAATTGGCGTGCTGCTGACTCTCTCGCGGGTGGTCGGCGCGGCGGCGCTCGGCAACGCGTTCTCCGCATATGCCGGCTATCTTTGGCCGACGCTGGGCAGCGGCTGGGGACGCGGCGCGGCGATCACCCTGGTGTTCGTAGTGCTGACGTTGGTAAATTATCTCGGCATCCGGCCGGGTGTATGGAGCATTAATTTGCTGACCATCGGCAAGCTGCTTCCGCTACTGCTATTCTGCGCGATCGGGCTATTTCATCTGGGCGTACCGCCCCAGGCTGCCCCGTTC
>JANXXL010000306.1 GCA_025350625.1 Bryobacterales bacterium | reverse complement strand
ACCAGATCCGGTGAAAACGCCATCCCAAATTCTCAAGCTGCTGTTGTCTTAACCGATCGCGATCTCTGGCCGTATAACTCGAGTGGTACGTCGCACCGTCACACTCGATCACGAGGACATAACGCCCAGGCTTTTCGGGATGTTCAGCAACCATGTCGATGCGGAAACGCGAAGCACCCATTTGCGGAATCAGCTTGAGCCCTTTGGCAGACAGGCAATCGAAAACCTCGGCTTCGAAAGCGTTCAGCGGTTCTCCTGTGACCTCCGCGTCACCGAGTCGCTTGCCATTGGTGGAAGCATATTGGAGATAATTGCGGAGTAGCTCCACGCCGCTCCCCGGCCGCACACGTGCCAAGTCGAGGTCCAGGTGGCTAAAGGAAGACACGGCAGTTAGTCTCTGCCGTGCGCGTGTCACAGCTACGTTTAGCCGTCTCCGCCCGCCTTCAGGAAGCAACGGGCCAAAACGCAGTGGCAAGTTGCCGGCCCGGTCCTTGCCATACGTGCAACGATGGCAACGGCAACATCGTGTTCACCAAGGAAATCGAACACACCGATTTCCCGCTGGATGAAATCACACTGTACTTTGCCAACAACGTAATCCACTTGCCGAGCGAGTACTGAGCAACGTGAAACCCGCGCTGGCGTCCTCGCTGGCGCGGTTTTGTTTGCCTGTACGCGAAGAATGCCGTGGGGCCTCTTCGCGCTTTCTCTGGGCGTGCGTCGTGCTCCTAGTCCTGGTGTGACCCGAACAACGACGCGAGAACTAAACCCAGAGCATTGCCGTGCGAGGCCCCTTTCGAGCGCCGCGACTACAGACGTAGCACTCCTCTGCCTTCGTCCCAACAGAGGAAGCAAGCGTATACTACGCTGTCCGCCAGTATTGGCCCATCTTCTGAGTGCACAATGCGATTGATTCATTCCTCCGATCTCCAGATCGGCAAAGTGTTCATGTATTTCGATCCTGAAGTTGGGGTGCTGCTTCAGGATGCGCGGCAAGCGGCTGTCCGCACGCTGGGAGATCTCGCCATGAAACACGGGGCCTCGACTGTGTTGTTGGCTGGCGACATTTACGACAAGCAGCAACTCTCCCCACAGACCCTTGCGAAGCCGATCGAGGGGATGCGGCAGTTTTCCAAGGTTACCTGGCACCTGATGCCTGGCAATCATGACCACGTGCGGGAGAACGGCCTCTGGGATCGTCTTTTGCGGACGAATCTCCCGGAGAACGTGCAGCTCCATACGAGCCCTGGTGCCGTGAAGATTATGGATGACGACGGAACGCCTGTCTTCCTCCTGCCGGCGCCACTTCCCCATATCGCGAATGTAGACGATCTCACCGGCTACATGGATAAAGAGGCCACGCCAGAGGGAGCCATCCGAATCGGGATGGCGCACGGCTCCATCCAGGGTTTCGGCTCGGATGGCGAGGCCTCAAACCACGTCGAGCCGACTCGCGCTGACACTGCGGGGCTCGCCTACCTGGCCATGGGCGATTGGCACCGGCAGGTACAGATCAATGATCGCGTGTGGTATTCCGGTACACCAGAGCCGGATCTGTTCAAGCGCCCGCCAGGTTCCAGCGGGACGCTCTGCAACGGCGGCACCGCACTTGTCGTCGATATCGCCGGCGCGCGCGCCGTGCCCACAGTTTTACCCGTTGAGGTCGGCCGGTACCGCTGGCACCAGGTCACGAAAACGCTCACAGAAGACTCTCAGATCGATCTCCTGGAGGCGGAACTTCGTGCGCTGGAACCTGACTTGAGCAGAGTCGTGCTCGATCTCCAGGTTACGGGAACACTGTCGCTGGCCGGTCGCAAGAGATTTGAAGAGAGGATCATCCACGGCATCGGCGCCGCCGTGTGCGCCACACGGTGGCAGGATGGCGGGCTGGTTCTTGAGCCGACGGAAGCAGACATGGACGATATCGACCGCTCCGGCTTCGTCCGCGTGGCGGCGGACCGGCTCAAAGTGATGGCCGACGACCGCTCCGATCAAGAGCGTGCGCGCCTTGCTTCCCTCGCCTTGCGCCGATTGTACCTTGAGCATCTGCGGCAGGCAGGAGTCTCATGAAAATCCGCTCGATCCACCTCACAAATTTTCGCAAGTTCGTCGGCACCGTCGGCGTCGATGGAATCACCGATGGCGTCAATCTTCTCGTCGGCGAAAACGAGGTCGGCAAATCGACGCTACTGGAGGCGATCAACGGTGTGATCTTCGAAAAGGCGAAGTCACAGACCGAGCGTGCAAGAAACTTCCGACACTTCGTCAACGGCACAGTACCGGAGGTCGAACTGGCCTTCGATCTTGACGGTACGCGCTGGACCATCCTAAAGCGCTTCGCCGGCCAATCTGGGAAAGCCGTGCTGACCAGTTCAGATCACCGTCGCTTCGAAGACGAGGCGGCGGAGTTAGAGCTTCAGCGACTGCTTGAATTCGCGAGCCGCCGGGGCGGCGGCGAGCCTGGCATTTGGGGAACGCTCTGGGTGCGTCAGGGTAGTTCGTTTGGCGATGCCAAGCTTGACGATGCTGGCCGCCGCACCTTGCAGGGTTGCATCGAGGCCCAAGTTGGCGTTGTCACAGGCGGCGAGAGGGGCCGGAGGATTCCGGCGTCGGTAGACCACGCGCTTGAAGAAATTCTGAGCGCGCGGGGGCCACGCGGAAAGTTCAAGGATGCCAAAGATCGGCTCGACGGGGTGGGCGGACGAGCCAACCAGCTGGAAGAAAAACGACGGGAGATCTTTGAATACATGGACACACTCGCGCGCCAAAAGCGCGAGCGCAAAGACCTTCAGGTCGATTGGAGCGAGGAAACCCATCGGCGTGAGCTTGATGAGGCACGGACCCGCCGCACGGCGGCGGCCACTAAAGCTGCTGAAATTGAGGCGGCCCGGAATGCGGCGAAGCTCACAGAGGAGCGGGCGGCACGCGAACGGATGGCAGTGACGGAGCGTGCGAAGCTGGCGCGAGAACTCGACTCGATCGAGGCCGAGATCAAGGGACTCACGACCGACATTGGCCAGGCCGAGACCCACAAGAATGAGACCAGACTTCTGGTCGAGACCTGCGAAAAAAGACTCGCCGAACTCCGTGAGCAGGCGCGTCTTAACGGTGAGCAGAGTCGGCGACTTGAGCGCATCCGTAGCGCCGCCGCTCTCTATACCGAGATCGCGCAGCATGAGGCGACGCTGGCAAAGGCGGTAAACCTACAGGCTGAGGCCGGCCGGCTCTCCGAGTTAATGGGTCAGATCACCGCAACAGACGAGGCCGTGTCGCGGATCGAGGCTGCCGATACAGAGCTTTCCGGCGCAAAAGCGGCGCTCAACGCGGTCGCGACCACGGTATCGCTCGCGATCGAGCCGGATGCATTGGGCCGGGTGCGTCTCGATGGTGTGCCGCTTGATGCGCCGACGATGTCTCTCGCTGTCGTCGCCAAAACGTTGATTGGCGTCGAAGGGGTTGGAAAGATCGCTGTCGAACCGCAAATCCACGACCGCGACGCGATTCTTGAGCGGCGTCGTCTGGCCGAAAGTGAACTCAAGGTGGCGCTTGAGGTGGCCGGTGCCGAAAACCTGACCGCCGCCCGCTACGCGGTGGCGCAGCGCCGTGAGTTGGAGCAGCAGCTCGCAGATGTTCGCCGTGAGATTGCGGGGCTTGCGCCGCGAGACCCGTCGACCAAGCTGGCAGCAGGCCTGGACGCGCGCCAGACTCGTGTGAGGGAATTACGGGGCCGGCTCAAAACGGAATTAGAAGTGCTGGGCCTTTCCGCGCTGCCAACGACTGCGGAGATCGCGAAGGAAATTTCTGAGACTCATGAAAGAGCCGAACAACTGGCTGCTGACATTGCGACGGCCGAGGCGGCGGTGGAAGGACCAAAGGGCGTGCTCGCCGAAGCGACCGCAACGTTGCAAGAGCTGGAGCAACGCCTAGCCGGGCGGCGTGGCACTCTTGAGACGAAGCAAGCCGCCCTTACGGCGGGCCGGTCCCAAGCCAGTGACGAAGAACTCTCGGCCCATGCCAATGAACTCACGCTGCGGGCCACCGAGCAACAGACCGCTCTCACGACACTCCAGAATAACCAGGGGGAAACGGTTGAAGCTATCGACGTGCGCATTAGGCGCCTTGAGGCTGCCGGACGAAATCATCAGGATGCTGTTGCTGGGCTGAACAATGAAATCACGCGGCTCACGACGTTGATCGAGGCCAGCGAGGGTGCCGGCGTCGAAGAAGCACTTGAGGTTACAAGAGCGGAGCAAGCCCGGCTTGAGGCGGCGGTGAAAGGCTACGAGGAGGAGACCGCTGTTCTTCAACTACTCCAGCAGACCCTGCGTGAGGCCGAACGAGAGGCCAAAGCTCTCTATCTGGCTCCAGTAGTGAGCCGCGTCGAGCCATACCTGAAGATGTTGCTGCCAGGCACGGGTCTGGTGCTCGACGAGAACCTGAGCATAAGCGCCATTCAGCGCAACGGGACCGCCGAGGCGTTTGATCGCCTCAGCGACGGAACACAGGAACAGCTTGCAGTGCTCACGCGTCTTGCCTTTGCGGAACTTTTGCTTACGCAAGGTCGTCCGGCAACCGTCATCCTCGATGACGCTCTGGCTTTCAGTGATGACCTCCGCATTGAGAGAATGTTCGATATCCTGATGCGCGCGGGGCAGAATGTTCAGATCCTTGTGCTGACGTG